>CAZLXD010000046.1:0-17646 GCA_964563185.1 uncultured Chitinophaga sp.
TTGATGTAATGGAAGACGACCACGTAAAGTTTATTCAACTCGGTGCATTGGCATTCAATCTGCTCGGTTTGGCAACGCGCATGGCCGATGAGCGTTCGAGAATTTTTGTTCTGGATACTGCCTATGAAACTTCCCGGGAACTTATCGAACTTCTGAAACTTCATATTTACCGCGAAGACGTTACGCTGTTTCCTTTGGCGCAGAAATATATATCGAAAGAGGAGTTTGAAGTTCTTCAAAAAGAAATGGAGCAGTTTTAATTGAGCATAATGGAAATTAAAAGCACAGGTATTGTTGATCAGTTTAATCGGGTTCACGATTATCTGCGCATTTCGCTTACCGAACGATGCAACCTGCGCTGTTTCTACTGCATGCCGGCTGAAGGCATACTGCTTCGTCCGCGTTCAACATTTATGAGTGCGGAAGAAATAATAAGCATAACCGGAACTTTTGTTTCGCTGGGAGTTAAAAAAATACGGCTGACCGGTGGCGAGCCGCTGGTTAGAAAGGATGCTAAGCTGATTTTGGAAGAGCTTTCGAAACTGCCTGTTGAACTCGCTATTACTACCAACGGAATTTTGGTAAACGAATACATTGAAACTTTTACGAAGTGCGGAGTACATTCCATCAACGTAAGTCTCGATTCGCTGAAAAAAGAAAAGTTCAACACCATTACCCGCAGAGATTATTTTGATACTGTGGTTTCGAACATTGAACTGCTGCTGCAAAATAAATTTCATGTAAAAGTAAATGCCGTAGTAATTAAAGGCGTAAACGATGAGGAGGTTTGCGATTTTGTATCGTGGACTAAAGACAAAAATGTTCATGTGCGCTTTATTGAGTTTATGCCTTTTGACGGAAATAACTGGAACTGGGAAAAGGGCGTTTCGTATCGGGAGATAATGGCAAAAATTGATGAGCAGTTTGGCAGCGGCATTATTAAATTAGATGACGGCAAAAACGATACCGCTAAAAATTATGCCATTGAAGGCCATCTGGGTACCTTTGCTATTATCAGTTCCATTACCAATCCGTTTTGCGATACCTGCAACCGCCTGCGATTAACGGCAGATGGCAAAATGAAAAACTGTTTGTTTTCGGGCGGTGAAACCGACTTGCTTGGCGCTTTGCGCAGGGGAGAAGATATTGTGCCGATGATTGAACAAACTGTCTGGAATAAAAAAGCCATACGTGGCGGTGCAGAAACCCTGAACGATTTTAGTAAACAAAAAAACCGCACCATGGTAGCCATTGGCGGTTGATTTACAAAACATAAACACAGTATGACAGACGATAACAAAGTAAAGCCGCTGATAGAAAGCGAAATGATTAGCGCTGCTTTTGAGTTTTGGTTTGGCGGTAAAGAACATATCCGCTCACCGTTTCCTCAGTATATCCGCGAGGAGCTTCAGATGAAAACATTAGATAAATTTTTTGACTGGACCAGTAAGATTTCGGAGCGCGCCCGAAAAGAAATTAATGACGAGATAGTGGCCGAGAAATTTGAAGAAATTCTTTTTGAAACGGCTACCGGGTTAGTAAAAACCGAAGATGAACGGCTGACCATTCTTTATCCGTTTATGCCCCGTATAGGCGATGTTATTAAACCCAAAGATACCTCGGACGAAAAACAAAGCACGGTAATTGACCGCTTTCATTTAAAACGCGATGACCATTCTTTTTTAAAGGTAAAACTGCGCACCGTTGATTCGGATAAAGAATGGGAAACTGAATTTGAGTTACCTGAATAGTTTTTAAACCGCCTTCCCTACAAAATTTACAACAGGCATCTTCCGCAGCTTTTGGTGGAACAATAATCTCTTTGGGTGCTACCGCAATACCTCAGGGTGTTCTCTCTGTCATAGTCCGCCTATCGGCTCCCGTCCCTGCTGCCATGCGCTCCCGTCACTGCGCCACGCGCCCCCGTCACTGTGCCACGCGCTCCCGTCACTGAGCCACGCGCCCCCGTCACTGCGCCACGCGCTCCCGTCCCTGTGCCACGCGCATAGGTTTAAAAAGGGGCACGGGCAGGCGTTATTTGCTTTTGGAACAGTTCTTGTATAAACCAGGTGTTAAATACACAAAAAAGGACGTTTTTTAGTAAAATGTTGACAAACCATAAATAATCTGATATATTAGCATAGTTACAGCACACGAATTGTTGAAAAGCAACGCTGAATTTTAAGATAACAGGCGCAGGTTAAAGCAGTTTTACCGCTTTACCCCAAGCCCGGGGTTACAACACACAAAAGACTGCCCATAGCCGGGCAGCAGAGCAGAAGAAACCTCTTTTACAGAGGCAAAAGCGGGGAGAAGAAGTTTGGTTCGAAACAGGATTAAGTAGATATTAAAGTATTTTTCTGCTGCCGGAAATCAGAAAACAGAACTATGGTCAACAACTTTACGCTGCTTGTAAACAATGCCTTTACCCGTATCAAAGCATCCTGCTTTGGTGCTTGCCGTGCGGCTGTTTCCTTAGCATCCGAAAGCCTCTTTTTAGCACTTGCCGGTGTAGCCTTACCGCTACAAACCCTGCCTATATTACCATACAAAACACACCCCTTCGGCCAATTTTCTTTAAACGCTCAAAATAAATTTAAGCACAACTTTTAAAATACAGGTTTATGAAAAACAGAATTTTTACCCTGACCGCATTGGCAACTATTAAAAGCAAAAGTTTAGCTTTTGTAATTACGCTTTTAATGTTGGTAATGGCCACTTTCACCCAGGCACAAACTACCTACTACTGGATAGGGGGAACCGCAAACCCTACTACCATAGCTGGTGCCAGCAGATGGTCACTAACTTTAGGTGGAGCCAGTGCAGGAACAATAACCCCCTCTGCTGCGAACATCTTTATTTTTGATGGTTCAGATGTAAGTAGTACAGCTGGTGCTCAAACCGGTGCAGTGTATCCACGAATGGCTGCCGCAACAAGTATGGGCAGGATTGTTCTTCAAAATAATGCAACCGTTAATTTGTTGGGTGCAGCAGCCTACACATTAACTGTAGGTTCCACAGGTGCAACTGCCTCAATTGCCGGTGATGATATTTCAGTAGCTTCCGGTTCTACTTTAACTATAAACACAAACGCCAATATTACTTTGGCAAATACTACCCACGCCACGCTTAAAAATACATATAGCAATTCAGGTACTATCAATGTAAACGCCTCACGCGTGTTAACTATTTCGTCTACCACCACGCACTCGAACATAGGGTCGTTGAGCAGTAACGGAACGGTCACCAATGCGCTTAGTTCCAGTATTACCTCGAACGGAACTATTTCTGTAACCGCCAACGGTACTTTTGCCAACAACGGCACACTCAGCAGTAATGGCACAATAAGAATTGCCAAAGTAACCGCCAATGCATTTACCGGTGTTTCACCGGTTTATGGTGTGGCTTCTACGCTGGAGTATAACGGGGCAGCGGCACAGGCTATGGATGCTATAGTTTGGGGAGCAGGAAGCAGCCCTAACACATTCCGTATAAATAATGCCGGTACAGCACCTTCTTTAATTACTCCTGCCTCATGGACCCGCAGTGTAAACAATGTTATCCTTACAGCGGGAACTTTTGGAGTGGGGAACCTCTCCACACTCACTATTTCGGGTACGGTAACACAAACATCGGGAACATTTTCGGCTTCGGGCACTGCTACCGGTACAGTCAATTATAACTCTACCGCAGCACAAACAGTAGCGTACGGAAATTACTACAATCTCACACTTGCAGGTGCCCGCGGAGCCAATAGTGTGACTTTTGCAACCGGTGGCACCATAGGTATTGCCAATGTATTCAGCCCTACGGCCACCTTTGCCGGAGGTGGGTACGTGACGACCGGTAGTACGGTCAGTTTTAACGGTGGCACACAAAGTATTCCTGCCTTTACCTTTTATAACTTACAAACAGCCGGCACCTTGGTGAAAACTCTTACAGGCGCGGTTACATCGAACGGAAGTATAACTGTAGGTACCGGAACCACCCTCGCTGATGGTGGTAACACGCTTACCGGTGGTAGCGGAGCTTTTACACTTACAGGTACCGGTACATTTACCATGACGAATACCAATGCCAATCCTATGCCGGTATTTGCCAGTTATTCTTTCCCGGCTACTTCTACCGTAAATTATAATGGAGCAGGCGCACAGAATATACCGGCCACACCGACTTCTTACGGTATATTGAATATAGGAGGCGGTGGCAGTGTTACAAAAACGCTGTTGGGAAGTATTACCTCTAATGGTGCGTTTACCAACGCTGCGAGCACAATAATTACCGATGCAAGTAACAGTTATACCATTACCGCTTTAACCAATGCTACCAGCAATGGTACTATCACCGGAGAAACACGAGTATTGTTATCCGGTGCTTCCGCGCACAATGTTTCAGGAACAGGAACCTACCGCCATTTAGAGCATAATGGTGCCGGTGCATCTACGCTTACCGGTATTACCAATGTGTCGGGAAATTTAACAGTGACCAGCGGAACATTTAATACCAGTACACTTGCCCTTACCGTAAGCGGCAATACAAGCGTAACCGGAACCTTAGCAGTAAACGGTGCTACCGCTACAAAAGCATTGGGCGCAGTAACTGTCAACAATCTGGGTACAGTAAACATTAGTGTGGCAGCTACAGTTACCGCCAGCAGTTTAACTGTTTCTGCCGGAGGTACATGGAACAACTCGGCCGGTGCTGCTGTCGTTACCATTAATGGCGACCTGACCACTTCAGGCAGTTTTACCAATGCGGGCAATGCCGCCTATACTATTAACGGCAGCCTGGCTGCTGACGCAGGCACTTTTACTTCAGGGTCCGGGGTTTATACTTTTGCGGGAACACCGTCAAAAACAATTGGCGGTACCCTTGGGGCTATAAGTATTACCAACGCTACTGTAACCGGAAGTTACAGTTCATCGCACGGGGCTTTGAGTATTGGCACCTTAACAGTAAACGGAGCAGGTACCTTTACTAATACAGGAACTCTCACTGTTTCTACAAACCTTACTTCAGCAATTGCAGGCGGTACCTACACTAACGGTGCAAGTGGAACACTTAATTACTCGCCCGCTACTATTGCCGTAACCAATTTTGTGGCTAGTACCTGTCCCAACACGGTAGTTTATAACGGAGGTAACACTCAAACGGTTAGGCCGGTTACTTACTGCAACCTTACTGTTAATAAAACCTCTGCCACTGTTGCCACACTTGGTTCAGGAACCACACAGGTTGATGGCATATTGAGTGTTTTGAACGGAATTTTAGCGGATGGAGGTTTTGTATTACAAGGAGGCGGAAGTGCTACGATTACAGTGCCAAATTTGGCAACTGCTATTTTACGCTTGGGTTCAGCTACCGTAGCTACTACTTTCCCAACCGGGTTTAGTACTATCTCTCTTGGTGTAAGCAGCTGGACAGAGTATGTGTCGGCTATTGCCGGACAGATAATAGGTGCTACCCCTGTTTATGGAAGTTTGCTGATGAGCGGGGCTACTAAAAATGATGCCGG
The DNA here is from genome assembly GCA_964563185.1 of uncultured Chitinophaga sp. Taxonomy (GTDB): domain Bacteria; phylum Bacteroidota; class Bacteroidia; order Chitinophagales; family LD1; genus Bog-950. Next base: position 5,516 of record CAZLXD010000046.1, read on the forward strand.
TGCTACTATCACAGTAAAAGGTAATGTAACGAACAGCACCATCCTCATGACCGGTGGAGGTACTATATTGATGGACGGAAGCACAGCACAAACTATAACTTCGGCAACTGCCGGTACATCGGGCTTTAATAACCTGAGCTTTGCCAGCAGTAACGGGGTAACCGGTGTTACCTTTACCAACACAGCAGGGGTTACCACTGCCACCAGTATTAATGTGGCATCGGGTATAGCCAATCTAGGAAACTTTACCAGCGGGTTAACGGTAAGCACTTCTACCACATCAAACGGAACCCTGAATGTTACCGGTACTACCGGTGCCAAGAACCTTGCTGCCACTACTATTAATGCCAGCGGGCTTATTAATACAGCAGTAGCCGCTACCATTACCATGGGCAATTTGACCATTAACGGTTCGGGTACCTGAAACCACTCAGCCGGTGCGGCCGCTATAACTATCAGCGGAAATATTATCAACAATGGAACTTTTACAGCTCCTGCCGCTACCGGAACTTATACGTTTAACTCGGGTGCTACGCGTACTATTACCGGTGCAAACCCTATCAGCTTATTTAACCTGACCATCGGTGCTACCGCTGCTACCGTTTACGAAAGCAGTTTGCCGTTTACCATACTTGGTACACTTAATATTAATGCCGGCACCACGCTTACCAATAAAGCAACAATGACACTTTCGAACGTTGCTGCTGTAGGCCTTACCGGTACGCTCATAAATGACGCGAGTGCTACTTTATACGTGGCATCTGCCAGCATTACCCCTACACTTACTGCTACCGCGGCAGGTAATACAGTAGAGTACTTTGGGGCAAATACCCCGCAAACCATGAAGCCGACCAGCTATGTGCATGTACGGGTAAATAAAACAGCGGTGGGACAGATAGCCCAACTGGGCGGGGCGACTGCCATTACCAGCAGCGGTAATGTGAATGTAATGAACGGAACACTGGCTGATAATACTAACGTGATGACCGGAACCGGAGGCACCTTTACCATCGGAGCAACCGGCACGTTTACTATGACCAACGCCACAGCCAATCCGTTCCCGGCTATTTTTACTACCTATAGCTTTGTACCTGCAAGTACGGTTAATTATAACGGAGCATTTGCTTTGCAGAATGTATCGGCTGTCCCTACCCCTTATGGTATACTTAACCTGTTGAACAGCACCAAGCAGGCTGCAGGTGCTTTTTCGGTAGCCGGTTTGTTTAGCATAGGCACCAGTGCAGGTTTTAATGATAATACCTATACCATTACTGCATTGGCAGGCATTGCGAATACTGCAGGGCATACCTCAACTACTACCGGTAAAATATTATTAAGCCCGGGCAGCGCACACCCGCTTACCGGTACCGGTGCCTACGGCAACCTTCAATTAAATGACGGAGCAGGAGCGGTGATGGGGGCTAACTTTACTGTTAACGGTACGCTTACTTTAACCAGCGGTGCGCTGGATGTAAATACCCGGCAATTGACATTGAACGGACAACCCATCAGCCAGACATCGGGAACCCTGTTAACCACCACCGGCTCTTTACTTAACTATACCGGAGCAATAGCCGGCCACTACGTTCCTGCAGAGGTTACGCAGTTAAGTACCCTTACTATAAATAATGCGAACGGTGTTACCCTTAACGGAAGCACAGGAACCAATCTTACCCTTAATGTAAGCGGTAACGGTTTGGTGTTTACCAGTGGTAAGCTGTTTTTGAATAATAAGAATTTAACACTGCTTTCACCTACCAACATTACGGGCGCTACGGCTGCCAATCATGTGGTGGCGGATGCCACAGGAGGCACCTATACCGGTCAACTGAAAAAGCAATTTGTAAACCTTACACCTGCCTCTTTCGTTTATCCTGTTGGAGATAACTCGGGCACAGCAGAATACTCACCGGTTACGCTTACTTTCAGCGCCAATGCGGTAACCCGCACAGTGGGTGTGAATGTGACCGATGCGATACCTTCTCCTGCCTTGGCGGGTGGCGGGTTAAGCCGTTACTGGAGTTTCACCGATGATAATCCATCGCAAGCATATACGTATACAATGGCTTTAACTTATCTGGCTAGCGATTATACAAGTGTCACCGGCTATACGCTGAACCGCTATGATGGGTCATGGAACTCGCTTAGCAGCGGGGCACCCGGAGCCACCAGTCAGACATCAAATGCGCATAACCAGATAACCGGCACCTTAAACAACAATATTTTTACCACGGGGATTAATTCCGACCGTATTTATACATGGAATGAAACATCAGGCACCGGTGACTGGCAGGATCCCACCAACTGGACACCAACGCGCAACACCCCTTATGCAACCGACATTTTAATTTTTGATAACACCTATACGGCCTTACCTACCATAGCCACTAATTTACCGGCTACACAAACCATTGGTCAGTTGCGTGTAGAGGATGCTACCACTAATGTAACTCTGCAGGCGGCCGGTGCAAGCACCTTAACAATAGCCAACGGACCTGCGGCTAACGATTTAGATTTGCAGGCAGGCGCTTTGAATATTGGCACTAATGTGAATATTACCATGGGTGCTTTATCGAAAGCCAGTATTGCTTCATCGGCAGTTCTTAATATAGGTGCATCGCGCATATTTGCATTAACAGCCACATCGGGAACCACGGCTGCTGTTGACGGAACTATGAATGTAGACGGCACCTTTACCGCTACTACTACAGCGGGAGTTGTGACTACGGTGAACGGAACGGTAAATAATGTTTTGGGCTCAATTACATCCAATGGCACAACTTTACTGTTTACTTCGGGGTCTAACTACAACCACAATAGAAGCGCAGGTGTTATACCTACTGCGGGTTGGGATGCTAACTCTAACTGCAATATTAATGGCTCCTCACCGGGAGGTGTAATGAGTGTAACACCTACAGGGTTTGCACAAAATTTTGGTAAACTTAAATGGGATTGTGCCGGACAAACAGCTAATTTAGTTATGGCAAACCCCACCGGCATACAGACTAGTTTTACGGTAGCTAACACGAGTACATTTAAACTTGCTCTTACACCGGCCACAGTTAGTTATCCAAACTGTAACCTGATAATAAACGGTGGGCAGTTAGCCATTAATAATACTACTGCTACCACCTCGCAGTTTACAGTAGCCTCACTTACCTTAAACGATGCAGGCAGCGGTGGAGCTAACTCTAAGTTGTTCCTGAATAGCTATACCGTCAGCAGTGCGGCATCTATCGGCCGCTTGATTGTAACCGGCACTGTGAATATTAACCCAACCGCTAACGTAGCGGGTATACTTAACTTTACAACCGGTGCTGCGGCCAACATCAGCGATTTACAGGTGGGGGGCAACTTTGCGCACACCAACGGTACGGTAAGTAGCAATTTTGCAGGAGCTACAGGTCTGCTTAACTTTATTAATACGGGAACAAGAACTTATAGTTCATGGAATAACTTTGTAACGCCAAATGCTGTAAACGTAGGTATAAGTTCACCGGCAGTAGTTGACATGGGCTCAAACATCATCGCGAACACGGGCTTGTTTACAATGAATGCCGGAGCGGGTATTATTACTAACCACGTTGACGGGCTTAGTTTAAGCAACACAGAGGGTAGCATACAAACCACAGGAACGCATAATCTCAGCCCATTGGCGAATTATACCTATAACAGCGCCTGTACTAAAACAGGAACAGGTTTTAATGGTGCAGCCACAGTTACTTTTAACGGCCCTACACTGAACCTTACTTCATCAGCTACGGTGACCACACTTTCGCTTACCAATACTCTGTTAAGTTTGGGGGCTAATAACCTTACTTTAAATACCGGGGGAACAATCACCGGTGCTGCTTTATCAAGCACCAACATGGTGGTAACCAATGGAACGGGACAGTTTTTCAGAAACATTACAACAGTTGTACCAACAGCCTACCTGTTTCCTATAGGAGCCGGTGGTGCTTACTCACCGTTTAGTATTAACTTTACAGCCAATGCATTGGCCGGTACTTTGGGTGCAAAGGTTACGGCATTAACTCATGTCGAGATTGATAATCCGGATATATCTACTGACCATATAGCACGTTACTGGTCGTTTACCTCTACCGGGCTTACTACTTATAATTACAACAATGCAGTGATGCACTACCCTGCCAGCGATTTAGCATGGGGAGCAGAGGCTAACTTAACAGCCGCGCAATGGTCTACTACGGGTTTGGTATGGAATGGTTATACTACTACAGTAGTGCCTAACATATTGCCTGTGAACAGTACGTTAACTTTCCCTGCTTCGGGAACATTAAATGAGTTGACAGGCTTGTTAAACGGCAGAGATTTTACGGGACGGAAATCAGATATTGTTTATTACTACCGCACTATTGCCAGCGGTAACTGGAGTAACCCACTTACGTGGGAGGTTTCTACCGATAACGTAACTTTTGGTGCGGCTATTGACCCGCCAAGTTCCGCTAATTCGTCAAATATATTGATTCGCTTTGGCCACGATGTAACGGTGGATGCGGATGTAACAGCCGACCAGTTAAGTTTTGATGCTACTGCAAACTCCACTCTTACCATTAATCCGGGAGTGACGTTTACACTGGCTAACGGAAACGGAACAGACCTTACTTTAAATGCAGTTTCGAAACTGAATGTTAACGGAACATTCATTAATCAGGGAGTAATACTGAACAGCAGTGCAACCACTACCACAGTTTCAGCTACCGGTGTTTATGAACATGCACAGAACGGGGGTACCATACCAACAGCTACTTGGGCTTCTGGTTCAAACTGTAACGTAACCGGAACGACCAATGCTGCAACATTGGCAGGCTTCAGCGGCCAGAGTTTCGGAAACTTCACCTTCAACAGCACGGGCGCACAGACTTTAGCTATTTCACTTCAGATGGCCGGAGCCACTACGGTCAAGAACAACTTTACCATCAACAATACCGGCACCGGTTCGGTGGTGTTAGGCACTACTACTTCGGCTTTAACGGTTAACGGAGATTTTGTGATGAACTCGGCCACCGGCACGTTTAACCTGACCACAGCGGCAGTTGCCATGACCTTGAATATAGATGGCAGTTACAATCAAACCGGAGGAACGCTTACGCAAACCGGAACAACGGCTTCTGCTATTAACTTTACGGCAGCGAACAGCAATACCTATACCCAATCGGCAGGAACAGTAACCAATACCTTCATCAACTACAATGTGAATGCGGGAACGGTTACGCTGAACAATGCGTTAAACTTATCCGCCAGCCGTAACCTTGTTATTGCGAGCGGAGCTACGCTTACCATGAATAGCGGTATAGGGATAGCCACCGGAGGCACTTTAACCAATAACGGAACACTGAACTGCGGAGCGAACCTGGTAACAGGAGCAGGAGCGTTTAACAACTTTAGTGCAACTACGACTACTTTAAGCCTGGCCAGTTCGAACGGTATTACTACCAGCCCAACCCTTAGCGGTAACATCCAGGTAACCGGAACCAGAACTTACGGTGCCGCTGCTAATTACATTTATAATGCCGGGGCCACCGGTACCGGAAACGGTTTAACGGCTGCAAACTCGGTTGTGTTTAATAACGTAAACATTGATTTAAGCGCACCGGTTGCAATAAGCGGAGCAGCAGGAGCACTGCAATTAAACAGCAGTATTGTGAAGTTAGGTAACAACAATCTGACTTTAAGCAACGCAACAGCTACTGTTACCGGAGCGGCCCTGTCTAACACCAACATGGTGGTAACTAACGGTACAGGTCAGTTTATTAAAGCATTCCCGGCATCAGTGTATTCGTTTACTTTTCCCATTGGCGATAACGTAGGTGCAACTCAGTATACTCCTGTCACGCTGAACTTTACAGCGGTTTCCGGAGCCACAGCCGGCAATATAGGTATGCGGGTAACCGATATCCGTCATCCGAACGACCCTCTTGTTACACCGGATTATCTAAGTCGTTACTGGTCTATGACATATCCGTTTGCTCCGCCAACAACTTCTTATACACTGGTTACCAGTTTTACTTATGATAACACCGTTGGTGAAGACATAAACGGAACGGAAGGAGATTTGAAAGTTAACCGTTATGACGGTACTTCTGCCAACTGGGTAGAGTATGCTTCATCAGTTACTTCACCGGTGCTTACTGCAACGGTAAACTTTGCCAATGGCTTCCTGGTTAATACCACTACTCTCTCTCCTCAGCGGTTTGATTTTACCGGACGTGAGAATGCAGCAGGTGGTTATTACTACCAAAGCGTGAGTAACGGTAACTGGAATGCCGCTTCTACCTGGGAGGTATCTACCGACCCTGCATTTTTATCGCCTGCACCCCTGCCGGCTACGGTGGCACCAAACAACGTAAACTCAGCCGGTATTTTTGTAAGGTCGGGACATACAGTAACTGTTACCGCTAACCAGACCGCGGATAATTTAACTATTGATGCATTGGGAATACTGGCAGTTACCCCGGGAGTTAACTTTGCCGTTGCAAACGGTACCGGAGATGATATGACCGTGAACGGTACCATCAATAACAGCGGAGTTCTTACTTTAAACACTGCCAGCTCAATAAACCGTGTGAACGGAACAGTCAGCAATATTGGCACAGGTGCTTCAATAACCGGAACTGTAGCCACGTTAATTTATCAAACGGGCTCATTCTATAAACATCAAAGGGATGGCGGTGTTTTGCCAGTGGCAAATTACAACAACGTTGGCTCTACTATTGAAGTAACAGGTATAACCAGCACCGCAATGACCGGTCTGTCTTTTGCTGCAACCGGTGCCTTTGGTAATGTAGTGTGGGATTGCGCTTCACAGACAGTTGCTAATCCTATCAATGCTGCCATTACAATCAGCGGTAATTTGACAATAACCAATACCAATACCGGTTCGCTGACAGATAACGCCCTTCTGATTGCCGGACCGGGTATTGCCTCAGGCAAAACATTTGCTATGAGTAATAACTCAGTGTTTACCATGACCTACTCGAATGCGAACCCGTTACCATTGTTCCAGTATTACAATTTGGCGGCTACCAGTACTATTAATAATAATGTTGCTTTGTTAGGCAACATTCAAGTGCCGGTAACACCTATGACTTATGGTAACCTGAGCATTGCAGGAGGGGTGGTTAAAACAGCGGCACAAAATTTTACAGTAGGAGGTAAGTTAACCATTGCATCCGGCACAACACTGGCAGATGGGGGAAGAATTGTAACAGTTAACGGCAACATAACTAACGGAGGAACCCATTCAGGTACAGGTAAAATTTCTGTTGCCGGTGGCAGTATTGCACATACTATTGATGGGGGAACCAGCACTTTCGGTAATCTGGAAATTGCTGATAATACCTATGCTACTGCCTTTAGCGGAACCGGCACAACTACTATACCCCTTACCAATGGGTCTTTGACGATTACCAATGGCTCTACTTTGAACATCGGGGCGTTTACTACTGCGCTGGCTATTAACGGACCAACAAGTGTGTCAGGTACGGTGAACATTACCAGCACAACCGGTACAAAAACATTTACAGATTTGACTGTCAACGGTACTGGTAGCTGGAATAACAATACTGTAAATGAGCCTATAACCATTGCGGGAAATATTACACAAAACGGAACCTTTAATGCCGGAAGCGGGTTATATACGTTCAGTGTAACCGGTAAGGCATTTAACGGAAGTGCTGTTACCAATGTGCTTGCTATTCCGAATATGAGCATTAATACGGCCGTGATTATTACTAATAATATCACTTGTAATGTGGCCACCTCTTTGGCAGGACTTGGCAATTTTACCAATGGAGCAAACGCCATTCTTAACCTGGGCGGCACTTCGACTATAACTACTTTAACCGCCAGCGCAGGGGGTAACTTAGTAAGGTATAACAATACGAGCGCAGCGCAGACCATAAAAACTCCGGCTACCACTTATACCAATCTTACCGTTGATAAAACGGGAATTGTAACTGCTTCCAGTAACGGAACATTTACTGTAACAGGAACCCTCGGACTTACTTCCGGCAGACTAGCTATTGGAGGCGGAACCACACTTACAGTAAATGGATTGGTGAATACCGGAACTGGTGAAATTTTTGGAACCGGTACATCTAACCTTACGTTGGCAGGAGCAACAGCGGGTAATACCGGTTCGCTTGACTTTGCAACCGGTGGACAATTGTTAGGAACGTTTATTATGGGTCGGACAGGAGTCGGTGCTTATATTGATTTGCTTAGTCCTCTTTCGGTTACAACATTAACTATGACAGATGGCGACATCCATAATGGAACAAACTTGGTCACAGTTACCGGAACAACACCGGGTAACGTAAACGTTGGAGCAAACAGTGGCTTCCTGGATGGTAAAATCATGCTCAATCTTGCAAATCCTGTAACAGCAGGTACTTATAATTTCCCTGTAGGGAAAGTAGAGAACAATCTGTTGCAACTTGTTAGTCCAGTTACATCAGCAGCTACTACCATAACTGTTGAGGCAGTAGAAGGACCAAGCGGAGGATTCCCGGGACCTGGTTTAAGCAATATTGATAACCGTTACTGGTCAGCTATAGCAAGTACACCACTTACTTCACTTACTAATGTAATTCTCACTCAATCCGGGTTAAGCACTAGTAGTGCTATCGGACAATCTGTAACACAAGGTGGGCAATATAATTACAGAGGAGGAACCGTTAGTGGCAATACTATTGCCAGTGCTACGGCAATTTCTTCGGCATCACTGGGGTATTTTGTAATAGGTGACCGTGAACTGGCGGGAACTGTAAACGTAGGTACTGGTGAAACGTTTACATCATTTACAAATCCGGGAGGATTGTTTGAGGCAATGAACTCTGCTACCGTTACCGGTGACTTGACGGTAAGGGTAACCAGTAACATTACGAATGAAGGTGGTCAGTTTGGATTGAACCAGTGGATAGAATCTGGTGTGGGTAACTATACTTTAACTATTACCCCCGATGCCGGTACAACGCGTACGGTAAGTAACAGTTCCATATCTGGTGGCTACACCGGAACAACAGTGGCTACGGGTGGACTATTCAGGTTTAACGGTGCAGACCGCGTGACTATTGACGGCCGTATTCCAGACCTGTCTTCGAATTCGGTACACTTAGTGTTCCGTAATATTAGTACAGCAGCCAGTTCTTATAATTCAACCTTTAACCTATATAACGATGCTACCGGCAATACATTCAGATATTGCTCATTCAGGGGTTCATCAACGGGCTTATCTACTCTCACAGATGGAGGTGCCGGGGTTTTCCGCTTTAGCACTGCCGGCACTACCGGCAATGACAACAATGTGATAGATAATTGCGCTATTACAACCCAAAGCACAACCAGCAGTTTAACGGCCTATGGTATTGTGTCTATAGGAACCAATTCATCGGGGGCTGAAAACAGCGGCATTACGGTTTCTAATTGTAACATCTCGAATTTTTATGCGACCGGAGGTATTTCTGCCGGTATCTGGATTGGAAACTCGGCTGCCGCAAGAGGCAGTGCAAGCTGGACGATTACCGGAAACAGTTTTTATCAAGATGCTGCGAGAACAGGCTCTTTTGATTGTCGGGCTATTAGCATTGACCATAGCAGCAATTCAGGGTTCGTAATCGAGAACAACTACATTGGGGGTATTGATCCATTGTGTGGTGGTACTGAGTGGATCCAAAGCGGAGGTGACAACAGTTTTGTTGGCGTCCATTTAAGAGTTTCAACATCCGGCACTACCAGCAGCATTCAGAATAACATTATCAGGAACATCAATATTTCATCTACTACAATTGATGAGAATGCAGGAATTTACCTGGTTGCAGGAAAAGCCAATATAGGAACCACTACCGGTAACTTTATTGGCAGCAGCGACCATCCTGCCACTAAGGGTATTACTTTTGCAAGCACCGGTGCTACTCCTAAGTTTACGGGTATACTCTCCAATGCAACGGGTATTTCGAGTATTGCTAATAACACAGTAGCTGGTATACAAATATCAGCAGGTACTGGTGGTGGGTTGATAGAAACATCGAAAGCTACTATTGATGCGGCCACGGGTACTACTACCAGTATCACCTACACCGGATATTTCTCCGGTACCGGAGCAGCTACAGCCAATGGACGAGATATAGGTTATTATGGCACAGCCCAAACAAGTAAGGGCTTGACAGTTGATATTACCAATACCAGCTATGCCAACCTGAATGGTAATGTAAAGTGGGGTATGTCAACCACGACTGATTTGCCATGGCTGGTGGGGAATTACGATTATTTCACCGCTAATGGAAATGTTGTTCCAACAAATGGAGGTACCTGTTCAGGAATAACTCCGAACCTGAGTTATAATAGCGGATTATCGAACCTCCCTGGTGGTATTATTGTATTTACAGGCACCACCACTTACAGTTTAGTTAATACTTCTGGCGGCTCAACAACTCTGGCCCTTGCAGGACAACTTACTGTTAAAGTTACCCAATCAAACGGAACTACAGCAATACCGCTTACCCTTGCATCAGGTCTTATAACCGGAGTATTTTCTCAGGCTATTAAAGTGAACTTACTGATGGAAACGGCATCGCCAAATCCAGCAAGCTATCTATACAATACCGGTTATCCTTCAGTCCCTACTTCACCGGCTACTATTCCTACAACTGCCTCTGGCACCTACTATCCGTCTATCTGGCTGTATGACAAATTTAATAACGATCCGAATTATGCGATTTGCACCAGCGCAGATTGGGGTTTATATGCTACCGATTTAGGCGGTGCTGCTGTAACCGGTATTAGTACTACAGCCGGAACCAACACGGTTACTGCGAACACGGTTTATAATCTTACTTCTGATGCGGGAGTTATAACCACTGGAGCTTCTGCGGCCATTACCGGTATTCGCCAAACATCTGCGAGCGCAGTTGTGCAAACCGTAACGGGCAATACCATACACTCGCTTGTTTCCAGCAATACCACTTTGCCGGTTCAGGTAGTTGGTATACATTACAAAGGAGGCACAACCGCCAGCTTCGTTACTAAGAATTTTGTACACAGTTTATCGGTTGATGCTACCGGTGGTTCGCTGGTAGGCATTAATCTGGCTGACGGAGTTAGCCAAATTAGCAATAACATGATACGGTTAGGTATTGACGCTAGCGGAGTACCATTGACCAAGGCACTTATTATTGGCGGTATTGTAGATTCCACTACTGCTACTACATCTGCCCTCAGCATTTTCCACAACACCGTTTACATTGGAGGAACCGGAGTAAGTACATCTACAGGAATTAATAGTTATGCTTTCAGAAGGTTGCTTACGTATACATCGGGTAACAATACCATAGATGTGCGGAACAATATCTTCTTTAATGCCCGCTCTAATACTTCGGGTAGTACCAGTCGCCACTATGCGGTAAGCTTAGACAGGGTAGGTGGAGTTACCTGCAACTACAACGATGTGTTTGCACCGGGTACCGGTGGAACTGTAGGGAGGGTCGGAACGACAAATTATAATTTTACCAATTGGAAAGGTACCGCAGGTTATGACATAGCCGGAGTTTCTTCAGATCCTTATCTGATTAGCCCGACAACTGCCGTTCCTGATTTGCATATCATTAACACCACCATACCATCGGCTGTTGAAAGCACCGGTTCCAATGCAGGTGTAATCACCGACTTTGACAACGGTTCGCGCACCAGCACTCCGGATATGGGAGCCGATGAGTTTAACATTACAGCATCGGTTGTATGGGAGGGAGATATCAGTAACGACTGGCATATTGCCGGTAACTGGACCGGTAATACTGTACCCAACGGCTGCGGATTTACGGTGGTTATTCCTACAATCCCTGCAGGCGGCCTTGTTTTCCCTACCATCTTCACCGGTTCTCCTGATGTTTCGGTAAAAGATATAACCGTGCAGGATGATGCTTCGGTAACTATTGAGGGCAGCAGAAAACTTAGCGTTTGCGGGAACTGGACAGGTGGTTCTACTACTACTTCGGTTGTGAATGGTGCCGGTATCGTAATACTGATAGATAACGCGGCACAGGCACTGAGCGGAAGGACCCAGTTCCAGACACTGCAAATTGATAAGACCACCGGCAGCACAGCCACTATGC
>CAZLXD010000047.1:0-12233 GCA_964563185.1 uncultured Chitinophaga sp.
TGATGGGCGATCGGTTTCTTTTTATTCCCTCTATTGGTTTTTCAATGATATTAACATGGTCCCTTTTTAAATTGTTTAAGCAGAGTAAACGAGTAGATTTTACTGGGATAAAGGATATGCGCCCCCCGATTAAAATAACTTTTGTGTCATTGTTAGTAATTTATTCCCTTGTTACAATAGCGCGTAATGCTGATTGGAAAGATAGGATTACCCTTTTTTCGCGTGATATAGATGTGGTAGAAAACTCCGCACAGGCTCAGAATCTGTTAGGATTACATTTGTTAATTGAATCAGGTAAAGAAACCGATAAAGTTAAGCAGATGCAAATGAGAAAAGAAGCCATCGCTCATTTCGAAAAGGCAATTAAGATATATCCGCAGTTCTTAAATGCCTCATACGACTTAGGCCGAACACATGAAATGACTGGCAACATTGATGCCGCTTATACAGCTTACGAACAAACTGTTCGAATTGATACAGGTTTTTACGCCCCGCTATTCAGTATGGCCATTATACAAGATCAGAAAGGGAATACTGCTTCTGCGGTGGAGTTGTATGAAAAGTATCTTGAAAAATATCCTAATCACAAGGAAGTATATGCTAACTTAAGTTATGCCTATTTTAAAACTCGGCAGTTTGAGTTATCGGTAAAAACAAATCAGAGATTGTTACAGCGTATGCCAAATGCCTATGAGCCGACTGTGAATATTGCTAAAACTTATCTTGAAATGGGGCGCAACGATAGCGCATACGTCTATTTCCTTAAAAGCTACGAACTCAACCCTCGCGAGCAGAGTATTCCTATTGTGTTAAGGCAGTTGGAGGCTAAGTTGGCAAAGCCGTAGCAAAAATGCGGAACTGTTGTTCTGAATTGCAGTATCGTTTAAATACTATGCCACTTAGCGGTTGAGACGATTTGTTTTTTTACTTATTCTCTTAGTTTTGTCGCTCTTCAAATAAACAGAAACTCATCAGTGAAGCTCAGTATCATAATGCCGGTTTTTAACGAGCAAAAAACAATTCGCGAAATAATAGCGAAGGTACAGGCTGTGCCTATTGAAAAGGAACTGGTGATTGTAGATGATGCATCTACTGACGGTACCCGTAATATATTAAAGGAGTATGAGGAAACGCCCGGTATAAAGATTTTCTACCATGATAAGAATAAAGGGAAAGAAGGCGCCATTAAAACTGGTATACCCTATACCACCGGAGAAATAATCTCTATTCAGGATGGAGATTTAGAAACCAACCCTAACGACTTTGTTCATTTAACTGCTCCGATAAAAAGCGGAGAGGCAAGTGTGGTATATGGTTCACGCTATTTAAATCCTACGGGTCAGTCTTTGTATTTTGCATACAAGTTCGGAGCCCGCTTTTTAAGTTGGGTTGTAAATATTCTTTATGGGCAAAATATAACCGATGAGGCTACATGCTATAAAGTATTTAAAGCCGATATTTTAAAAAGTTTACCGTTAGAATATGACCGCTTTGAATTTTGTCCGGAAGTAACTGCCAAGGTTTCTAAGATGGGGTATAAGATTAAGGAACTTCCCATGAACTATTATCCTCGCAGTTTCGAAGAAGGGAAGAAAATGAACTGGCGCGATGGCCTCAAGGCGCTATGGGTACTAGTTAAATTCAGATTTGTGAATTAATAGCTGTGGCAAAACAACAAAAACAAATTATCGCTGCATCAACGGCTAAAAGAACAGTTCCTTCGGAAATTAGTTCTGGAACCTACCTATTCCGAAATCTTATCATTATTACCGGTATTGCTTTTGTTTTGTTTTTGATTGACAAAAGAAACGAAAGGCAGAGTAAACTTCCTGAATTATATCAGGAGTTTCAGCAACTGCGTCAGAGCGATGCTAACCAACTAAGGCTACAACAGGTGTACAATGAAATAATGGAGATACAAAGTGACACCAGTTTTTTCTCACGTATTACAAAGGGCTATCATTGGGCGATTCACGATTTGGCATTTAAAAATTTAGAGAATATAGAACAGGTAAGAGATGAACTTCACCGGCAGGGAGTTGATTCAACTGAGCAATCTTTTTTGGAAGCTAAAATGGCGATGCGGGTAGGCAACTATGCTTTTATACAATACATCAAACAAAACACTCCGGAAGATGCGGTTTTGCTGCTGCCGGAGGGTGATGCGGAGGTTTCCAATAACTCTCGTTGGAATTTTATTTACGATCCTGAATGGATGGAATATTTTATTTACCCTCGTTTGTGTGTTGCTATTGGCAGAGAGAATGAACATCCGGATTTGGCAAAGCGTGTTACACACTTAGTAGTTATAGAAGGAAAGGGGTATGACAGGTTAAAGTATGTTGTTCCGGAGGGACAGCGGCCAACAGAAGGGGTATTCCCTATTAATGAACCTCCTACTCAAATTAAAACCAACTAAAGCATGCTGGCAGTCGGAATACTATTATGCTACGTTTTAGGGTTGTCTATTTTGCCTGTATTTAGCAGGAGATATACACTGTTTGAACTGGTTGGTTACTCGTTTCTTATAGGTATAGGGTTAGAAACCTTTTTCCTGTTTTTACTGGATGTTTTTGGCGTTAAATACTCGCAGGGTATACTCATTGGCATAAACATGGTGGCTATTTTCACTATTAGCGGAGCAAACTATAAGTCCCTTACTTTGCTAAAAGATGAAGTCAAACTTCCTGTTTTTAGTTTAAGGAGTATTAACCTGGTAGCAATTTTTGTAATCCTTATTATAGGTTATTTGTTTTATGCTATTACGGTAAAGAACCTTTTTTGGCCAGCTACCGAACATGATACCATTGGCTCGTTCGATAAAATGGGAAGAATAATGGCTTTGGAAGGAAAGCTTAAAATCAGCCTCTTCGATTATAATCTTGAAGGGGCGGGAGGGATTTACCCGCCACTGTTTCATGCGTCCCTCGCCTATGTTTACATTTTTGGAGCGGTTACTGCAAAAATTATTACCACACTCTTCTTTTTGTCGTTGCTTACCACCTTCTACAGTTTAGTTAATGGCTTTGTCGGGTCTACTGCTGCATCATTCTTTACCTTGGTGTTAATGGTTACCCCTGAATTGTTTTCACATGCAGCTTTAGGCTTAGGCAATTTACCCACTACTGCATACGTAGGTGCCTCAGCCATTGCAACTATTACCTGGATTAACAAACGCGATACAAAATACTTTTGGTTGGGGGCGGTGTTAATGGCATTTGTTATATGGATACGTAGCGACACTATTGTTTTTATAGCTGCCGGATTGCTTATTGTGGGAATAAGTGCCTTGAAAACAAAGAATTGGAAACATACGATTATTTACACAGCTATAGCAGTGGCGCCTTTTATTGTTTGGAATCTTTACTTAAAATTAAAAATACATGCAGCGCAGGAAGGGCGGTTTGATTTTGGAATGGGATACAACAGTGAACGTTTTAATATACTTTGGGATTACATAAGTGCTTTTCTGTTTGGAGGGCAGCATGGGGCGATTGATGGGGGACAGTTGTACGGGCTTGTATTTATACTGTTCTTTTTGTTTGTCCTCACTAATGTCGGATGGAGCATTAAAAGCGGAGTAAAGCAGGCGATTGCAGATAATCTGTACACCCTTACCTTCTTTTTTGTTTCGTTGCTGTTTTATGCATCGGTGTTCTATTTGATAAATGAAAAAACTCAAAATGCACCTATTTCTTCGCTTATGGAGAGTTCGTTTAAGCGTGGGTTGTTTTGTTTTGTTCCTTTGGCACTTTTCTATGTAGCCACCAACCCGGTTTCCTCTTTTCTCTTCAGCAAGTTGGAGAAATTCAGAGCGGGTTCTTAAATTTATTTTGTGAAGAATTTATATGGCTACATTGGTATAGCGGGTGCCTTAGGCATGGCTTTCTGCGACATGGTTCTTCTTGCACAGCCCGTTTCTGGTTCAACTTATGATCTTTCCGGCTTTGGTGCAATGCCTGATGTGTCAGCTTTTCGGGCTTCTTTTGGTTCTTTGTTTGGTATCATTTGTGCTTTCTTAATTTGCTTCGGATTTTGGCATATCCGACAAATGTTTGAATCGTGCAACCAAAACCTTTCCGCTATACTTTTTATAGCTTTCTGTTCGGTAGAATTCTTCGGGGGGGCTTTTCACGCTGCCTATTATTTCATATCGGGGGAACATTTTATACGGCCTGATGTGTTGGATAATTTCGTTCGGCATTTGAAATTTCTATCATGGTTTGGTGTGCCAGGTTATCTTATTGGAAACTTCCTTTTTTTTCGATTTGCTTCTTATAAGAAGTATCCGACTTGGTTTCGGTTCACTAATCCATTATTAGTTCAAGGACTAATTTTGTTACTGTTCACAATTCTTCCTGCTCCTTTAGGCGGGTATTTAAAGCCAACTTTTATGAATGTTGGCTTTGCAGTATTCTTCTTTTCTGCCCTTTTGGCAAGGGAGAGTTAGTAATGTTTCTGCCTACCTAAAAAATATTGAAACAAACATTTGTAACTCTGTACACAAAATCTATCTTTGCGGTCCATTTTTTGGAAAAAACACAGAAAATAAAGTAGTTAATGGGTCAGAAAACGAGTCCTATAGCCAATCGCCTCGGAATTGTAAGAGGATGGGAAAGCAACTGGTACGGTGGTAAAGATGCCGGTTTAAAACTGGTAGAAGATGAGAAAATCCGCCAGTATCTTAAAGCACGTATCAATAAAGGCGGTATTTCGCGCATTGTTATTGAAAGAACAATGAAGCGTGTAACTGTTACCATTCATACTTCGCGTCCGGGAATTATTATTGGAAGAGGAGGGAATGAAGTTGACCGTATTAAGGAAGAATTAAAGCAGGTTACAGGAAAAGACGTTCAGATTAATATCGTTGAAATCCGCAGGCCTGAAATGGAAGCTGCAATTGTGGGTGAAACTATTGCCAAGCAATTAGAAGCGCGTATCAACTACCGCAGAGCTGTTAAAATGGCAATTGCTTCGGCCATGCGTATGGGTGCTGAGGGAATTAAAGTTCGCGTGAGCGGACGTATCGGTGGCGCTGAAATGGCAAGAACCGAGGAATACAAACAGGGAAGAACACCTCTACACACTTGGAGAGCGGATATTGATTATGCTCTTTCTGAAGCGCAAACTATTTATGGTAAGTTAGGGATAAAAGTATGGGTTTGCCGTGGAGAAGTTTATGGCAAAAGAGACCTTACCGGAGCATTTGCAGGAGAAGAAAAACAAGAGAAGCGTAAGCCGAAAGGAAGAATTGCTAAGAAATAATTAAACAGGTTAAACAACAGTTAGGATATGTTATTACCTAAAAGGACCAAGTGGAGAAAAACCCAAAAGGGCAGAGTAGCGGCAAAAACACACCGTGGAGCGGAAATAGCTTTCGGAACATATGCACTTAAGAGCCTTGAAAGCGGCAAAGTTAGCAACAAGCAGATTGAAGCTGCCCGTGTAGCCTTTACCCGTTTTATGAAGCGTGAAGGGAAAGTATGGATTCGTATATTCCCGGATAAACCAATTACCAAGAAGCCGCTAGAAGTGCGTATGGGTAAAGGTAAAGGTAACCCAGAAGGTTGGGAAGCACCTGTTGAGGCAGGAAGAATTCTTTTTGAAGTTGATGGTGTTTCACGCGAAGTAGCTTATGAAGCTATGTTACTGGCTGCCCACAAGCTTTCTGTAAAAACAAGATTTATCACCAGAAGAGATGCAGTAGAGGCATAGTTTTCAGCGCTAAAACCTTATAACAATGGGAGCAAATAAGAGATTAAACAAGAAGGACATTCAGCAGTTTGTTACAGAAGATTTAGTAGCAAAAATTAGCTCTGATACCGAGGAATTGAAAAGACTGAAGTTTAACCACGCAGTATCTACTTTAAGTAATCCGGCAAGCATCCGTGCTAAGCGAAGAGATGTTGCCCGTTTAGCAACTGAACTGAACAAACGTAAAAGCGAAAATAAAGCATAATCACTCACGTCATGGAAAGAAATTTACGGAAGGAAAGAGTTGGTGTAGTTACCAGCGATAAAATGGACAAAACCATAACAGTTACTATTGAACGAAGGGTAAAGCAC
Source organism: uncultured Chitinophaga sp. (assembly GCA_964563185.1). GTDB lineage: Bacteria > Bacteroidota > Bacteroidia > Chitinophagales > LD1 > Bog-950. Next base: position 6,067 of record CAZLXD010000047.1, read on the forward strand.
CCTATCTATGGTAAGTTTATGAAGCAAACCAAGAAGCTTAAGGCCCATGATGAAAAGAATGATGCCAAGCCGGGAGACACTGTAAAAATCAGCGAAACCCGTCCGTTAAGTAAAACCAAGCGTTGGAGATTAGTAGAAGTAATTGAAAGAGCTAAGTAAATAATACGAAGTACAGAATATAATTCGAACTTCTAAATTTTAAAACATGTTACAGCAGGAATCAAGAGCCAACGTGGCTGACAATAGCGGAGCAAAAGAAGTACTTGTTATCCGAGTACTCGGGGGTACAAAAAGGAGATATGCCCGTATAGGCGATAAGGTTATAGTGTCTGTAAAGAAGGCACTTCCTACCGGAGGAGTAAAGAAGGGTGCTGTGTCTACAGCAGTAGTTGTAAGAACTACTCACGCTTTGCGTAGAAAAGACGGCTCTTACATTCGCTTCGATGATAATGCCGTAGTATTACTAAACACTCAGGATGAGCCACGCGGTACCCGTATCTTCGGGCCTGTTGCTCGCGAACTGCGCGATAAGCAGTTTATGAAAATTGTATCACTGGCTCCTGAAGTATTATAAGAACAATCGAAAAATTACACAGATGAAATTGCATGTAAAGAAGAATGACGAAGTAGTTATCCTAGCAGGAGATGACAAAGGCAAAAAAGGTCGTGTTATTGATGTGGATGTAAAGAAAGGTCGGGTGTTTGTTGAAGGGATTAACCTGAATAGCCGTCACACTAAGCCCAACGCTAAAAACCCTCAGGGTGGTATTGTAAAGTCTCCGGGCAGCATACACGCCTCTAACGTGGCGTTGTTAAGCGATGGTAAAGCTACTCGTGTTGGCCGTAAGGATGAAAAAGGCACAGCAGTTCGCTACGCAAAAAAGACAGGAAAGAATATTGACTAGTTACCTTTATTTATATCACTTGAAGCCGCCTCGAATGAAAATTTTGAGGCGGCTTTTTTTTAGGTTACAAGTGGTTTTTGTCTGATTGCAGTTACACCATTACTGTTGTTCCTTATCCCATACATAAACACTGCGCTGGGCAGTAGGGTAAACCACCAGGTTAGTAATGTTTACATGGGGCGGGGTGGTAACAACATATAGGGCAATATCCGCAATATCCTGTGCCAGTAGAGGTTGATAGCCTTCATACACTTTGGCTGCCTTTTCTTTATCGCTATGAAAGCGCACTTCCGAGAACTCGGTTTCGGCCGCACCCGGGTCAATAGAGCAGCAGCGTATGTTGGTGCCTTTCAAGTCGAGGTTAATAGCTTCGTTTAAAGCCTTTACAGCAAACTTAGTGGCATTGTAAACATTGCCCTCGGGGTAAACTATGTGCCCTGCGGTGGAGCCTATGTTAATAATGTGCCCCTCGTTGCGGCTTACCATGGAGGGGAGAATAGTGCGTGTAATGTAAAGCAGGCCTTTAATATTGGTGTCAATCATCTTTTCCCAATCGCCAATCAGCCCATCGTAAATTTTATCCTTACCCGAAGCCAGGCCGGCATTATTCACTAAAATATCGGGCACAAGTTCGCGGCTAGCAAGATCGTTACTCAGTTCAATACACTTATGTAACTCGCGCACATCAAAACAGTAGGAAAGTACCTGCACCCCGTACTTCTCCTGCAATATGTGGTGGAAAGCTTCCAGGCGTTCCCCCCTTCGGCCTGTAATAATCACATTGCAGCCATTTTTTGCAAATATGTCGGCAATGGCTTTGCCAAAGCCCGAAGTAGCTCCGGTAATCAATGCCCATTTTCCGCGAACAGGGTTCATGTTTAAAATTTTGATAGTGTCAAATGTAGGCGAAACAATAGAAAACAAACTTATATTAGGGGTATGAAGAAAAGCCTGCTTCTTCTTACGACCTTACTTTTTACCCATTCACTTATAGCCGGTGGCGAAAACTTTACATCCGGTGCACGCGCCACGGCATTGGGCGATGCTTCGGTTACTTTGAGCGATGTTTTTTCTTCTAGTACTAATCAGGCAGGTTTAGGTTTTGTTGATAGATATGCTGTGGGCCTTTATGCCGACCGCAAATTTCTCAATGCCGCTATCAACAACTTTAATGTGGCGCTGGCATTGCCCTTTAAAAAAGCCGGAACATTTGGGCTAAGCGCAAACTATTATGGTTACAAATATTACAACGAAACAAAAATTGGTTTGGCTTACGCCCGAAGTTTTTACAACAAGGTTTCGTTTGGCGTGCAGTTCGATTACCTGCGAATGACCGTCTTAGAACTGGGCAGCCGAAATTTCTTCACTTTTGAGTTGGGGCTTCAGTACAAGCCGTGGAAGGTGCTAACTATTGGCGCCCATGTTTACAACCCAATCCCTTACAAAGTAGAAAAGGTATATGGCGAACGTCTTCCTACCATAGTTAAGTTCGGCTTGGGTTACGAACCTTCGGCCAAAGTTTTAATTGCTGCCGAGTACGAGCAGGATATAAACTACAAGCCGCAGTTTAAGGGCGGTGTAGAGTATCGCCCCATCAAATACTTTACTATCCGTGCGGGAGTACAAACCACGCCTTTCAGCGTTTCGCTGGGCTTTGGCGGAAATGTAAGCGGGTTTAGCTTGGATGTGGGAGGCTCCTACCATCCGGTGCTGGGCTTTACCCCGCAACTTTCTATGCTTTATTCTTTTAAGAAGAAATGAGGGCAAAAAGCATGGAAAACAAAATTCCTTTTATCGGTTGTTGCAGTTTCATCAATGAAACTGCGCTGAATGATAAATGGAAAATAGTTTTTGAAAAGCGGCCTAAAGCCCGCCCGCTAAACGCACTGTTTGTCCTGCTTTTTATTCTTAACAGTTCATGGCTACACTCCCAAACCCCCTCCACCCCCGATGGTACCGATGTGCAGGAAATTATTGAAAACATATCGCAGCAAGCCGAGTCGGAAAACTTTGAATACGATGGCAATATTGATGAACTGGAATACTTTAAGGACCACCCCATTAACCTGAACACCGCCTCACCGGAAGAATTGAACGACTTTCCGTTGCTGAATACTCTGCAGAAGAGTTTTCTCTTGAACTACATTTCTTTGCACGGCAAACTTATTTCGGTGTACGAGTTGCAGGCACTGCCTTCATTTGATATAGCTACCGTTAACCGTATACTCCCTTACATAAAAGTAGATACCGACATAAAGGAAGCAGTGGTAACAGCTAAAAACCTTATCAGCAAGGGCCGCTATACTTTCTTTTCCCGCTACAAACAAACTATTGAAAAAAGCGATGGCTACACCCGCACCGATGGCAAAGGCTATTTGGGCAAGCCATTCAGTTTGTTTTTTCGCTTTCGCTACAACTACGGCACCAAATTCAGTTATGGATTTACGGCAGAAAAAGACGCGGGGGAGGAGTTTTTTAAGGGCAGTAACAAACAGGGCTTCGATTACTACAGCGGCCACATTTTCCTCCGCGACTTTAAAGCGCTTAAAGCACTGGCGTTAGGCGATTATGAAGTGCGCCTTGGGCAAGGGCTTATTATGTGGAGTGGTTTTGGCTACCGCAAAAGCCCGGTAGTAATGAGTGTAAAAAGAGAAGGAATGAGGTTGCGGCCTTATACTTCGCTAAACGAGTTTAACTACATGAGAGGGGCAGGGGTTACCCTTGGTGCCAAGGGTTTTGAGTTTACTGCCTTCGGTTCTTTTAAACAGATAGCTGCTAATTTGATAAGTGCCACTGTCAGTGATACAACAGTAAATGAAGAGGAAGTTTTTTCTTCTTTTATAGAGTCGGGTTATCACCGCACCGCTTCCGAAATTGCTGATAGGAATGCCGTAAACCAATTGTTAGCGGGTGGTAATTTCTCCTATAATCGCAAGCGTTGGCATGTAGGAGTAAACGCTTTGTATGCAAAGTTCTTTAAGCAGTTACAGCGCACACTCTATCCGTACAATCAGTTCGACTTTAATAAAAGTCAACTTATTAACGCCAGCCTCGATTACCATTTTGTTGTCCGCAACTTTCACTTCTTTGGCGAAACGGGCATGAGTGATAATCTAGGCTTTGGTACAGTGAATGGGGCTCTTATCAGTATAGACCCTAAGGTAGATGTAGCGGTGGTGCACCGCTATTACTCCCGCAACTTTCACACTTTGTATGCTAACGCTTTTGCTGAGGGAACTAAACCGCAAAATGAAAACGGAGTTTACATTGGCATTAGTGTTAAGCCAATCCGCACTATTCGTATTGATGGTTACTTTGATTTATACAAAAGCAACTGGCTGAAGTTTTTAACCGATGCGCCTTCGTGGGGTAGCGATAACTTTCTGCAACTCACTTTTACACCCAACAAAAAGTTTGAAATGTACCTGCGTTACCGCTTTGAATGGAAAAAGAAAAACCAAAGCGACAACGAAAACTTTACCGATTATCTAGTGGATGACAAACGCCAGGCGTTGCGTTTTAATATCAAATACAAAGTATCAGAATCAGTAACGCTTGCCAACCGCATAGAATGGAGTTTTTACCGCAACGGAAGTTTAAAGCCGGAGAACGGATTTCTTGTTTATCAGGATATAAACTTTAAAACGCTCAGCTTTCCGCTTTCGTTCAATGCGCGCTTTGCCATTTTCAAAACTGCTTCCTACAACTCGCGCATTTATGCTTACGAAAACGATGTGCTGTATTCTTTCAGCATTCCCGCCTACTACCAAAACGGTATGCGTTGGTATGTTTCATTGCGTTATGCTGCCACCCGCAATATTGACTTTTGGTTTCGTGTAGCCCAAACCAACCTGTTTGATGTAAAAACTATGGGCAGCGGTTTAGATGAAATAGACAGGCCACACCGCACGGAAGTAAAAGCCCAGTTTCGTCTGAAGTTTTAATCCGGTAAAGTTTCCACAATGCCATGCTTTGTGCAATAATTTCAGTTTGCCATCTTTAGTTTGAAAAATCTTGTATCCATGAAATCAGTCTTCATTAAATCGGTTCTGGCCATAGTGGCTGTTAGTTTCATTTCATCCTGTGCCAGCAACGAAATAGGCCACTCAAAAGATGTAAACCAGGACGAGATAAATCAGGGCTATTCCATTTACTATAATCAGGTGAACAAAGCAGCTGAAATTACCGCCTTTTTCCGCTTTGCTGGCCCCAATGGCACTACTCTGATATTGGATAAACCGAGCACGGTAAACTTAAACGGGGAAGAACTGAACTTGGTAGAATCCGATTCGCGCGGAGCGTATTACTCCAAAGTTTTCGAAGACGTTATTCCCGATAGAGAATACGAATTGGTGTTTTCTGATATCAATGGCGAAATTTATACTAATCGAGTTAAATGGAAGAACATCAAGGTAGATTCGGTTCCCCTTTCAATTGAGAGCAATCATGATGACCTCATAATAAAGTTTGACAGCGACCCCGACAACCGCTTTGAGGAAGTAGAAGTGAGCATTTCGGATGCGGAACAAACGGTGACCGAAATCTTTAAAAATGTGGTGATGAAGCGGGTGGTTATTAAGGCCGACAAATTGAAACCATTGCACGGCAAAGCTGAAGTTTCAATAAAGCGATATGGTTACCATCATCTGAAGCAACAGGCACATGCCGGTGGCTACTTCAACACGCAGTACGAACTGAAGCCCTTTGAGATAACCATACTTGAATAGCAAAGCAGTTGCAAATTGTCATAAAACTGTTAAGCGTTTGTTGTCGAATAATAATTCCAATCATACCACGTTTCAGTTCAAATTCCAATTGAGGAGAGGGGCGAAAAATGCGCTTTTATGCTATTTGTTGGCAAATTTTGTAAAGTCAAAATAAGAGATATTTTTACGCCTCACTTTTCGAAAACTAACAACCATAATTCAAAAACTAAAACAAAACAACATGAGTCAGGCAAAAGCAAATGCTCAGAAGAAAAGCGGATTCCCTTGGGCGCTCGTAGTAATCGTTTCAGCGCTTGTAGTATCAGAATTGATTTTCCATTTGGTGTTTGGCGACCGCAAGCACTTTATTGATGATATGAAGCATGAGCCGGTTCCAGGCGATTACTTCGGTATCGTTTACAAAGGAGGTTTCATCGTTCCTTTCCTTATGACCATGTTTATCACCACTATCACTTTTGCTATTGAGCGTTTTCTTACCATTAGAAAAGCACAGGGGTCAGGCTCTATTGAAACATTCCTTCAAACTATCAAAAAC
>CAZLXD010000047.1:12243-16123 GCA_964563185.1 uncultured Chitinophaga sp.
CACACTGGCGATATCAACGGAGCCATTGCCGAGTGCAATAAGCAGAAAGGCTCTGTAGCCAATGTGGTGGTAGCCGGCTTAGGCAAGTATCAGGAAATGGAAAAGAACAATGAGTTTACACTGGAGCAGAAGGTTCAGCACATACAGCAGGAAATTGAAGAGGCAACTTCTTTAGAACTTCCAAGCTTACAGCAAAACCTGCCAATTCTGGCAACTATTGCTTCAGTAGCAACACTCGTGGCACTTCTCGGAACGGTAATTGGTATGATTAAGGCCTTCGCGGCACTTGCTACTACCGGTAACCCCGACCCTGCCGCTCTTGCTGCCGGTATTTCCGAGGCGCTTATCAATACCGCTATCGGTATCGGTACTTCGGCTTTCGCTATTATCTTTTACAACTTCTTTACTTCTATGATTGATAGTTTAACCTACGGTATTGACGAAATGGGTTACTCTATTGCTCAGACTTTTGCAGCTACCAAGAAGTAATTTTTAACTCTTAAAACAGCGAAATGCCAAGAGTAAAACCCGGTAGTGGATATGACCGCCATGTGCGATGTATCGTTCCTGCTACTGACGTTCTTCATCCTTACTGCCAAGTTTAAACCACAGGCAGTAGTGGCGGTAGATGTGCCTATGGCGCGTTCTACCACACAGGTGGATAACGTGATGGTAATTACGGTAAATACTGAGGGGCATGCGTTCATTTCTCTGAAAGAGAAAGCCACCCGTTATGCTATGATTGAGCAAATGGGAGAGAAATATGGCGACCGTTACCCTATGATGAAATCACTTACCCAGAATCAGAAAGAGTTTTTCTCTTTAACCGATACATGGGGAAGTGCCGTTGAACTTACACCCCAGGTATTGAGCATGGACGGCTCGCAGTTTAAAAAGTATCAGGAGGAAGAAATGAAAGGTATTCCTTATGATTCTACCAATAACCAGTTAGGTGATTGGGTAATGGCAGCGCGTTATGCCACACAAGGCGATATCAAAATCGGAATTAAAGGAGATAAAAATTCTGATGTGGATTATATACGTCAGATTATAAAGAGCCTTACCGCCAAAGATATTCACCGTTTTATTTTAATTACCACACTTTCAGGCCCTCAGGCTGAGGGGGAAGGTGAGGCCAAACCCGAAGGGAATTAATTGTTCAAACTAAACACGGAGGAATAAAATGGCTGATATAGATACCTCGCAAGGCGGGGGAGGCGGAAAACACGGTGGCGGCCCCCGCTCCAAAAAAATGTCAACCCGCGTTGACCTTACACCCATGGTTGACCTGGCTTTTCTTTTAATATCATTCTTTATGCTTACTACTACCTTGAATAAACCCAAGGCCATGGAGTTAAACATGCCTAAAAAGGTGGAAGACCCTAACCTTGAGCAGGATGTGGGTGAATGCCAGGTATTGCATGTGTTGCTGGATACTTTAGATCAGGTTTGGTATTACGAAGGACTGCAGGTAGCCGGATTACAAAAAACAACTTTTGCCGGTGATGGTGGAATTCGTAAGGTAATTATGAAGAAATTGAAGGGAGTGCCTAACGAGTGCCCTCTTACTAAAAAAGGCAATAAACGCGATGCCATTGTTCTTATTAAAATGCTGAAAGGAGCCCGCTACAAGAATATGGTGGACATATTGGACGAAATGGATATCACTGATTGTAAAATCTATGCAATTCAGGACCCGGATCCAATTGAAATTGAAGCTGTAGCTAATGGCGGAACGGTGAAGGAATTTGCCAGGGAGTAAGCGGTTTGTGGAAATTTTAAAATCGTGCATCAAAGAGAGAAAGTCAGATATTAATAACCTGAACAAACTCAAAAGCAAAGAATGACTTCAATAAAAAATTATTTACAATGGTCAATGGACGACATCGTTTTCGAAGGTCGTAACAAAGACTATGGCGCTTACGAGCTCAGGAAAGTAACGCCAAAACACATCCGTACCGGGCTTATAGTGGCAGTAGTAGGTTTTGTGTTGTTTATCATTCTATCAATGGTTGATTGGTCGTTCCTGGAGAAGAAGGAAGCTGAAGTGGAAGTAAACACTTCGGTAACCTTAGCAGAGCCTCCGCCATTAAATCAGAACGAACCACCACCACCACCACCACCGCCACCACCGCCACCGCAGCGCCCTACGGTTCGCTTTGTGGAGATGGTTGTAAAGAAACAGGAAGAAGTGAGGGAGGAGGAAGAAGAGCCTGTAAAGATTGAGGAGATTAAAGACCAGGATATTTCTACCAAAACACAGGAGGGAGACCCCAATGCTAAAGGTGTTGAAGAACCTGTAGTAGCGGAAGCCCCGGTAGTAGAGGAGCCAAAGGTGTTTACGTTCGTAGAGCAGAATCCTGAGTATCCCGGTGGAGATGGGGAGTTGATTAAGTTTCTACAGAAGAATATTCAGTATCCTCAAATGGAACGCGACAACGATATTCAGGGAAAGGTGCTTCTTCGATTTGTGGTAATGGAAGACGGATCTGTAGCTGATGTAAATGTGATGCGTGGCGTAAGCCCCGGATTAGATAAAGAGGCTGTTCGTGTGGTAAGAATGTTACCTAAGTTTAAGCCGGGCCGACAGCAGGGTAAGCCTGTAAGGGTTTACTTTAACCTGCCGGTGGTTTTCAAACTGCAATAGACTTTTTATAGAAACACTTTAAGCAAAATCATAATCGTTCGAAGGAATGGTTATGATTTTGCTCTTTATACAAGATGCTAAACCTGAATGAGTTCTTTCGGAAGTTGTATTCAAATCCTTCTCTGCTATGGAAGGCAGGAGCCGGGTTGCTTTTTACCGGCCTTTCACTGGCTATGTTTTTTGTGCCAACTTTTGTAAATGGACTGGATAAAGGAACCAGAATAGGGTTTTCGTTCCTTTTGTTGATTTACGGATTGTTTCGTCTTTCAACCTTTTATGTGGAGTATAACAGGATGGATAATGAATAAGCTGTTTAATGCTCAGTTTGTGTTGCTCGTTGTATTAATGGTAGCATCATCGTGTGCCAGGCAAAAAAACGGTGATAGCGATAGCACAGAAAGTACATCGGGAAAGAGCAAAGTTTACAAAGGCAACCTCGATATCGCTGTAGATGAAAGCCTGCAAACAGTTATGCGGCAGCAAACGGAGGTGTTTCAATTCCTTTATGATAGTATAAACCTGAACACTGTTTACACGCCTCAGGCTGATTTACTTGATAATTTTAGCAAAGGGGAAGCATCTGTGCTGGTAATGGCCAGAGAACTGACAACGAATGAGAAGAATGCACTTAAACAACAGGATACCATTTATACTCTTGAAATGCGGGTGGCTTATGATGCTATAGCATTGGTGGCCAATACTTCGTTTGATGACAGTCGGTTGGATTTAGCCTACTTACAGGGTCTGTTCGCATCAAAAGAAAGTAGTCAAACAAAGCTGGTGTTTGAAAACAGCCAATCAAGTTGTGTTGAATACGTACTGAATACTCTTGGCTATAAAGAAAAAGTGTCGCCTAATGTTTATGCGCTTAAATCAGCCGATGAGGTGATTAGTTATGTTGAGCAAAACAAGGATGTAATAGGTTTTGTGCCCTACAGTTTTTTAAGTGATACGGATGATGAGCGGGTGAAGGAAATACTGAAGCGGATTAAAATTTTAAGTTTGCGCACCCTTAATGAAGGTAAGGAGGAGAGAGTAAGTGCCAACCAGTCGGATATAGCCAGCGGCACTTATCCTTTAATTCGAACAGTTAATACAGTTACCCGTTACACACACAGCGATAACTTAGAGCGGCTGTTCGTAAATTTTCTTTATAAAGAAAAAGGGGCAAGAGTTTTTTTGAAAGCCGGGTTGATACCTGTTAAGATGCCAGAACGTGAAATAAATGTTAAT
>CAZLXD010000047.1:16133-17445 GCA_964563185.1 uncultured Chitinophaga sp.
AACCAACATAAACTACAATGAGAAAATTTGTTTCGATAGTAACTGCGATGATTCTGGTAATAAGTGTTTCTGCTCAAACGTTGCAGGATGCGCAGAAGGATATTGACAATGAAAGCTACTTTAAGGCCAAGCAAACACTTTTTAAGTTGTTGAAAGACGAGAGTGTAAGCAAAGCCGATGTATATTACTATCTGGGAAATGCTTATCTGAAAACAGAAGATGTTGACTCTGCTAAAGTTTTCTACAAACTTGTTTTTAATCCTGATACGCGCAATGCTTTAGGCTATTTGGCAAACGGACGCTTATCGCTTTTGAGTAAGAACAAAGCAGAGGCAAAGCAAAGTTTTGACCGCGCCCTGCAAACTACCAAAATGAAGAACGCAAACATCTATTACGAAATAGGTGACGCTTACTTCCAACCTAACATAATAGACCTCGGTCTTGCTATATCAAATTTTGAATCTGCATACAATTTAGATAACAAGAACACCAGTGTAATGCTGGCATTAGGCGATGCTTATTTAGAAAATGCCCAGAACGACAATACTATGGGCGGCAAAGCCATGAACAAGTATGAAGCTGCTTCGGAGGTAAACAAGAATCTGCCTTTGGCATGGATTAAAATAGGCCGGCTTTCTGTTCGCGGAAGGATTTACGATCAGGCTATTGAGGCTTTTAAGAAGGCCTTGGCTATTGACCCTAATTATGCCATTATTTACAAGGAGTTAGCGGAGACATATTACCTGAGCAAGCAATACGACCAGGTACAGCCTAACTTTGAAAAGTATCTGGCATTGAGCCCCGGTGATAATCAGGCCCGTACCACACTGGCATCATTAATTTTCCAGAGCAAGGATTACGATAAAGCAGTTGAAGAGTCGAACAAGGGATTGAAGAACGATCCTGATAACCCTATCTTCTACCGTATTATATCTTTTGCCAACTATGAGCTAAAGCGCTACAAGGATGCCAGTGAAGCCAGCAAGAAATTCTGGTCAAATCCTAACAAGAAGGTGAAGGATATTGACTATGTGTATTCTGCCAAGATTGCCGCTGCTGTTGGCGATACAGCTTCAGCTTTTGAATTCTTTAAAACAGCATTGGCTAACGATAGTTCCAACTGCGATTTAGTAGGAGAGTACGCTAAGGCCTTGTTTATTGCCAAGCATTATGATGAGGCAATTGTTCAGTATAATTTAAAGAAGGATAACTGTGGTAAACTCACCTCGTTAGATGTGTACTATCTGGGAAGAAGCTACTATTCGGTGAACGATTCACTAATGGCTGATACTTCTTTTGCGGAGTTTATTAC
>CAZLXD010000048.1:0-11398 GCA_964563185.1 uncultured Chitinophaga sp.
AGCGGCAGCATGGTCCTGAGTAGAAAAAATGTTGCATGAACTCCAGGTAACTTCAGCGCCCAGTTCCTTCAGCGTTTCAATCAATACGGCTGTCTGGATAGTCATGTGTAAGCAGCCGGCAATACGGGCACCGGTAAGAGGTTTCTCCTTTCCGTACTTAGCACGCAGAGCCATCAATCCGGGCATTTCAGCTTCGGCCAGTTTAATTTCCTTGCGGCCCCATTCGGCAAGGCTCATGTCTTTTACTTTGCACTTCAACTTTTCTTTGATTTCTGTTTGTAACATATTTTTAAATTATTGAGGTGCGAATATAATGAATAGGCCTAAAACAGGCATTAACCGCTAATTGTTTGAAGCAAGCAATACTCAGGGAGTGAACTTGTAACCAATGCCACGCACCGAATGAAAATGAACCGGATTGGACGGATTTACTTCAAAGTATTTCCTGAAAGTCATTATAAAATTGTCGATGGTTCGGGTGGAAGGATACACTTCGTACCCCCAAACTGTATTTAGAATTTCCTGCCTTGAAACCACATCATCCTTTCTCGATATCAAAAGCTTCAGCAGTAAAACATCTTTCTTGGAGAGTTCAATAGTTTTGTCATGCACATTTATCGCTTTGTAGGTAACAAAGTTTATTTCGTTTCCGGCAAAAGAAAACTGCTCGAGTTCTAGCGATTTTATTTTTCCTCGCTGACTGTGTTTTACAAGTATTTTAACACGTAACAAAAGTTCCTCCAGGTTAAATGGCTTGGTCAGGTAATCATCAGCACCTACACGAAGCCCGTCAATTTTGTCTTGACTGCTATCTTTGGCCGTAAGAAAAAGAATAGGGGTGTTAGCATCGTTCAACCTTATACTTTGACAGATACTTAAACCATCCATATCGGGCAACATTACATCTAGAATATATAGATTGAAGGAACGATCTTTAATCTTTTTAAGGGCTTTAAAACCAGTTTCGGCTATCTCCACCTCATAACCCTCCATTTCCAGATTCATCTTTATGACATCGCGCAGACTTTCCTCGTCTTCCACTAACAATATTCTAGGATCGTTATGCATGCACAGGTAACATTAAACGCTGAACAAAAACTGCCATAAGTATAGCACTAGTTCGCCTGAGTTTTGTCACAGAATTGTAAAAAAACGGAATGGCTAAAATTAATTTGCGGGCAGAGAAAGATGAAAAACTGTACCAACTGGCTGGTTATCTTCAACAACAATACTTCCTTTGTAAATCTCTACAAAGCGCTTCACTATATACAGGCCCAACCCCGTGCCTTTGGCTCTTCGGGTATCTTCGTTGCCTATGCGGTAAAACTTTTCAAATACTCTCTCTCGCTCTTCAACAGGAATGCCATAGCCCTGATCGCATACCAATAGTTCGGCACCGCCACTTGGCATTTGTTTAAGTTTAATCAGTATGGTGCTATATTCAGGGGAATACTTAATAGCGTTTTCAATAAGGTTAATAGCAACTGATGTGAACCCTAACAAATCTACTTTAAGGTAAACATCATGTTCTATATCGGTCTCTATTTTTATATGTTTTTTATTGTCGGAGTTCTTCTCAACAGTTTGTTCTAGCACGTCCGACACATTTACACTTTCATTAGAAAAATCCGGCTCGCTCCGCTCAATTTTTGCGGCAAACAGAATATTGTCTACCAATGCCTGTAGCCTGTCTAAATCAGAAAGAGAATTGTTTATTAGTTTATCTGCTTGTTCCGCTTTCAGTTTTCTTCGCTTAAAAGTCTGTAACGATGCTCTAACTGAAGAAAGTGGCGACTTAAACTCGTGCGTAATTGACAACAGAAAATTGCGCTGCTGAGCTGCCAACTCAATTTCGCGCATAAAAACTCTGCGCACCAACATTAACCCCGCCAAAAGTAATACAAAAAATACTCCGCCTTCGGTAACAATCATTATTCGCTGTCGATTGTGTTTATTCAGCAACATTTGAAAATCAGCGGTCTTTGAATAATCTTCTTCGGGATGCTGACTTCGGAACGCCTGAAGATTTAGCTCTAATTTTTCGCGGTAGGCTGTTTCATTTTTTGCGTATAGCAAGTAACCCCACCAAAGTGAAAAAATGATTATGTAGGCAAACACAATATAAAACACCCTGAATGGGTTACGGGCAAAAACTTTTTTCAACATCAGGTATAAATATAAACTACGGATTCTACATTAGGCACGTACAAGAAACAGCTAAATCACTATTTTCAAGCGTGGCAAAAAAGAAACCGGTAAAGAAGAAGACATCTCCTAAACTCGCGGAAGAAAACGAACTTTTGAAGTTAAAAATGATGGCGGAATTCGGAGGCAATTTCATCAGTGCCGACCAGGTACCGGCTGAACTGGAGAATAAGTTTTTAAAACAGATCATAAACTTTCACCGCCAACACGGTAAGCCTGAGAAGATAAGTATCTACCAATACATCGGACAACCTGAGTATAACCATGTACATGACCTTAGCGATAAGCAGATAAAGAAAGAGTTGAAGAAATTGCAAAAACTTTTAGTGAAACATGGTATAGGATTGGATGTTTGGGCTCCAACGCCCGACAAAGAAATTTATCGGTTCATCACAGAGGAACTCTTTAAAATAGAAATTGACAATGTAAAGATGAAAGGATGGATGAGCCAGTTTGTTTACGAGGACTTTCATCCGAACGCGGAGTATGATATCAAATATGCAGTCCACCATATAATAACCGGTTTGTTTGATAGCCAGGGTGTATTATATGAAGATTTTGTAGGGGAAGAATTAAAAGATTCACTGGGCCTTACAATGGATATTGAGGAACTGAAGGAAAAAACGATGGCATTCAGGCAGCACTACCATGATGTGATATTGGTGGACTATGAATTCATTAGCCTGAAGGTAGATAATGGTGAAACTACGGCACGAGTGGTTTGCGATGTTACCTTTAAAACCCAAAAGGAAAAAGGAAAACGTACGGCCCGCCATGTTACGTCCCTTACCATGTACCTGCACTGCGATAGTTTGCTAAAGAGTATCTGGAAACTCGTCTGTCTGGAGAGTGAATTTTTCTGATTCTTCCATTACCTCGGTAGTATACTGTTACCCCTTTTATATTACACTCAAAATAAGACCATGATTACAAAAAAATCGAAATACGCCATAAAGGCATTGATATACCTAGCCAAGCAGGAAAAGCGCAAACCAGTGCTTATTGAAGAAGTTTCGAACGAAGAGAAAATTCCAAAAAAGTTTCTTGAAGCTATTTTGCTGGAGTTGCGTAAAGCAGGAATATTAGGCAGCAAAAAAGGGAAGGGTGGGGGGTACTACTTGCTTAAGGGTGCCGAGGAGATAAACATGGCCGAAGTACTGCGGCTATTTGATGGCCCAATTGCGCTAGTACCCTGCGTAGCTCACAAATACTATGAACCATGCGAGGAATGTATTGACGAAATTACCTGCCCAATACGCGAGGTGTTCCGTATTATCAGAGAACAGACTGTTGCTACTTTAAAGGATAATAGTTTCGGGGAACTATTGGTTAAGGAAAAAAAACTGAAACGCTACAGAAAAGGCTAAACTTTAAAGCTAAAGTTTTGTTTAGACTAAATCTAAATTCATCCAAACCTGATTATATTTGCCTTCATTTATGTCAGAGAGTGATAAAATAATTGATGAAGTAGTTGGCAACGATTACAAATACGGCTTTACTACCAATATTGAGCAGGAATTCGCTAAGATTGGTTTGGACGAAGATACTGTTCGCTTTATTTCGGCTAAAAAGCAAGAACCTGAATGGATGCTTGAGTGGCGTCTAAAGGCATATCATGCGTGGTTAAAAATGGAAGAACCAACCTGGCAAAATGTTCATTATCCTAAAATCGATTATCAAAGCATATACTACTACGCTGCCCAAAAAAAGAAAAAGGAGATAAAAAGTTTAGACGATGTAGATCCTGAAATACGCGCTACTTACAACAAACTCGGCATTCCCATTCAGGAGCAGAAGTTGCTGGCAGGCGTAGCAGTTGACTATGTAATGGATAGCGAAAGTGTAATTACTACTTTCCGCGAGTCACTTAAAGAAAAGGGTATTGTTTTCTGCTCTATTTCTGAAGCTATACGCGAGTATCCTGAATTAGTAAAGCAATACCTGGGAAGTGTAGTCCCTCAACGAGATAATTTCTTTGCCGCCCTCAACAGTGCAGTGTTCAGCGATGGAAGCTTCGTATACATTCCCAAAGGCGTTCGTTGCCCAATGGAATTAAGCACTTATTTCCGTATCAATGCCGAAAACACCGGTCAGTTTGAAAGAACCCTGATTATTGCCGATGAAGGCAGTTATGTAAGCTATTTGGAAGGCTGCACTGCTCCTCAGCGCGATGAAAATCAACTGCACGCAGCAGTTGTGGAGTTATTAACTCTTGATAACGCAGAGATAAAATACAGTACCGTACAGAATTGGTACCCTGGAGATAAGGAAGGTAAGGGAGGTATCTACAACTTTGTAACCAAGCGCGGCTTATGCAAAGGAACAAACTCCAAAATCAGCTGGACTCAGGTAGAGACCGGCTCCGCTATTACCTGGAAATATCCAAGTTGCATTCTAAAGGGAGATAACTCTATTGGTGAATTCTATTCAGTAGCGGTTACGAATAATTATCAGCAGGCCGATACGGGAACCAAAATGATTCACATTGGTAAAAACACACGTAGCCGTATTGTAAGCAAGGGAATTAGCGCAGGAAAATCGCAGAACAGTTACCGCGGTCAGGTGCAGGTGCATCGCACAGCCGAAAATGCTTACAATTTTTCGCAGTGCGACAGTTTATTGATTGGCGATAAATGCGGGGCACATACTTTTCCTTACCTTGAAATAAAGAACAACACGGGCAAAGTGGAGCACGAAGCTACCACCTCTAAAATTGGTGAAGACCTTCTGTTCTACTGTAACCAACGCGGGTTAACCGATGAAGAGGCGGTAAGCATGATTATCAATGGTTACTGCAAAGAAGTCTTCCAGCATTTGCCTATGGAGTTTATGGTAGAAGCGCAAAAGCTGTTATCAATCAGCCTTGAAGGCAGCGTAGGCTAATTTATTTTGCGGTAAACAGAGCAAATGATTTTGAAACTATACCGCGCATACAAAACCGGTAAAACGATTTACACTAAGCTTTTAAAACCGTTTTACGAAGAACTAAAGAAAGACGCTGACGAATACGAGCGCCAGCAAAACTTAAAAAAGAAGAAAAACAACAGACGAAATGCTAAGTATAAAAAACCTAAGCGTAGGAATAGCGGAGAAACAAATTCTTAAGGATTTCAATTTGGAAATAAAACCCGGTGAGGTGCACGCCATTATGGGCCCTAACGGAACCGGCAAATCGACCCTGGCTTCCACGCTTGCCGGCAAGGAAGATTACGAGGTGCTTTCAGGCGAAGTGGTATTTAATGGAAAGAATCTGATGGAGATGGGAGCTGATGAGCGCGCCCGCGAAGGAGTATTTTTAGCCTTCCAATATCCGGTAGAAATTCCCGGAGTAAGCACCACCAACTTTATGAAGGCAGCCGTAAATGCGAAGCGCAAACACAACGGTTTGGAACCTCTTGATGCAAAAGACTTTCTGAAATTAATGAATGAGAAAGCTGCTTTGGTAGAAATTAAACGCGAATTTTTAAGCCGCAGCATCAACGAAGGATTCAGCGGTGGAGAAAAGAAACGCAACGAGATTTTTCAGATGGCCATGCTGGAGCCATCACTCTGCATACTGGACGAAACCGACTCGGGCTTAGATATTGATGCCCTGCGCATTGTTGCCAATGGGGTAAACAAACTGCGCACAGCCGACAGAAGTTTTTTGGTAATTACTCACTATCAGCGTTTGCTCAATTATATCGTTCCTGATTTTGTACATGTGATGTTTGGAGGGCGCATTGTAAAGAGTGGCGGTAAAGAACTGGCACTGAAACTAGAGGCTGAAGGTTACGATTGGGTGAAGGAAGAAGTAGCAGCAATTTGACAACCTGATGATTTTATAGATAAAAATGGAATTGCAAGAACAGTTTAAGTTGATAGAAAAGAATTCGAGCAGCGGAACCATATCGGTTCGTAAAAATGCGCTTGAAGCATTTGAGAAATTAGGTATTCCTTCTATTCGTCATGAGGAATGGAAATACACCAACATAAAAGCAAAACTTAAACAAGAGCTATCGTTCACCGCTGCCGATTCGCAGGTAAATGCGGCTGTAAAAAACTACATTGCCAGTTTGCCACCTTATGCTTTCCGCCTTACTTTTCTGAACGGAGTTTTTCATGCCGAGTTAAGTATAGTTCCTGATTTAAAAGGAGTAACAGTTTGCAGTTTACGAGAAGCCTGGGAGAATCACACAGCGTTAGTAGAAAAAACTTTTGGCAAACTGGTAAACTACAATGAGGAACATTTTGCGGCATTGAACACTGCCTTTGTAAATGACGGGGCATTTATTCATGTGCAACGAAACATTGTTGTGAACGAACCTATCTACATACAGTATTTCTTTACTGCTACCGATGTTAATGCATTTACACAAACAAGAAATCTTGTAATACTTGAAGACCATTCATCACTACAGTTAGCAGAAGACTTTCGTAATGCCAGCAACATTAGCTTGCAGTACAACCACGTAGCCGAAATGTATGTAGGCAAAAATGCCCAATTGGATGTGGTAAAGTTACAGATGGAAGTTAGCAACGCTATTGGCATTCACACACTCGAATCAAAGGTGGAACGCGATGGCCGGTTTAGTGCGGCCACCATTACCATGTCCGAACCCAACACCGGAACGGGAAGTGCAGTTATCCGAAACAACATTACTGCACGTCTGGTTGGCGATAATGCTCATGCTGACTTAAGCGGCCTGTATTTCGGTAAGGAAGATGCCCATATAGATAACCATATTCTGGTAGACCACATTTCGCCAAACTGCACCAGCAACCAGCTATACAAGGGCGTGTTAAATCACTCCTCAACCGGAGTGTTTAACGGAAAGATTTTTGTAAAACCTGATGCACAAAAGACAAATGCGTTCCAATCCAGCAAAGCATTGTTACTTTCTAACGAAGCCAGCATTAACAGCAAACCGCAGTTAGAAATTTTTGCCGATGACGTAAAGTGTAGCCACGGGGCAGCTATCGGACAATTGGATGAGAATGCTTTGTTCTATTTAATGGCACGTGGCATTACGAAAGAAGAAGCCACACAAATTCTCACTTACGCATTTGCGCACGAAGTAATTGATCATGTTCACAGTAAACCTATTCGCCAATTTTTGTGCGATAAGCTGAAAGATGAACTAAAGTTGAATTTTTAGATAATGATTAACCCTGCTTCTTTGCTCGATGTTGCTGCCATTCGTTCGCAGTTCCCCATTCTTCAACAACAGGTTAATGGAAAGCCGCTGATATATTTCGACAATGCAGCTACTTCGCAAAAGCCTTTAGCAGTTATAAATGCTATAAATGATTATTACGAACAATACAACAGCAACATTCATCGCGGGGCGCATCATTTGGCGCAATTAGCCACAGAAAAGTATGAAGAAGCCCGTAAAACGATAGCTAACCATATCAACGCCAGCGAACGTGAAGTAAACTTTGTTCGCGGTACAACCGAAGCTGTGAACCTGGTAGCTACTTCATACGGAAGAAAGTTTATCAAAGCGGGCGATGAAATCATGGTCAGCGAAATGGAGCATCACAGTAACATTGTCCCCTGGCAAATGCTTTGCGAAGAAAAAGGGGCTGTATTGCGTGTAATTCCCATTACTGATTCAGGCGAACTTATTTTTGAGGAATACGAGAAATTACTTTCAGAGAAAACAAAGATTGTATCTGTAGCTCATACCTCTAATGCACTCGGCACTATTCATCCGGTGAAGGAAGTGATTTCTGCTGCACACAAAGTTGGGGCGGTTGTTTTTATTGACGGAGCACAGGCATTACCGCATGCCAAAGTAGATGTAAAAGATTTGGACTGCGATTTCCTTGGTTTTAGCGGGCATAAAGTATTTGCCGGCACAGGAATAGGAGTTCTTTACGGAAAAGAGAGTTTGTTGGAGGCCATGAATCCATACATGGGTGGTGGAGAAATGATAAAAACTGTTTCGTTTAAAGGAACTACCTACAACGATTTACCCTATAAGTTCGAAGCCGGAACTCCTCACATTGAAGGGGGTATTTCACTTGGTGCTGCATTAAGCTATCTCAACGAAACAGGAATGGATAGAATTTCTGCTTACGAACACGAGTTGCTTAGCTACGGCACTCATCAACTTTCGGCAATAGACGGCCTGCGCATTGTAGGCACCGCCAAAAACAAATCCTCCGTTATCTCTTTTCTTGTAAAGGATATTCACCCTTACGATTTGGGAGTGCTTCTGAATGAACAAGGAATTGCCATCCGCACCGGCCACCATTGCTGCCAACCGCTTATGGACTGGTTCAATATTGAAGGCACCTGCAGGGCATCGTTCGCTTTTTATAACACCATGGAAGAAATTGATGTTTTTGTGAAAGCCCTACAGCGCGCTGTAAATGTTCTTTCTTAGCATTGTACCATGCAAAGCATTTCTGAAATTGAAAATGAAATAGCCGAAGAGTTCGCCTTGTTCGATGACCAAATGGACAAGTACGAATACATTATAGATATCGGCAAAAAACTTCCTCCCCTTGATGCGAAATACATGACGGATGATTTCCTCGTGAAAGGCTGCCAGAGTAAGGTATGGCTTCATGCATATGAGTCGGATGGTAAAATTTTCTTTGAAGCTGACTCCAACACCGCTATTACGAAAGGTATAATAGCGCTACTTGTGCGTGTTTTGTCAGGCCAAAGAGCAGAAGATATACTTTCATCTACCCTATCATTTATAGATACTATCAATCTGCGTTCGCACTTATCATCGCAACGCAGCAACGGGCTAACGGCCATGATTGTAAAAATGAAAGCTTACACAAAGGCTTTTGCATAATAAAAAAGGCTCCTTTCGGAGCCTTTTTACTATGAAGTTTGTATTGCTTAGTTCTGAAGGGTAAATAATCTGCTCTTGGTTACTCCATTACCCGAAGTAGCAGAAAGAACGTAAGTTCCCTTGCTTAAGTTAGCAGCATCCAAATCAAACAGATTCTCTCCGGCAACTAAGTTGCGATAAGTAAACTCTCGGTAGAGCTTTCCTGTCATGTCAAACACCCGGAACGTTACATCCGATGGTTTATCAATGGTTATAGAAATCTTAGACTTATCATTTACAGGATTAGGGAAAACATTCAACTCATTCAACTGAACATCCTTCTTTACATCGTTTATAGATGCCACTAAAGGACAGCCCAGTGTTGTAAGAGTAGTAGAACGCCACATACCACGTCCGTGAGTTCCTACATACAGAACTTTGCACCCATCGGTATAAAGTTCTTTTTCAATTAAACGAAATACAGGAACACGTGGAAGGCCGTTGTTTTCTTCGTTCCATTGTGTGCCATCCCAACTCCAAATTCCCAGTTCAGTTCCAATAACAATAGTATTGGCATCATGCACTACCACATCATACACCGGCATATTCGGTAATCCGGTGGTGAGCGGAGTCCAGGAAGCCCCCCCATTAGTTGATTCATAAACGTGAGGTTGATTAGAAGCAGAGAATCCGGCCACTACAGCCACTACGTGATCTGAGTTGGTAGGGTCAACCGAAATACCTTCGATTGCACGTCCGCTTGCTACTACCGTATTTGTAAACTGCGAAGTGTTAGTATAAATGAATCCTACAGCGTTAGGGCCAATAGGGTAAGTAGTAGTATCGCAACGGGCATTCATGTTAGGACATCTGTAAACACGGCCTCCGCTGGTACCTACATAAAGTATATCACCATCGGGTGAAGTGCTGTATGAATAAGCAATACCATTCATATTGCTCATTAAGCGGTACCACTTCGGTATGTTACTCAGATCCAATGCATCAGATGTAAGCCATATACCACAGTTAGAGGTAACCATCACTCTTGAACGGATAGGGTCATCAATCCATGCAGTATCACCGGTATTAAGTGCAGAAGGTAAAATGTATTGAACCGGATACTTAGCTGTTTTACTTTGGGTGGTTACCACTTCGCCCGCTGTGTAGTTTCTATCGGCCACAAATGGAACTTTACGAAGCCCGTTAGCAGCATTTCTGGTTTCACTTAAATAAAACGGAGTAATAAATGGAGCATTTTGGTCTTCTTGGCCTCCGCAGCGCGAAGGCTGAACATGTCCCTGAGGGTCTATCTTGATATCATAGAATGCATCGTACGAACTTGTGCTATTTCCAGAGCGTAACACCTGGCCAAAATAAATTCCGCCAAAAGAAACACGGGGGTCAATATGTGAAATTTCAGCGTAGATACCATCTCCGCCAATAACACGCTCGGCAGCCATGCGAGTGTTGCCTTTGTAGTTAATATACTGCGTCCCATTATCCTGAGTTCCGCCTAACACATCTCCGTAAAGACCTGCACCAACCGAGTAAAACTGTGTAACGTTAAATCCGCGGTTTTTAATAGAATAAGTTGGAAAAGGAAATGCTGAAACCGCATTTACCGATTTGTAAATGCCACCATCGCAACCTATATACATAATTTCGGGATTGGAATTATCAAAGGTAATAGCATGCTTATCGGGGTGTATATAGTTTGGATTCTCATCGCCACCACCTAATCCAACATCAGCTAATTTCCAACCGCTTTGATCGCTCCAGGTGTAAAAATCAACGCCTCCCATGTAAACTTTGTTTGGGTCAGCCGGTGATACTGCAATTACATTATCATACCACCCCTGCTGCTGGGCGCCAAACGGATCAAACAATGGCCCCTTACTGCCAATGTTTGTCCAGGTGTTTCCGGCATCGGCACTGCGGTATACGCCATAAGTGGCACCGCTGGTTGTAGCTATTGAAATGTAAAGAATGTTAGAGTTGCTAGGAGCAATAGCAATTTCCATACGGCCCTGAGTGCAGGGGAAACCCTGATTGTTGATATTGGAAATACGCTCCCAGGTAAATCCGCCATTTAATGAACGAACCAGTTTGTTGCGCCCTCCGGCTGATGCAAAAATATTCAAGCCATCACGACTCCATTTAACATCAGCTACCGACTGGCCATTGTTAATTTGAGCACCACTCAATGAAACCTGAGTCCAATTGGTACCGGCATCTGTGGTTACAAATAAACCTCCGTCAGTTGCGGCAAGAATGTTAGTGGCATCATTAGGGTTAACAGCAATACGGTTTACTGAAGCCCATGGGCTGTTGTCATTAAGGCTTGTTCCGTCAAATGCTCCCGGAGAAACGTGAACCGGATTATCGTTAGCATCCAACTTGTAAATTCCATTACCCAT
>CAZLXD010000048.1:11408-17326 GCA_964563185.1 uncultured Chitinophaga sp.
GATTATTTGCGAAAGCCCTTCCCCGGTTCCTATATATATAGTTCCGTCAGGTGATTGGTCTATGCATGAAACGGTCATCCACTCATTCCAGTTAGATAGCCTGCTCCAGGTGTTTGTACCATCGATTGATTTCCACATGCCGCCACCAACACCACCGGCATAAATCGTTTTTCCGCTAATATCCCTGCGGTCCACCAATATGGCTCTTACACGGCCGCCCACGTTATCGGGGCCTAATTCTTCCCACTGCAAATTGAGGGCTCCTGCACGGTTACCGGTTTGTGCCAACTGGTTGGCCTGTGCAACGGCTGTGCTATAGTATGCTGAGTTGAAGTTTCCGTATTCATCCTTCAACTTGTCCATTCGCCTTTCCATGGCTTCTTTGGCGCGCTGAGATTTGTGTACAGATTTACCTTCTTCCTTTTTTCCATCCAGCTTAAAAGTGCCGGTTTGGTTATTCTGGAAAACAAACCAACCTGAACAAGCCAGGATGGCTGCTGTAGAAAAGGCAAGTAGTAAGTGCTTTTTCATAGTGTTTTTTTGTTGATGTTAATTTTAAACTGAGCAAATATAATGGCAAAGGGTAGAAGTTGTCTGCTACGAATTGTCATTTAATTGTCATTTTTTCAACGTAGCTTCTTCCTCGCAGTTCAAGAAGTATTCCTGTGCTGATTTTGCGCCAAATTTTCCATTTGCCTCTATTAACCAACATAAAGGGTGGTTAGTTCGTCAGGTTGATGTTAATTTTTTTGCATCTGCCGTACAGTATGGCATTAACTAAGAGTAAGGTTACATTAATTCCTGACTACTGAAATTAATTCTACTTTTACAAAACAAAATCCGGACAAATGAAAAATGTTTATGTCCTTCCGCTTCTCTTTCTTTTCTCTGTTCAAAATTCTTTTGCACAAGTATGGCCTGCAACACTGGGTGCTGGAATGAACAACGATGTAAACGCACTGGCGGTAGATAATGTAAACAACATTCTTTATGCCGGTGGCCTGTTTACAGAAGCCGGGGGGCAGCCCGCCAGCAAAATCGCCAGATGGACCGGTTCATCGTGGCAGCCTATGGGCACTGGTGTGGTGGGTAATGTGTATGCCATGCTATTCCATGCCGGTAAACTTTATGTGGGAGGTTCGTTCACTTCTATTGATGGAGTTGCAGCAACGAACGTAGCGTATTATGATGGTATGTGGCATGCTATGGATACCGGTTTGTCGGGAACGCTTTCGGAAGTGCGCGCATTTGTGATTTATAATAACCAATTGGTGGCTGGCGGAAAGTTCTCTTATGCTTCGGGATGGCAAAATATAGGAAATGTAGCACGTTGGAACGGAAGTGTGTGGATGACGCTTGATTATGGACTGAACGATAAAGTATGGGCGCTTGATGTGTATAACAACGAACTATATGCGGCAGGGCAGTTCGACTCAACCGGAACCGGTATCTTTTGCCGGGCAGTGGCAAAATACAATACATCAGGTTGGCTTAGTTTAGGCGAAGGCCCGCAGATTTTAGTGCGCGCCTTAAAAGTTTACAAGAATGAGTTGTATGCCGGTGGAAATTTTGCATGTGCAGGTAACGGTGTGCAAACGGAATATCTGACAGGCAGCCGCCTGGCAAGATGGAATGGTTCTCGCTGGACGAATATTGGCCCCGCTGCGTGGAACGGAGGAAGCCCGGTGAATTGTACCGGTGCCAGTGATTTGGTTTCGGCACTTTGTTCCTTTAACGGTGAATTGTGGCTTGGAGGATCGTTTACTTCGGTAAGCAACACAGGTCCGGTTTCTTCCTGTGCTTATCGCATTGCGCGGTGCAATGGAAATTCTTTCTCGCCCGTTGGTTCAGGCTGTGCTGGTGTTGGCGGAGCTATTTCTTTTCCAACTGTAAACGCAATTGCAGAATACAACGGCAACCTGGTATTGGGGGGAAGATTCGCACTTGCCGGGGGTATAGCAGCCGGGCATATTACGCTGCTTAATCCGCCACCGGTGAACGAAGTAAGAGTGGAGCACGATTTGGAATTCCATCATTTGGGCATGGAAGACCCGAAGGAATTATTTAACGGCCGAACAGACCTGCTTCCGGCAAAGGGCTTAAAAATTTGTGCTGATGGAAGTAAGTCCACCATCTTCAAATTCATTGTAAAGGATATTGTGAGCGAGGCCAATGTTCGGTTTCGGGTAAAAGGCGATACACTAAATGGGGATCCGGATGCGTTCGGAGAGTTTGATGCCAGTGATTATTCCATTAGTGGCGATACCGTAAAAGCCCGCTTTACTCATCCGCATTTTATTTCAACCGCTGCCGCTTTATTCGTTTCAGATTCTATTCAGGTTGTAGATATTTCAAACAACCATGTGTTGTATACTATAGGAGTAAAATTTTACCGGGCACCGGTTACACTTGTTCACGGTATATGGAGCAATGGCGATTTCTGGAAAGCATTTAATCAGCAATTGTTGCTGAACGGCTATGTGCCGGAACTTACCTTCCGCATGGATTATTCTGCCACCCATGCCGTTCATTTTGCACAAAACCAAGACGTGGTACCCGAAGCCATCCGCAGAACTATCCGCCAGGCGCGCGATGCAGATTACTCCTGTGGTACGGCTGATTTAATGGTTCACAGCATGGGAGGGATACTTTCGCGTTTGTATTTGCAGGGAACCGGTTATAATAATGACCTGCATAAGCTAATTACCGCCAACTCACCACACGCAGGCGCACAGAGTTGTAACCTGCTTCGCAGTCCGGTTTGGGGACCTGTTTTGAGCGGCTTGTTTTATTATTTTGATATGAACTGCGATGCGGGGGCTGTTGATGATTTTCAGGTAGATGATGCTCCTATTACGGCTGACCTGAACGGGGTGTTTCTCAATTACCGCAATGTACCTTCACATACGCTTACCACGCATACTACAATCACTCAATCGGCAACAGGTATTTCCGACTGGGCAATGTTGTTTGTTGAAGCAGGGGCAATTGCTACCGGACATCCGCTTGATTTTACAGACGTATTGTTTACCGGTGATGCCCACGATTTGATTGTTGCCGAACCTTCGCAAACAGCCGGGTGCAGTAAAACCACTACTCAAAACCCTTACTGGCACAGTGCCTGGAGTGCGGGCAGCAATGCAGCCATGTTTACTCCGGTCATTCAGTTAATAAAAGAATCTGCCATTGATACCAACTACTTTTCAATAGATGGATTTCATCCGCCCTTACTCACTTCCGTTTATATGCCTGTAGGTGGAAATAATGATTTTTCGCGCTCTTCGGGCGATGTAATGTTCACCAACCTCCCTTCTATAGACACTATCACCTCTAACATGCAGGCAACTTTTGATGTTGCTGCAACGGGCGATATACAACGGATGCTTATTGTGATTGCCGGCAGCCCCGATGCAATGATGATGGTTGATACGGCAGCGCCTTCTGCATCGGTAACTTTTGTGATTGATAACCGCATTTTCGGCCGCGCCAAAGCAATGGTGATTGGATACGATTCTACCGGCATTATTGATGTGGACACAGTTGAAATTGTGGTGAATGATTATCCGGGATATCAGTGTTCATCACTTGCCGCCTATCCCGAAACGAGTTTTCTTATTCCGGGAACAACCGGAGCAATTCTTACCTCAGCCCTGTGTGCCGGGGGGGAGCGTTATGTTACACCTTCACCCCATTGCACGTATCAGGTTCTTAACTCATCGGTGGCTGATCACACTTCGGCCAATCAATTTCGGGCATTGCAACCAGGCGAAACAAAAGTGGTGGTGAGTTACAATGGTCTTACAGACACTGTGAGAATTATTGTGGATGATACCATCGTTGATCAAATTGCAACTTCCATAGAAGATATGGGTGAGCAGCAGGAAAATTGGGAAGGCAACGCGGGGAACACAAATGTAGAGTCGCTGATTCATATCTTCCCGAATCCTGCTACCGAAAAGTTATTTATTACTGCGGAGGAAACGATATTAACGGAAGTAATTATTTATAACATTAACGGAAGTGTAATAAACCGATATGCAACATCGCAAACCAATAGCATTGATATTAGTTTACTCAAAACAGGTGTTTACATAGCCGAGGTAAAAACCAAAGAGGTAAGTGTTAGAAAGAGATGGGTAAAAATGTAAATACAAATAGTTCCGTTCCATGCCTGTAAGCAGGTGTTTTTTGCACCGTACACCCTCAAGCATGGCAGGTATTGTGATTTTAAAAACCTGTAGCCTTTATACGATTGCAAAATACAGCAGCACTATTTCTGCTTTTCGTACTGCTGCACTTCTTCGTGAAAGAACTCTAAACTTACACCGGCCGCGCTGAACATTTGCTCGCTTTCGCCACCCGCATGGTACTTACGCTGTGAAACCACGCGCTTAATGCCACAGTTAATAATCAGCATGGCACACACACGGCAGGGGGTCATACGGCAGTAAAGCGTAGCGCCATCCAAAGCCACACCGTTTTTGGCAGCCTGGCAAATAGCGTTCTGCTCGGCATGTACCGTGCGCACACAGTGTTCGGTAACGGTGCCGTCTTCGTGTATCACTTTTTTCATTTGGTGGCCTACCTCATCGCAGTGCGGCAAACCAATAGGCGAGCCAACATAGCCTGTAACCAGCAACTGATTATTGCGGGCTATTACACAGCCGCTGCGCCCGCGCCCGCAGGTAGCGCGCTTACTTATGGCATCCATTACCTCCATAAAATATTCATCCCAGGTGGGGCGTATGTATTTCTCTTCTTTGCTCTCACTCATAACTTACAAGTTTAACTGTTTACTAATTTGATATAACAATTTGATAATCTGGCAACCACCCCAGTCTCACATTTTCATATCCTCAAATTCTCCACAGTGCTTCATCCACCTGCCGGTAAAGTTCGTCAAACGAACCATCGTTGGTAAAAGTAAAGTCGGCCAACTGCATACAGGCCCCTAGGTTTTGCTTGTTAGGGTCGGTGCTGTTCATTTCGCGGGCTTCGTTATCGGCAAAAGTTTCAAAATTTATCTTGTCGGTAGCCGAAGCGCGTTCTACAATGCGGCTGTAGCGAAGTTTCTGGTCGGCATCCACTGCAAACAGACAAAAGTTGCCTTTGCTGCGCAGAGCGTTTACTTCGCCCACCGTACGTATGCTTTCTATAATGCAGTCCTTGACGGCTTCGCTGGCCTCGCGGTATAGTTCCTCGGCAATAAAACTCGGGGTGTTCTTTTCGCGCAGTTCATTGGCCACAGCCACCAACGAATCGCGGTTTAATTCCAGCCCCCGCTGTTCAATAATTTTTGTAAGGTAACCGCGAACGGAAAAGTGCAGAAAGCCGTGGTGCTTGGTTAAGTAATCAACTATAGTGCCTTTGCCCGCCCCCAGTGTTCCTGTTATGCCTATTATCTTCAATCGCTTGTGTTTAATGTGAAAATATACGAATTGTGACTCCACGTTACAGGCTGTGAATAAATACCTGCGCTATGTGAAAAACACAAATAGATTTGCCGGCATGAAGCAGAAAGGGATAGGGATTCTGATAGCTGCCCTGTTGGGGCTGGGGCTGGTATTGCTTAACCGGAGCAACCTGCAGCTTACCGCACAGGATAACTTCCTTATCCGCAAAATCTCTGCTTCGGGCTACGAACTGCAATCTACCATCCGCATTTACAATCCCAATCTGCTGTCATCTACTATTGAAAGTATTGAAGAAGAGTTTCGCATTAACGGACAGGTGGTCTCTATTTTAAAAATGCAACCACAACAGGGTATTCCCGGCCGCAAGGAAACCTCGCTGCCTGTAATGGTGCGCATGGATACCGAAACCTTCAACAAGGCATTCCCCAACGACTCTATTGCTGACACAGAGCCTGTTCAGGTAACCGTAACGGGGGAAATTGAATACAAAAACTTTACTGGCGG
>CAZLXD010000049.1:0-3303 GCA_964563185.1 uncultured Chitinophaga sp.
AAAAATTTAAAGCCATAGAGGCTGAGCCAGCCGAAGCTAAAGCGGAGAAAGCAACTTCAAAACCTGCAAAAAAGAAGTGAGTAAGAAAGTCCTGATTTTCACGTATTACTTTCCGCCTGCGGGCGGAGTAGCCGTACAGCGCTTTCTAAAGTTTTCAAAATTTCTGCCCGAGTTTGGTTGGGAACCTATCATTGTTACCGTAGCCAACGGCAGTTATCCTTATTACGATGAATCACTTTTGAAGGAAGTTCCCGCCAATGTAAAAGTGTATCGCACCAAAACCTTCGAACCTTTCGAGTTATACAACCTGCTGAAAGGCAAGAAAGGGAAAGCGATGCCGGTAGTATCGGTAGGAGCAGGCGGAAAGAAGTCGCTGTTTCAAAAACTATCGGAGTATGTACGCGCTAACTTTTTTATACCCGATGCGCGCAAAGGCTGGGTGCCTTATGCCGTAGCCCAAGCCGAAGCGATTTTAAAAGCAGAGAAGATTGATGCGGTGATTACCACCGGGCCTCCGCATTCAACACACCTGATTGGTTTGGAATTGAAAAAGAAATTCGGAGTAAAATGGATGGCGGACTTTCGAGACCCGTGGACAAAAATTTTCTACAATAACATACTGCCGCGCACCGCAGCTACCGCGGCTAAAGACAAAGCACTGGAGCGCGAAGTGTTGGCTACTGCCGATGCGGTAAGTGTTATCAGCCCCGGCTTGCAGCGCGAGTTTGAATATGCAGCAAAGAACCTCCGTGTTATTTACAATGGTTTTGATGAGGAAGATTTTTCATTTTCTCTGCCTTCTGTAAATCGCGATTACTTTCTTATTCGCTATGTAGGCAACCTAATGGCGAGCGAAAACCCGGAACACTTTTGGAAAGCAGTGATGCGATTAACTAAAGAAGGGAAGAAGATAAAACTGGAACTGATTGGAAGGGTAGATGCCCCCGTGCAGGAGAGTATTCGTAACAACGGATTAGAGAGTGTAGTAGAATACAAAAATTTTGTGCCGCATAAAGAAGCTACGCAACTAATGCAAAGCTGCGATATGCTTTTGTTTTTAACACCTAACGTGCCTGACAATAAACTGATACTCACCGGCAAGTTGTTTGAATACCTCGGCTCCGGCACTCCGCTTATTTCTTTTGGGCCTGTAGATGGAGATGCTGCAGCTATCCTTTCGCAAACAGGGCGTGCGCGTATGATTGCGTTCGATGAAACAGAAGCAGCCTATATGCAGTTGAGCGATGCTTTGCAGCGGTTTGCTTCAAGTGCTTCGCGAAGTATTTATCCGGTGAGCAGCCATTCTACTTACAGCAGGAAAAGCCAAACGGAGCAATTGGCGAACTACCTGAATGAGATTGTTTGATGAAGGCTTCCGTGCCTTACCGGTCGCCTGACCGGAAAATTGTTCTTAGGTTTTAGTTCTAATTGGTCAGGCGACCAATTAGGGGGGCACTTAAACAGAGTTATCTTACGAAGCAATCTTCGGTTTCCTGATGGTTGTTTAACTAGAAAGCGGGGGATTACTTCGGACCTTTGTCTGTTTTACTTTTTATTGAAAAGCCCTCGCAATGACGGTTACTTTTAAACTACGGCAGTTTAGCAATTTCCCAAAGTGCCATTACTTTATCGCCAAAGGGTTCATTGGGTTGTAAGGCTGTATCGCGGATTGTTTTTATGGGTGCCGGAAAGTTGAACGGTGCCACCGTTAAGTTAAGCGCGCGCCAGTTTCCGGTTACTATGTTTTCGTTTTGCGTGGTGTTGGTGAAGATGGTGGTGAGTAAGTACTTGCTTCCGCTCTTCTTTATGTTTTCAATGGCGGCCTTTACCAAATCTTCGTTGAGGTGTACTAAACAGTCGCGGGTAAAAATTAAATCTACTTTAGGTAAGGCGGAGTTGGCAAGGTCGAGGTGTTTAAAGGAAACGTTGTCTCTTTTGTATTTCGCGTTGTTCTGTTCCGCCAATGCTTCCACTATATCGGCACCGGTGTATTGAACGCCACTCAGGTCTACGTTCTTCATCCAATAGAAGTCGCCACAAGGGATATCGAGCATGGATTGAATATTGAACTCTCTGAAAAGTTTAGGCAGCTCCGCACTAATGTTTTGTGTTTCGGAAGCCGTAGAGCCTACTCCGGAGAGCGACTCCTCATCGCCCCAGTATTTATTTTGAAAGATTTCAGTGAAAACCTGGTCGTGCGTTTTGTCGTCAAACTTTACGCGCTTCGATTTGATGTATTTCCAATGCCAGGCCAGCACCTGTGCCGGCAATATTTTGCGGATTAGTTTTCTCATAAATAGTTTACGCGAGGCTATACATTTTTTTAAACTGCTCGGTTATCAGGGAATTCGAATACTGTCGTTTCATTTTCATGGAAATAGACTTTCGGTCGTAGCGCTGATAATTTTCAATTACCTGCATCATGGCTTCTGCCAGTTTCCCCGCATTATTCACTTCCGTTAATACTCCGTTGTTTTCGTTTACAAATTCTTCGGGGCCGCCACAACGGGTACTTACCACGGGCAGCCCATGCAGCAGCGCTTCAGCCGCAGCAATATTAAAGGTTTCGAAGTGGCTGTTCAGCACAAAGAAGTCGGCCGCTTTGTAGTAATCGGGTAAGGTGTGATTAGGAACCGCGCCCGTAAAAATGACATTCTTTTTAAGCAGGCCGAGTTGTTGGGCTTTGGCTTCAAATTCCTGCTTTGCGTTTCCGCCTCCTACTATGGTGATGGTAAATGCGGGGTAGCGCTGCATTACTTCAACACAGGCTTCTAAAATTCCTGTAATATTTTTTTCGTGGTCGTTCAGGTTGCCAATGCAAAGGGCCTTAGGGTGTTGCGGGTGGAAGTTCCGCAACATGATGTCCTCGGTCCCTTCGTTCAGTACGTTCGATGTAATATAAACTTTGGAGGAACTATTCAGCAGGCCTGCCTTTGCAATTGCTTCTTTTAAGAAAGAAGAAACTACCGATACCGCTTTAGCGCGGGCAAAGGCTTTTTTAGTGAGATAATGATGCAGGAAGGACAGCCTTTTATATCTGCCGTCCGCCTTGGTGTAGCCGCTCCAGTGCTCGGTAATAAGCAGGGGTAACTTGTGCCGCGCTGCCACAAACGAGGCAAAGTATCCGGCAGGGAATACCACATGGTTATGCACTACTGCGGGTTTGCCATACTGTTTTAAAATGTACCGATAGCCCTTCCACAAAGCATATAACTGAAACAGCTGATTGAGGAAACGAATGCCCGAAGTTTTGTAATACACCGTTACTTCCGACAGGCTGCCGGTGGTGGTTTCCTCAATGCC
>CAZLXD010000049.1:3313-17056 GCA_964563185.1 uncultured Chitinophaga sp.
CACCGCCCGGTTCTTGCTCGAGGTCATGGTATACGGGGGTGGCATACAACACTTTGCAGGTAATGAAGGTGCTGATGAGTTGCACGTGCTTTTTAATAAAGATGCCGTTGAGCGGCTGCTCCTGTGTGGGATACCATCCGGGGATAACAAGGGAATAGCGGCTGTTGCTCATTGGTTGGACAAAGCAAGTAAAAAGTATTTGTTGCTGATATGCAAAGAGTTTCACCCGCAGGGCTATACCCTGCGGTAAGCCTATTACGCCCCTTCGGGGCTTAGCATACCCCATAGCCATACACAAAAACTCCTTAGCCGTTTTTATTGCGCACTGTAAGCCTGCCATGTTTACAGACTGCCGCTTTGCGCCCGTTCATAATCGTTATTATTGCTGTTACTGAAAAACTTCGATTGGGGGTAGTACAACGACAAGGCATTAAAAACACCATCAGTTCCTATTTAGGGATTGTTTTGGGCTTTGTTTCCCTTATTATTATTCAGCCTAAATTTTTACAGCCCGAAGAAATTGGTTTGGCGCGGGTGCTGTTTGCCTTCTCTACATTAGTGGCCAGCATTATTCCCTTAGGAGTTACCAATGTTACCATTAAGTATTTTCCGTTTTTTAAAAACGAAAAGCAGGGCCACCACGGCTTTCTGGGTTATGTGCTGCTGTTTACCCTTATCGGGTTTCTGATTACCGCTACAGCTTTGTTTGTTTTCAAAAGCTACTTTATAGCACAGTACGTAAAGGAGTCGCCCCTGTTTACGGAGTATTACAACTACATTTTTCCGTTTAGTTTATTCCTTGCATTTGCCACGGTAGTTACTACCTATCTTACATCGTTATACAAAACCACTGTACCCAGCTATCTCAACGATATTTACACCCGTGCTGCTTACATTCTTTTAGTCGTAGTGTATTACTTCGGTTACATTTCGTTACCGCAGTTTGTTATAGGTTATGTGGGCATTTACGGCTTACAACTGTTGCTGTTGTTGCTTTACCTTACTAAAGAAGATACTCCGTCCCTTATTATAAATTGGAACTTCTTCCGGCAGCAGGGCTTAAACGATATGGTGAGTTTTGGGCTGCTGCTATCTCTTTCCACTATTGCGGCTCTCGGTTTAAAAACGCTCGACTCTATTATTTTGAGCAAATACAGCGGTTTACATGTGGTGGGTATTTACACCATCGCAGCGTTTATTCCTACCATTATTGAAACTCCGTTAAATGCGCTCGACCGCGTTATTATAGCCCGAGTGGCCCATGCCGTGGCGGAAAAGGATAATGATGCGCTGCGCGATGCTTATTACAAGTCGGTAAAATATTTATCGGTGGTGGGCGGGTTGCTGTTTGTGGGTATTAACTGCAACATAATTTACCTGATGAACCTGATAGGCAAAGGCTATGAGCAGGGCACAGCAGTGGTTTGGATTATCTCCATCGGTTCCCTTATTAATATGCTTTCGGGCAGCAACAATGCCATACTTATCTATGCCATGAAACAGTGGCAGGCAGTGGTGTTTATGCTTTCGCTGGTAGTGGTTTCTTTTCTGGTAAACGTATTTATGATTCCCCGTTTTGGTATGTTGGGCGCTGCTTACAGCAGTGCTATTACTGCTTTTTTGTTTGCCGCTATTAAGTTGCTGATGATAAACCGCACCTACGGTTTACAACCCTACAACCTGCATACATTAAAGGTATTACTCATCATTCTCTTCTGCATAGGGTTGGATTATGTGCTGCCGGTATTCTCATCGGATATAGCCAACCTGTTATTGCACGGCAGTGTAGCGGGTATAGCATTCCTTTCCTTGGTTTACGCCCTTAAGTTACTGCCGGAGTTCCATAGCTATTTGCCGTGGGAGAAGAAGTAGCCGTTTCCCGGTAGCCATAAAGTTTCAGCGCACCTGTTTCTTTTTTTCCTTTTCTCTTTTTAAATTTCCTGTGCTATTCAGTTGCCTGCTATAAAACAAAAGGACTTAGCAGGTAACCTTCTCTTTTTTTCTGCAACAGCCCTGTACGCTATTCAGGCTCATGTAAAACACCATAGCATGAAAAAGAAATGCACGATAAGTGAACTGGAACTGGATATACTTCAGCTAATGGCCGAAGAGCTTACCAAAGAACAAATTATAGATACCCTTCATTTAAAAAAACACAATTTGGACTACCACTGCCGCCAAATACGCAAATGGATGGGCAGGCGCACCGCCATAGGCGCTTACCGGCAGGCATTGCTGCAAGGCTTAATGCCCCTGCGCTGAACATGGCTACGTAAATACGTAGTTGTGCGTGGCTGCCCCGCAAAATACTTTTGGGGTAGTTCTTTTACATGCTGTTACCGTAAGTTTTAGGAAAGGCGATGCCGTGGTTGTGTCGCCCGACCAACCACCATGCAAATTGCCGATCAGACGACCGGCAGTGGCGGAAAGTGATGCGAAGCTACGGAGTTCTCCGTAAGCGTCTGTCAAAGTGATGGGAAGCTACGGAGTTCTCCGTAGGCGTCCGTCAAAGTGATGGAAGGCTACGGACTTCTCCGTAAGCGTCCGTCAAACCGATGCGAAGTTACGGAGTTCCCCGTAAGCGTCTGTCAAACTGATGCTAAGCTACGGAGTTCCCCGTAGGCGTCTGTCAAACTGATGCTAAGCTACGGAGTTCTCCGTAAGCATCCGTCAAACTGATGCGAAGCAATGCCGTGGTTGTGTCGCCCGACCAACCACCATGCAAATTGCCGGTCAGGCAACTGGCAGTGGCGGAAAGTGATGCCAAGCTACGGAGTTCTCCGTAAGCATCCGTCAAAGTAACGGAAAGGGAAGGCGGGCGGCTTTAGCCGCCATTAAGCAGCTGTTTTCCGCTTATCAGGCATTTTGCCGTGCAGTTAATTGCGCGGCAAAAAGGCGATAAAAGGAATAAGCGTTGTTTAAAAGCGGCTAAAGCCGCTCCACTTCCTGCACGTGGCGCAGTACCCTAAAACCCAACGGTTTTCAGCAGTAACAGAACACAAACCAATTATTCACCACAAAAACAAAAACCATGAGCTTTGTTCTTCCGTGGAGGTTCGCCATTAATCCGTTTTTGAGCGCCACCGACCGCAACTTCAAAAAAATGCTTTCATTAGATGCCGACCATTTCAACAAACTGGTGCAGAAAGGCACCATTGACCCCGATGTGCTGGCCATGAAAACCCAGTACGAATCCTTTCACCATGATTTTATTACTATTTACAGCAACTGGCGGGGCAGCGAAGGAGTAGGCGAAAGCCGCACACTGGATGTGGAAACCCAGTTTGGGTTACTGAATACCGAAATAAAAGTATGGGAAGGCAAGGTAAGAAGCATATTCCCCGAGGATTCTATTCAGGAACGCGCTATTTTTCCCGATAAGCGCAAGGCTTTTCAGCAGGGCACTTATGAACAGCGTATTTCAGCCCTGCGCACTTTGTATCAGATTTTGGCAACGTATTCCGCTGAGCCGGTGCTGCTTTCGCTCAGCGCAACTGTTGAAAGCTTTTACAATGTTATTTCCGCTGCCCGTAATGCCCAGCAGGGCAACGAAATTTCGGTGTCGGGCTACAGTGCTTCGCTGGAAGCCCAACGGGTTCTGTGCAGCAGGCAAATGTACGGCACCCTGGGAAGGCTGATGTATAAGTACCTCGATAACCCAATTCTGATAGAAGAGTATTGGGATATGAGCCTGCTGCGCGACAGCAGCAGCAACATACTTGGCGAATTTGCCGGAAATGTTAGCGGTGGTAATAATGTGGCTAACATACCACTGGAAGGAATTGAAGTAAGCCCTGCCACTAAGTTTCGCATGAGCACCCTTGCCGGTGGCACAGGTGTTTTAGCCTTTTACTTTTCCGACCAGCAACAGGGGCAGCCGGGCGGAGAGTTTATAGCCGTGAACAGTGGCGATACTATTACCAAAACTGCCGAAGAACTGGGCTTTGGCGGCAGTAACCTGTTTTTTAATGTATTGAACCCCGGCAACGATAACGGCAGCTGGGAAGTAACGGTGCTGGAAGGGTAACCTGCCACACACAAAAGCAGCAGCAAAGAAAAGGGCAGCATAATGGCTGCCCTTTACTTTTGGTTACTGCATGCCTTATCATTTTACATAGGCAGCACTGCGAGCGACTTTTAATAATTGGGAAAAACAGAACCGGTGCAAATACAAAGCCCTGTTACTTTTGAAACCAACACCGGCAGTGCGGCAAAAAGCCATGCATTAATTTTTTTTTAATAAAAGGCTATGAAGCGGTGCTCAAGTAATTATATTAGTTGACCAAAACAAAAAACTCCAAAAATGAAAAAGAACTACACCACGGCTGTAGCTATGCTCCTTATTAGCTTAGCATGCAGCGCACAAAAAGAATTTAATACCTGGGTATTCGGCAACGGTTCCGGGCTTGATTTTAACAGCGGAAGCCCGCAGGTTATTTCCACCGGCATTAATGGTTGGGACAACAGCGCCAGCATTTCCGATACAAGCGGTAACCTGCTCTTTTACTGCGATGGAATGAAAGTGCAGGATAAAAACGGAGCAGTAATGCCAAACGGCAGCGGGCTATTGGGCGATACTACCGGAGGGCAGGCAGCTACTATTGTAAAGCAACCGGGCTCCGACAATATTTATTATGTGTTTACCATTGATATGTTTGGCGGTTCGCTGTATTACAACATCGTTGATATGTCGCTAAACGCTGGCTTAGGTGATGTAACCGTAAAAAACAAAGTGCTGATTGCTCAAAGCACCGAAAAACTGGTTCCTGTTTTACATGGCGACAACTACTTTATTTGGATTGTGGCGCACGAATTGGGCAATAATAATTTCCGCTCTTATCTGGTAACCGACCAGGGCTTAGATACTACTGCTGTAGTATCGAGTGTAGGAGCCTCGCACAGCGGAAGTAACAACAGTGCCATCGGCCAGTTAACGGTTACAAAAGACGGAAGCAAACTGGCTTGTGCTTTATACGAAGCAGGACAAATTCAGTTATTCAATTTCAATCGCAACCTTGGCATTGTATCTAATCCAATTACCTTGTCAGGTTACAACACGGTAATCGGCCTTGAGTTTTCACCCGATGGTTCAAAGTTGTATTCTACTCAGCTAACCGCCTCATCGGTGTATCAGTTTAATCTTTCTACTTACAATCAATCAGCTATTGCTGCTTCTGCCACTTCCGTAGGTACTATGCCCAATAACTGGGGGCCGTATTACGGTGGTTATATGATGCTGGGCCCCGATGATAAAATTTATGCAGTACCTACTTTCAGTAGTTATGTAGCGGCTATAGCAAACCCCAACACTGCCGGAAACGGCTGTGGCTTTAATGCAACTGCCATTAACCTGTCGCCTAAAAAGATTGATGCCGGTTTGGTAAATAAGATTGGTGTAAGCCAGCCACCTTGTATTATTCAAATTATCAATGAAATAAAGGTGGTGCCCGATAACGATTCGAGATTCCTTATTTACCCAAACCCCACTTCCGGCTTTATTAATGTAAAGTATGCACTCAATGCTTCCTTTAACGTTAGCATTTATACGGTAGATGGTAAACTGGTATCGGAAAAGCAATTACAAAATTCCGAAACAAGCCTTAACCTGAACGGACTGGCTAAGGGGGTTTATATGGTTAAGCTTTTCGACCTTCAGCTTAATCAGGAAATAACTAAGCGCATTATTATTCAGTAATTCCTATCCGCAATCAGAAATAAAAAGGGGGCTTTCAGCCCCCTTTTTTTATTCCTTGAAAACCTTCGTGGCCTGCACCCTGCTGCCATCGCTTACCTTCAATACATAAACTCCTTTGGGCAGGGCTTTCATGCTTATGGCTAATGTGCTGTTGTTACCCTTATCGTTGTATAGCAATCGTCCGTTTATATCCAGTAGCTGAACAGAGGTTACAGGGCTTTCTTCTTTCAGTTGTAAAATCAGTTCATCCTTTACGGGGTTATTTACTACGCGGAAGAAAGAAGGCTGCGGTTCCGTAACTCCGTTAGGCGTAATAGCCGAAACATGCACGGTATCGCAGGCAATACACATGTAAGATACGTTGTTAAAGAAGGTCTGCACACATACAGGCACATCGTACCCGTTGGCATTGTAAACCGTGGGGGTGTAATGGAACATGGCCATTCCCCCTTGCAGCATGGCAGACTGATTACCGATGCTGTCGGTCCAGGTAATAACGGTAAAGCCCATAAACTGCGGCACGGGGTTGTTAAGGGTAATCATCATTTCACCGGGCTGTGTTTCCATCCAGCCAAAGGCCGAATAACAAACAATAGCCGTGGTGTTGGCGGTATCCATTATACAGGTGTTACAGCCGGTGCTATCCTGCATGCAAAGTGTAATAAACAAACAGCCGTAGTTAGCAAACAAATCGTTGGAGGAAATAACTATTGTATCGCCCGCGGTGCTGGTGTGCGCAGGTGTAATGGGGTTTCCTGCGGTGCTGCCGCTAATAGTCCAGGTAAATGTAAAAGGCGCAACACCCCCTGTTGGGGTGGCGGTCAGTTGCAAATCAAAATTAGGCAACAGGGTGTCGGAAACACTTACGCTGCATTGTGCCTGAGTGTTACGGGCAAAGCCAAGCGCAAAAAGAAAAGTGAGGAATAAGGGGTAAAATCTACAATTCATACATGGGTTTTGAATACAGATGAGAAATACAAGAGAACGTTGCGTGCATACTACAGTAAAAAGTTTGGAATGAGAAAAAGCAAAGGGCAAAGAGCAAATAGCAAAAGGCAAACAGGGAAAGAAAAAGCAAAGAGCAAACGGCAAAGGGAGGGGTGCGCTAATACTTATCAGGGTTATTTATCATGTGGCTGATAAGGCGGCCTATCTCTTCACTTTTGTTATTGAGTTTTTCAAAAACTTCTTTCTCTATGTAATTGCAACGAAGGCAAAACAACAACCATACCTGTGTTTCACTGTTTTCAGCATCGCTGTCGCTGCATTTAGTAACAAAGTGTGCCGGGTATAGCCGCTTGCGGTAAGCTTCGGCAATATTGGCGCATGTGCTTCGCGAGGAGCGCCTTATCTGGTCGGTAAGAGAATACCTTTCTTCTTTGGGGAATTGCTTCGACACTTCAAAAATCTCCATGGCTAATTCAAAAGCCAGTTTAAAAACCTTCGACTCCCTGAAGTTGTAACTCGATTTCATGGCTTAGGTATTTGATTGATACAATCTACGCCCTTCTACAATGCAATTACTCCTTTTGCTATTTGCCCTCTGCCTATTACTTTTTGGTATTCAATTTTTGCCTTTTGCTCTTTGCCCTTTGCTTTTACTTCTATGGTTTGCTCTTTGCAATCTGCCAGTTGTTACTCATTTTTTGCTTTTTGCCAATTGCAGTTTGCCCTTTGTTTTTTCTCCTATGGTTTACCCGTTGCTTATTCCCTTTTGCTTTTTGGCATTCAATTTTGCCTTTTGCTCTTTGCCAATTGCCCTTTGTCGTTTACAAATCAAACTTTATCCCCTGTGCTAACGGAAGTTTATCGCCATAGTTAATGGTGTTGGTTTGTCTGCGCATATATGCCTTCCAGCTATCACTACCGCTTTCGCGGCCTCCACCGGTTTCTTTCTCCCCGCCAAAGGCTCCGCCAATTTCAGCACCGCTGGTACCAATGTTAACATTGGCTATACCGCAGTCGCTGCCGTTGTTGCTAAGGAATGCTTCGGCTTCGCGCATGTTGGTCGTCATTATAGCGCTCGATAGGCCTTGTACTACTCCGTTTTGCAGCGCCACAGCTTCCTCCAGGGTTTTGTATTTCATAATGTAAAGGATGGGGGCAAATGTTTCGTGTTGCACCATTTCCATTTCGTTCTTCGCTTCAATAATGCAGGGTTTTACATAGCAACCGCTTTCGTAACCTTTTCCTTTCAGCACTCCGCCCGGCACCAGTGCCTTGCCGCCTTCGGCCAACGCAATGTCAATAGCGGCTTCGTAGTGCTTTACAGCATCTTTGTCAATAAGCGGGCCTACGTGGTTCTTTTGGTCCAGCGGGTTGCCAATCTTTAACTGCGCGTATGCTTTTTGCAAGCGGTTCTTTACTTCATTGTATTTCTTCTCATGTATAATTAACCTGCGGGTGGTAGTGCAGCGCTGGCCGGCTGTGCCTACCGCGCCAAACACTATGGCAATCATCGCCATATCTAAGTCGGCATTTTCAGTAATTATAATGGCGTTGTTGCCGCCCAGTTCCAGCAGGCTTCTGCCTAAGCGCCCACCTACGGCTTCCCCTACCTTTTTACCCATGCGGGTAGAACCTGTAGCCGATACTAAAGGCACACGCGTATCGTGGCTCAGTAGCTCCCCAATTTTGTAATCGCCAATTACTACGTTCGAAATACCTTCGGGTAAGTTATTGCGCTTTAAAACTTTGGCTACTATGTTTTGGCAGGCAATGGCGCACAGCGGTGTTTTCTCCGAAGGCTTCCAAATACAAACATCACCGCATACCCAGGCCAGCATCGTGTTCCAACTCCACACTGCTACCGGAAAATTAAAAGCAGAAATAATGCCCACAATACCCAGCGGATGCCATTGCTCGTACATGCGGTGGTTAGGGCGCTCGCTGTGCATGGTTAATCCGTACAACTGGCGCGAAAGCCCAACGGCAAAGTCGCAGATGTCAATCATTTCCTGCACTTCGCCTAAGCCTTCCTGCAAGCTTTTCCCCATTTCATAAGAAACCAACTTGCCCAGCGGCTCTTTGTATTTACGCAGTTCATCGCCCATCTGCCGCACTATTTCGCCCCGCTTAGGTGCAGGAATATTGCGCCACACTTTGTAAGCCTGCTGTGCGCTGGTAACTGCGGTTTCATATTCTTTAGCAGTGGCACTGCTCACTTTGGCTATCAGCTTACCATCTACCGGTGAATAGCTTTCAATAATTTGCCCTTTGCTCTTTATCCACTTAGTGCCGGTGCTGGTTCCCTCATTAACGGCTTTAATGCCCAGTTGGGTGAGTATGTTTTTCATGGAGGCAATATTAGGAAATACAACGTCAAGCAAATACTGATGTTGATGGTTATGAAGAATGATTTAACCGTTGCAAATCCGTAAAATCAGTGTCAACAGTGTGCCAATGTATTTGGCTTTCCTTACATAAACCTCCGAATCATCTCCAGCGGTTTCTGCATTTGCAGCTTCAACGTAAAAGTGAATTTCTGATACCACTTGTTCAGCCCCATTACCTTTTGGTTCTCGCTAATGTTTTTGGTCGTTACCAACGGCAGGTGAATTTCAATCATGTTACGGATAATGGCGAGCGACAATCCCATTTCGGCAGCAAACTCCGCTTTCTTCAAATCATTAATAACAACGCCCGTAGAAACGAATGGGTAAATAGGGAAGAAACGGTGAGTGGTAGAGCTGAAATTAGCCACCGCCATAAACTTGGAGGTTGCCCCGAAGGTGGTCATAGAACGAAACGCTCCTCCGGTAAGTGCCACCTGTCTGCCTAAGTACCTATCGCGGCCATTGCGGTCTAAAAAGTTTTCATCGAACATGTAATCCTTTTGCAGCCAGTAGGCGAAGGTATTGTTGCTTACCGTGCTTAAATACAACCTCGGCAGCGGTGCGCTAATATCCGATGCATCTTTAAAGTAAACGGGGAAGCCTCCGGCAAACACGCGAACGAAGAACCCTTCGTTTTTACGCTTGTAGCTAATACGGAAGTTGGCTTCGGCCCACAAGCCCATAAAGTTGTTGCCCTGCTGAAAGGTAGCCGTAATGTTAAGCGGATGCAGGGTAGTGTTGCGCTCGTAACGGTATTTTACTTCGTTTACAAAATAGCGCTGCGTTTCCTTTTGGTCGTTGTCGTAGCGTATCCAATCCAGCCAAACAATAACACTGCGCATGTGCAGCGAGTGAGAGTTTACACTTCGGGCTTCTTTCTTTTTAAAGTCGATGTGCATGTATGGCTCCAGTTTGTTGAACATTAAGTTCTGCGGAGTAAGCAGATACGAAAAGCGTTTTCCGTAAACACCCACAGTAAACTGCTGCACCCCTTTCTCGGGGTAGAAGTTATAAGCTAATCTTCCCGAACCTATAAACTGAACAGAACCCGTGCCTATGGCAGGTGCCAGCATGTAAGTGAATTTCTGTTTCGGAAGAATGGGGTTGTAGAAAACTAAGCCCAACTG
The DNA here is from genome assembly GCA_964563185.1 of uncultured Chitinophaga sp. Lineage (GTDB taxonomy): Bacteria > Bacteroidota > Bacteroidia > Chitinophagales > LD1 > Bog-950. The sequence goes on from CAZLXD010000049.1 coordinate 13,471, forward strand.
AAACTTATCGTAGTTATTCCAGCCAAAGTAAGGTGCCCAGCAAATTTGTGTTCGGTTTTGGTTTTCGAGCGAAGTAAGAAACTGAAACCGCAGCTTCTCGAAACGATGAGCAAGTTTGTTCAACTTGTAAGTGTTATTCTTACGGTTTATCTCAGGCATCTGAAGCAGCGGGTCTATTTGAATGCGGTCGCCACCTTCGGTGTTAACCGTTACTTCTTTCTCTTTTTCAAAACCATCCAGCCAAATGGTTCTTATGACAGAATCTTTATTCAGCACAGAAACTGAAACCGGAGAAACTATGCTGCCGGTGTTTCTTAAGATAAATTTCTTCTCGTAGGTTATGTTACTGTGGTCTGTGGTCTGTGGTCTATTAACTTTATAATCAATCTTCTTATCCGTTTTTATTAAATCATCAAAGAACCAGCTTAGGTTTTTCCCTGTTTCTTCTTCGAACACTTTTCTAATGTCTTCCGATTGCGGATGTTTAAACTTCCATAGCTCGAAGTATTTCTTTATGGCTTTGTCAAACAACTCTGTGCCGAGGTAGGCTTCTAAATAACTAAACAGCAACATGCTTTTGCCGTACACCATTAAGCCGTAGTTAATGGAAGTAAAGTCCTTAGAAGGAATATCAATCGCCTGGTCGAAGTTCTCTCGCGCCATCATTTGGTAGCCGGCATCCATCATGTATTTGTGCTTATAGTGGCCTATATCAAATAACTTCGCTAACCCTTTTGGAAACTTACCCAACATGCCGCGCTGCGGATATTTTGTTTGCACATAACGGTATTCGTAATAGGAGTTAATGCCTTCATCCATCCAGGCATGGTCGCGCTCATTACTGCCCAGTATTCCGTAGAACCAATTATGGCCTACTTCGTGTGTAATTACATTGTCCAATTCGAAGTCGCTGCTTACATCGCCAATGATGGTTACATTGGGATACTCCATTCCACCGCCAGCGCTGATAGTGCCATCCACAGCAGTAACATGGTTATAAGGGTAATCCCCAACCCATAAACTGTAGTAGTAAGTAGCATCGTGTAAATACTCCGGTGCCTTTTTCCATAGCTCGGCATTCTTAGGCGTAAACAAAGCCCAGGTAGTTACCTTACGCTTAGAAACAGGTAACTCCACTTCTCCTTTCAATACATAAAAACGTTTATCGGCAAACCAACCGAAGTCGTGAATTTTCTCCTGATGATAATGCAGCGTTTTAGTTTCGGTAGCTGAAGCAGGAAATTTCATATCCTCACTAAAATCTTTGATGGCTTTGGTAGCTTCTGCTTTCTTATTCAGCCAGTTTACTTCAGAAGTGTCCTGTAAATCACCGGTAGAGCCCACCACATAATTTTTCGGAAGCGTAATGCTTACATCATAGGTTCCGTATTCCGAATAGAACTCGCCTTGGTCTAAGTAAGGCATAGCGTGCCAGCCGCTTTTGTCATATACAGCCGGTTTCGGATACCACTGTGTAATCTGATAACTCTGCCCAACATGCCCAAGCCGCGAAAATGTTTCGGGAAGTTTTACGTGAAAAGGAGTAGAGATACTTACCGTTTCACCGGTCTTTAAAGGTTTATTGAGCATCACCTTACATATCTCTTCCGTGTTGGGTTCAAACGCCCATTGGCAGTTTTCGGCATTCAGCTTAAAGTCAAGTTTGTCTATATAACCTTTCTGCCAGGGTTTGCTATACCAGAATTTGATTTCACCGTTTTCCAATAGTTGCTTTGCAAGCGGAGTGGATTGGTCTTTGTAAGCATTTGGCCACAGATGCAGGTAAACGAACTTCAGTTCATCGGGCGAGTTGTTGGTGTATTTAATGGTGATAAAGCCATTTAACTCGTGCGTAGAGTCGTTCAGTGTTACTTCTATATCGTAATCTGTTTTTTGCTGCCAGTAGGTTTGTTGAGAAACTCCTATAACTGGAAGAAGGTAAAACAGCAGAAAAAGATTTTTCATCGGATAATTTTTCAATAGTTCTTTAAAACAACTTCATCGAAATGTAAAGCTTCGAAGAAGTTGGCGAAGAGAAACTAAAATAGACTTTTAACCGTTACACTAATCAGGACAATTTATATACAATGAACTTTCAATGTGTTGAAAAATGTTGTTCGGAAAAATGAAATGCAAAGATATCTTCGGTTAAGCGTTCGAGGTTTTTGTTATCTTTCTTTAAAATACCGCCACATAAACCCGAAAGCAGTAGTTATTTTGATTCGTTCACGGTAAATTCATGGTATGGAAGAAAACGAATTCATGGAGCCTTCTGAGAGTGATTTAATGGAATTGATTAGTCAGTATGAGGAGGCGCAGAAATCAAAACGGAGTATTTTTTTGGAGGAAGAGAGTTATGACCAGATTATTCAGTTTTACCACGATAACCGCGAATACAATAAAGCCCTTAAAGTAGCCGATACGGCTCTTGGGCAATATCCTTTCTCGGCATTCTTTTACACTAAAAAGGCTGAAATACTTGCCAACCAACGTCAGTTTGACGAGGCTCTTGTTTTGTTGGAAGAAGCCGAGCGCCTAGACCCCAACGACATTAATATCTTTTTGATCCGCTCTGATGTGTTCTTATGGCAAGGCCGCCACGAAGATGCTATGGACGTAGTAACGCAGGCTATGAACATTGCTACTGAAGTAGAAGATCGTTGCGAACTACATTTGGAAACAGCCGACATTTGGGAAGACCAAGAAAAATATAGCGAGGTAATTAATAGTTTGAAGAATGCGCTGCGCGAGGACCCGATGAACGAAGAAGCACTCACCCGTCTGTGGTTTTGCACTGAGTTAACGGAAACACATGAAGACAGCATTCAGTTTCACGAAATGCTTATTGAGCGAAGCCCTTACAGCTATTTGGCATGGTTTAACTTAGGGCATGCTTATGCAGGATTAGACCGCTTCGAAGAAGCAATTGACGCATTTAGTTATGCCATAGCTATACAGGAAGATTACGACCAGGCTTACATCAGCACAGGCGATGTGTTGTTTGTTACCGAAAAGTATAACGAAGCACTGAAGTATTACCAGGATGCTATTAAGCTTTCCAAGCCTAATAAGGAGCTTTATCTGAAAGTTGCAGCCGCTTACGAGCAGTTGGGCGAATACGCTAAATCGCGCTCGCATTTGCGCAAGGCTATTGGTGTTGATCCGTATTATGATGAAGCCTTTTACCGTATTGGCGAAACTTACCGTTTGGAAGAAAATATTCCGAAGGCTATTCACTCGTACGAGCGCGCTGTAAAACTGAACAGGGAGAACATAGATTATTTGCTCACCCTGGCAGAAGCCTATTTGAGTATTGAAGACCACGAAAGTGCGCTCGAAACATTTGAACATGTTTTTCAGTTAGACCCCAGCGCTAAGCAAAACTGGATAAATCTGGCGACAGCCTACTTTAACGTTAACGACTACCGTAAAACTTTTCAGGTGCTAACAGAGGCTGAAATGAAATACGATGGAAGTGCCGATATTTTCTACATTAAGTCGGTGTTCTACAATCGTGTTGGTAACCGCCATGAAGCTTTACTCAGTTTAGAGCGCGGGCTTTTAGCCGATTTCAACCAGCACAATT
>CAZLXD010000050.1:0-11011 GCA_964563185.1 uncultured Chitinophaga sp.
AAAATACACCCCCGGCAGCCGGGGCGGCAAAGGCCGTTACTAATTTGTTAAAATTTAGAAGTTGGAGCGGGGAAGTAAGATGAGGGAGTTAGGGGTTAGGATGTAGGAGGCAGGTGTGGAGTGGCAGGAACTTCAGAAAGCAAAAATACATAAGTTTGGTTGTTGGTGGCGCCCGCCTGACCGGACGGGCAGGAATAGGCAGAGCAGGAGCGATAGCACCGTAAACTAATCTCGACAGGGCTACTTACGCACTATCAGTTTTTTTGCTGTAATCCTTCCTTCTTTATTCATAATGGCTACAAAGTAAACTCCACCGGGGAAGGATTGAGTAGATAGCAAATTGTGGACAGTAGTTAGGCTGATAACGGCTATGTTTCTCCCTGTTATATCATAAATAGAGGCAGTGCTGCCGAGCATGGTCTCATCTATACTTATAGTAACGTTATCAGCGGCAGGATTAGGGGAGAGGAAGAAGAGGTTAACGGGAGCAGGCTCATTGATTGCTAAGTTGAGAGGATAATACCCCCATCTGATAGTGTCCTTTGAAAAGAAAACAAGTCGGGTATTATATTCGGTCTGGCCTAAGTTATAATAAGCAAAATACCATTCAATCTCCCCCAATCCTAGCGCATATACATATCTATTCGCATCACAAGTAGAGACAGAGTTCGTGGTAATATCTGTTCCATTCAAAGAATCGAAAACGTAAGGGTCACCAAATGCAGTATCAATATGGCAGTGCATTAGTATTTCAAACGAGTCAAGATCGGTATGTGTACTTCCCCAACTATTCAATGCATATGGATTAATCCAGTTATACATTACAACCTGGCTATCCGGACTAAAAGACTTACCCTGCACAACTTGCGCTGAATAATAGTTATATGTAATTGGAGGTTGATGGTTTTGGTCGTTACCATAATGATGATAAACGAAAGTATCCCCCACATTAAAGTTGTATATCTCCCTACGGGTAAGTGTATCGCTTGCTCTGCCAGCTGCAAGTAGTAAAATACAAACTATAAACAGTAGAACTTTCCTCATAATCAACTTGGATGAGGAATGAAACTAACCCAAATAACACTCTGACGCAAGAATTTCCGTCTCGACAGTTCTCATACAGAGGAACCTGTCAATAGCTGGCTCAGGTTCCCTTGCAGGAGAACCTGTGCGGACACAGACGGGGGCGAGGTAAAAAACTTTCGGGTATATTTGAATTATGCGCAACTAGTTCGGGTCCTTTCTAAAATCTAAAAAGGAAATGAGATATGCCGGGTAGATTTTAAACCCATATTATTAGCGCAGAATAAAAAAATGAGAGAAATAGACAAAATACTTCTGCAAGTAGAAGAATACTTAAATACAGGAACATACTCTCCGGTTGAAACGGATAAAATTGAGTTCAAAGATTTATCTACCAGCAGCGACTGGAATGAGTTACATAAATCTATCTGTGCATTTTTAAACAGTAAAGGTGGTATTGCTGTAATTGGAATTAAAGAAGATCAAAAGCGTGGTGTCTTTAAGTTTACAGGGCTAAACCCAAACAATGAACCTAATATCAAAAGATTGCCAAACCTTTTTACGGATGATAAAGGACGAAAAATTGATTTAACTGAATATGTACGTCCCGACTTAATAGAGATAAAACCCTTTCTTAACGGGCAAGTATGTTTAGTATTTGTGGAAAAGTTGCCCGATGAATTAAAGTATGTGTTTTACGATAATGAAGCATGGGAGAGGCAAGGAACTGGCGACCATCGTGTTCCGCCTGAAAAAATTCAAAAGCAAAAGGAACTTAAAGAAGAAATCAGAAACTCAACAGAATTAGAGTTTGTACCCAACGCTACTTTGGAGGATCTAGATATTGACAAGTTGAATGACTATATTATTCGCCTCAATAGTGTGGTAAAAGTGGAAGCTTTCAAATCTGACTTAAAATCTGCCATTCCTTTTCTAAACAGGAAAAAGTTTATTCGTGATGGAAGCCCAACCTTATTAGGAATGTTGGTATGCGGTAAACACATATTTGACCATGTTGGGGGGAAATGCGAACTAGATTGCTATTATGAGACAGGTTCATCCTTAGCTGATGATAAAAAGATTTACAAAGACAATATCATTTCGCTGATGGAAAGTGGATGGAACTTTACTTTCGGCAAAACGGGAACTGGAGTAAGTGTGCAGCGGGGAGGCACAACTGTTTATGAATATCCTGAGGATGTTATTCGTGAAACAATCAATAACGCTTTGGCGCATCGTGATTACAAGTCAGACCGATTTTCAATTCTCAGGGTTCGCAATAATGAGTTTATTGAAATAAGAAACCCTGGCAAATTCAAACAGGAGCAACTACTTTATGCTGACACCCCAATTCACTTGAGGAGAATCATTCCTTTTCCGAAAAGGCAAAATACAAACCTTGCTGATGTATTGAAAGCATATAATAGATACGAAGGCAGAGGAATCGGCATGGCTTCCCTTACAAATTTTGCGCTGGATAATGCTATTGATGTCCCTTATTACAGATTATACAATGAGAATGAGATTGGACTTTACATTCCTAAAGGAAAGGTATTAGATGAAAGTTCAGTTGCATGGCTGAGAAGTTTTAGTAAATATATACTGAAGAAAACAGGAGGCACGGAGCTTTCAGATGAGCAGAAAACTGTATTGGCATATTTCAGAAAATCCGAATTGCTTAACAGACAAGAAAGGTTTACGGTAAACCTTACTCCCGATAACAACCATTTCGAAGTGATTAAGGATTTGGAGAAGTGGAATCTTATTACAAAGCTGCCTCAGAGCAATTTGGAGATTCAGGTTTTTCAGATTGACCCTGTATTACATAAAACAGATTTCAACATTGAAATGCGAAAAGTATTTGGAGGTGCATTTGAGAGTTTAACGAAAGATACTCAGCAGGTTCTTGAATCAATTTATCAGCACAATGAGTATGGGACTTATTCTGAAATAAGTGCCAACTTAATTAGCAGCCATTTGTATTTTCAAAAACACACTTCAGTAAACATTGATGTGAAAGATTTTGGCAACTTCAAACGAAAAATTCGGAGCACAATAAACAAGTTGGAGAAAAAAGGATTTATTAGGCGAAAGCAAGCAGATAAGCCGAATTATGAGATAAATCCTGAGTTTGAAAGAACTCGATCTTTGTTTGATGAGAGATGAGGTTGTGAAGCTTCCTCAAACTGGAGCAATGCTGGGTAAGCTATTAGCTAAGTTTCTTGTGCCAGTTTAAATTACCCTCTGTTCTTGCTAATCCATTCTTGCGCCAGTTGCATTACTTCGGGGCTTTCCCATTTGTGTTCAATGCCGGGCAACTGCATAATTTGGTCCAGCAGTTCGTTTTGCTGCTCGCCCCGCTGTTTGGCTTCGGCATACGAAAGGTCGCTAAAGGTAACCATGGCGTAGTGGGTCATAAACTTATCGGGGTAGGCAGCGGCAATGTGTTTTTCAATTTTAGTGCGCAACTGAAAATCTTCGCGGCCGCTCAGGTCGCGCATTTCAATGTAATTGTGCAAAGCCAAATCGAGAATAGCATCGCCATTGGGCTTGCGCTGGTGCTGGAATTTATCTAAAGCTGCTTCCCAGTTTTCGCTGGTGGCATCCAGTATTTCTTCCAGTTCTTTTACGTCTTCAAAACCGCAGTTCATGCCCTGGCCGTAAAAGGGCACAATGGCATGGGCGGCATCGCCAATTAAGCAGGTGTTGTTGTATTTCCACGGAAAGCAGCGTATGGTAACCAGCGATGAAGTAGGATTCTCAAAAAAGTCCTTCTTAATGTCAGGCATCAGCGCCACCGCATCCGGAAAATGTTTGGCAAAAAAGGCTTCCACCTCGGCCTCGGTGGTTAACTGTTCAAAAGAATTCTCTCCTTTAAAGGAGTTGAACAGCGTAACAGTAAAACTGCCGTCCATGTTGGGTAGTGCAATCATCATAAAGTTGCCGCGCGGCCATATATGCAGGGCGTTTTTTTCAATCAGGTGTTCTCCGTTTTTGCCAGGGGGAATGTTCAATTCCTTATAGCCGTAAGGTTCGTGCTGCTGGTGTATATTAAAGTTGGGGGTCTTTTGCATTTCGTAGCGCACTTCGCTGTAAGCGCCATCGGCCCCGAAAATGACATCGGCCTTCACCTGCTTAAACTCTTCACCTATGGTGTCTTCAAAAGTAATCCGGGTATTGTCAAAATCAATGGAGTGGCAACGGTGGTTAAAGTAGAAGTTTACATCGGGGAAAGCATCTGCTTCTTCCACCATCAGGCGGTTAAGGTCGCCCCGCGAAATAGAGTAAATGGCCTGGTCGCCCGTGCCGTAAGGAATAAAATCGGTAGTGCCGTTCAGGTGGTGAATCATACGGCCTTTCATGGGTATGCAAATCTTTTCCGCCAAACCGTCTAAGCCGGCTTTCTTCAGCGCTTTCCATCCGCGGTGGCTAAGTGCCAGGTTAATGGAGCGCCCGCCTATGTAACCGGCCACGCGCATATCGGGCCGCTTTTCAAATACCGACACTTTGTACCCGCGCTTTGATAAATAACAGGCCAGCATAGAGCCTACCAATCCGGCTCCTACTATGGTGATGTTCTTTTGCATACCGTTACAGTTTGAGCGGGCTAAACTATGAAGTACCCGTAATTGAGGGAGTAAATATTGTCATTCGCGTTTTTCTACATTTGCCGCGTAAAAATTAAGCAGCATGACACTGGAAGAAAAAATAAACACCGACCTTAAAACCGCTATGCTTGCCCGCGAAGAGGCTACCGTTCGCGGATTAAGAGCTATTAAAAGCGCCATAATAATTGCGAAAACGGAAAAGGGAGCCAATGGTGTAGTAAGCCCTGAAAAAGAAGTGCAGATACTGCAAAAAATGGTAAAGCAGCGCAAAGACTCCATTACCGAGTTTGAAAAAGCCAACCGCACCGACCTGATAGCCAAAGAACAGGAAGAAGTAGCCGTAATAGAAAAATACCTGCCTGCTATGATGAGCGAAGAGGAAGTTCGCGCGGTTGTTCAAAAGGCCATTGTCGATACCGGAGCCACCGGCCAAAAAGAAATGGGCAAGGTAATGGGCGTGGTAAGCAAGCAACTGGCGGGCAAAGCGGATAATAAATTAGTCGCTGACATCGTTAAGAGTTTATTAGCCTAAACAATTTTCAGTTTACAATTATCAATTTGCAAACGAAGGCGCGGCAGTCGTTTGCCACCCGTTTATTGCCAATAGTAAATGTGATGTATGATTTTTGATATTGTCTTTCTCCTCTTTATAGGCCTTGGGTTTTACCAGGGTTTCCGCAACGGAATAATCTACTCGCTGTTTTCACTGGCCGGGTTCTTTTTGGGCATCATAGCTGCGCTCAAGTTCTCGTACCTGATGGTAAACCTGCTGAAGGGCGTTATAAGCATGGGGCCCAAAACACTGGCTATTGTTTCCTTCGTTTTTGTATTTATACTGGTAGTTCTGCTGCTGCGCTTAATTGCCTGGGGGTTGGAACAAATCCTTAAATCGTTTGCCCTTAACCTGCCCAATCAGATTATCGGAGGCATTATTCACTCCCTTATTGGCTTGTATGTGTTTTGTGTAATTGCGTGGTTCCTTAACCGCTTAGATGCCATACCCACTTATCAGAAAAAGGAGTCGCACACCTATGTTTACATAGCCAACCTCGCCCCGCAGGTGGTGGAAATTTCGGGTAATGTTATCCCCATGTTTAAAGATACGTTCGTGAAGTTTGATACACTTTTCGGCACTAACGTTACAAAGTAGTTTGGTGTTAATTCAGTAAAACTTTAGAGAAGTTCCAAAACTTATCTAAAGTTGCTATGCAATGGTATTGCTCCTGGACAATTACGATTCTTTTACCTACAACCTGCGCGACTATATTTTGCAACTGGGCGAAGAATGTATGGTTATCCGCAACAATGAAATGAGTTTGGAAGAAGTAAGTGCACTCCGGTTTACTTCTGCTGTTGTTTCGCCCGGCCCTAAAACCCCGCATGAAGCCGGCATTACATTACCCTTTATTGAAAAGTTCCATAAAGCCATACCTATACTCGGCATCTGCCTGGGGCATCAGGCTATTGGTGAATTTTTCGGAGCTAAGTTGATAAAGGCAGCTAAGCCTATGCACGGAAAAACGTCTCTTGTTCACCATCAGCATCATTTTCTTTTTAAGAATATTCCCGAGCCCTTCGAGGCTATGCGTTATCACTCGCTGGTGTTAAAGGAAGTGGAGAAAATACCCTTGCAGGTTATTGCCCATACTGCCGAAAATGAAGTTATGGCTATTGCTCATGAGCGTTTGCCGCTGGCCGGGCTTCAGTTCCACCCGGAGTCTGTTCTTACTCCATGCGGTTTACAAATACTAAAGAACTGGTTTGATGCTATACAAACGTAAACCTTAACACATCAACACGTTAACACTTTCGCACTCTCACTCACTTCTATTTAACCATACAATAATTGTTTGCTGTTTATATCGTTATACTGCAAACAGATTTTCTGTTCTGCATGAAAAACTACTTTTGAATCAATCAATGTGAGGCGATGGGGTATCCGGTGTTAGAGGAAAACGAATTTAAATACTGCGAACAGGGCGAAGGCGAACCGGTGGTTTTGCTGCACGGCCTGTTTGGAGCACTCAGCAATTTCAACGAATTGATTGCGCATTTTTCGGGCGAGTACAAAATCCTCATTCCGCTTTTACCGCTTTACACTTTAGAAGTGGCCGACACCACCATCACGGGGATGTTGGGCTACATTGAACGCTTTGTTGATTACAAACAACTGAGCAAAGTTCATTTGATTGGCAATTCGCTGGGCGGGCACATTGCACAAATGTATGCGCTGGCAAACCCCGAAAAAGTAAAAACAATTACACTCACGGGCAGTTCGGGGCTGTTTGAAAACTCGCTGGGCGATACCTACCCCCGCAAAGGCGATTATGAGTATGTAAAGAAAAAGACAGAAGAAACCTTTTACAACCCGCAAATGGCAGGTAAAGAACTGGTTGATGAAGTTTATGAAATAGTAAACAACCGCGAAAAGGCTATCCGCATGGTGGTAATGGCCAAATCGGCCCTGCGGCATAACCTAAGAGAAGAGGTGCCTAAAATCACTCAACCGGCCTGTTTAATCTGGGGAATGAACGATAACATAACCCCTTCGTTTGTAGGGGAAGAGTTCCACAAACTGTTACCCCATTCAGAACTGCACCTGATAGATAAATGCGGGCACGCCCCTATGATGGAACATCCGGCAGCGTTCAACCGTTTACTGGAGAGTTTTCTTAAAAAACACAAAAACTGAAGAGTTTTGTAATGGAATTGGAGTTGACAACATCTAATGATTAAAATAAGCTTGCTTAAACAGGAACTTTTTTGATTTTCACGCGTCTAATAAAAAAGGAAACCGAAGGGGTATGATAGCTCCCAAACTAATATCTGATTATATACAGCCGCTTCAAATGAGCGATACAGGCGAGCATGTGCTGGTGCTGATGCACGAAAGCAATGTATCGCAACTGCCGGTGGTGGATGGAAAGAAGTATGTGGGCATCATTACCATGGATGAGGTGGTAAACTCCAAACATCTGAACAAGCCCATTAGTCATTTGGCCGATAGTTTACGGAAGCCCTTTGTATCTGACACTGCTCACGTTTTTGATGTAATGAGAGCAGCGGTAGAGTTTAACGTGCGCGTGGTGCCTGTGGTAGATGAGGAGGAGAATTACCTCGGTATCATTTCAGCCGAAAGTTGCCTGCGTGCTTTTGCCACCCTTAACTCCGTAACTGCCGAAGGCGGGGTGATTGAACTGGAAAAACCTTTTAAAGATTACACCCTTTCTGAAGTAGCCCGCATAGTAGAAGAAAACGATGCGACCATACTCAGCCTTTATACTAATATTGAAAAGGAAACCGGCAAAATTCAGATTACCATTAAACTGAACACTACCGAATTGAATGCCATAGTAGCCGCCTTTGAACGCTACAAATACGAGGTTACCTCTATACACAATGAAACGGAATACACCGAAGACCTGAAAGACCGCTACGATGCACTAATGCGGTACCTGAACGTTTAATCTGTATTCGTTTTGCGGGATAGTAAATGTTCTATTTTAGCCGCTCCCGAAAAAATAGATGCGATTCCGTTTTCCAGTTTTACTTGCTGTCCTTTTTGTTTCCTGTGTTTCATTAGCACAAACCGGATTTACTGAAGTTTATGGCAGGGTGCTGGATGCTTCAAATAAGCAACCACTGGAGTTTGTAAACATAAAACTGGTTGGAACCCCCAAAGCCACCCTTACTGATTTTAAAGGCGAGTATAGAATACGAACTACCGAACGAGTAGATTCCATAGCCTTTTCATACCTCGGTTACAAAACGCGTTATGTGGCCATTAAACGAGGTGCTGTACAGGAGTTGAATATTGATATGGGTTCCGATGATAAACTGCTGACAGAAGTAACCGTAAAGGCCGGAAAGAGGAAAAAGAAACGGGAAATTGACACTACGGCTAACTATGTTTTCTATCAGGTATTAAAGCACAAGGAGCAAAACCGCACCAATAACTTAGCCAGCTTTAGCTACGAGAACTATAACAAATTTCAAATTTCGCTATTAAACCCCGGCCCCAAGTTCATCAACTTTTTTCTGTTTAAACCATTTCGCTTTGCCTTCGAAAACCGCGACACCACCGAAGAGGGCTCTATGTATATTCCGGGAGTGATAAAAGAAACCCTTACGGATGTTTATTACACCTCGGTACCCCAAAAAATGGAAAAGACATTTGTAAAGGCGGAAAAGATGACCGGGGTTGACAACCCTTCGGTATATAATCTGGTGCATGTGGAGTTTAAGGAAAACGATCCTTATGACAACATGTACTACTTTGCCCGCACCTACTTCAATGCTCCGTTTGCGCCTATTGGTATGAGTATTTACTACTACTACCTGACCGATACTCAAAAGTTAGACGGGCGCATTTCGTATAAACTTCATTTTGTTGGGAAAGCAAAAGAAGACCTGGCACTAAAGGGTTACGCCTGGATTGACTCGGCCACCTGGGCCATTCGCTACATTCAGTACCGCCCTAACGAAAAAGCCAACCTGAATTTTGTAAACGACTACGATGCCAAGGTAGATTACACGCTCATTGAAGATAAGTATTGGATAAAAACCCGCGAAGAGATGAACTCCGTTGGGTCACTCTTTAAAAAGAAGAACAAGCTTGCCATGCTGATTAACAAGCTGGATGTTCGGAGAAATTTAAAGGTAAATACAGTGCTGCCGGATAGTATTACTCAATATGCCGAAGAGCACATTTTACTTGATAGTGCCCGCACCCGAAACCCCTTTTACTGGGACACTATGCGCTTTGAACCGCTTACCAATTCGCAGAAAAGGGTTTTTGAAATTTCAGATACCATTAAAAACGTGCCTGCCTGGAAAGCCTACCAATGGGCCGGGGTGTTTTTTACTACGGCATTTGCCGATGCCGGCCCCATAAGCATAGGCCGGGTGCTAAACTTTGCCAGCCGTAACAATGTTGAGGGATGGCGTGCCCGCTTTGGTTTCGAAACTAATCCGCGCTTTAAAAAGCGGGGTACACCTATCAATAACTTTTTCCGCAAGTTTTACTTTACCTGCTATGGCGCTTATGGCTTTAAGGATAAGGACTGGAAATACATGGCGCTTACCCGAATTAACCTGCCGTGGAAGAATGAAAAGTGGCAGCAGTTAGAAGTAATGTACCGCTACGACATTCGCGTGCCGGGGCAGGACGAAAATCAAACCCTCGTTACCTTCGACAACATTTTTACCATCATTAGCGGAAGAACGCTGAGCAAGGTAATGAAGGTAACCGAGTTCAATATTCATTACGAAAAAGACTGGCTGAAAGACTTCTCGACCATTATCGGCTTTCACGAAAAAACATACTGGAATGTGCCGGGCAGTTCCAACTTCTTCCACCCGGAGAACAATGTATTGCAGCCGGTGCAAAAGTTTAACGTAACTGAGTTTATGTTAGATAGCCGCTACTCCTACAAAAGCCTTTACACGTTCGGAACTTTCTATCGTTATTTCTACACCACCAAGTATCCGGTAATTATGCTGCGCTACACTTTAGGTATTGGCAGCATACGCAAGGAAAACTTTAGCTACCACAATCTATTGCTTACCGTACGGCAGCGCTTGTTTAGCCCTATCGGGTTTACCAATTATGTTTTTAAAGCAGGGAAAATCTTCGGGCTCGTTCCATACACAACCGCTAATCTTACTCAGGGCAATCAGGGCTTCTTGTTAGATAAGTACAACTATAACCTGTTGCGCGAATACGAATTTATCAGCGATCAGTTTCTACAACTATGGATAGAACATCACTTCAACGGGTTTCTGTTCAACAAAATTCCGGGAGTAAGCAAACTGAAATTACGCGAGGTAATTATTTTTAAAAGCCTGTTTGGCAGTTACAGCAAACGAAATGAAACGTTGCTGGCCACACCTGCAGAACTTACCTCTCCTTCAAAAATGCCATATATTGAACTGGGTTTTGGTATTGAAAATATTGCTTACTTGTTCCGCGTTGATTTCCTGTGGCGGGCCACTTACCGCAACACGGGCGGGCAAAACTGGGGGGTAAAGTTTATGATACAGCCCGGATTCTGATTTGGAGTACCCCATTCTTCTTTTCATAAATTAGTGCCATGATAGCCGTTTACGGAAAAAGTTTCAGTTACAAAAACAAAGCACACATTCAGCAACTTTTTGATTGCCTGAAACAGAAGGGGATGAAATATGTAGTGGAGGAGAACTACATGAAGTTGTTGCAAAACGATGTTAAAATAGAAACTGATGCTGCTACTTTTTCAGACTTCAACCGCATAAAGCACGAAACCGAAGTGGTGTTCAGCTTAGGTGGAGATGGAACTATACTGGACGCTGTGGTAATGGTAAAAGACAGCGGCATTCCAATTCTGGGTATCAATTTCGGC
>CAZLXD010000050.1:11021-16955 GCA_964563185.1 uncultured Chitinophaga sp.
TGAACGCGGAGGTTACATGGTGGAGAAGCGTTCATTGCTGGAACTGCAAACCAATAAGCTATTGTTTAGCGACAGTTTTGCGCTAAACGATATGACCATACAACGCAGAGACCAATCTTCGATGATAACGGTTAACGCTTACCTGAACGGAGAGTTACTGAATACCTACTGGGCTGATGGTTTAATCATTTCCACTCCTACGGGTTCTACCGGTTATTCACTTAGTTGTGGTGGTCCTATAATTTATCCCAACTCCGGTAATTTTGTTATAACTCCTGTTGCTCCGCACAACTTAAATGTTCGGCCAATGGTGGTGAATGATGATGTGGTGCTTTCGTTTGAAGTAACCGGCCGTGGCGATAGCTTTTTATGCACGCTTGACTCTCGTGTGGCGGCTATCGACTCTACCTGGCAGTTGGCAGTAAAGAAAGCCAACTTCAATGCTAACATTATCCGCCTTACCGACCAAAGCTTTCTTTCCGCATTAAAGAGTAAACTTAACTGGGGCAGCGACCAAAGGAATTAGCATAGCTTTCCGCTCACTAAAGCAACCTTTCTATTGTTTTTGGATACCATTCGTGTTCCAACGCCAGCACTTTAAGTGCAATTTTTTCAGCATTCATCTCTGTCTCTATCTCTACTTTTTTTTGTAAAATGATTTCACCTTCATCGTAATGTTCATTTACGTAATGAATGGTAATACCTGTTTCGGGTTCTTTATTGGCAAACACCGCTTCGTGTACCTTTATACCATACATGCCTTTCCCTCCGTACTTAGGCAGCAGAGCAGGGTGGATATTTACAATGCGTTTCGGGTACTTTTGTAACATATAACCGGGCACTATTTGAAGAAAACCGGCTAACACCACAAACTCAATATGTAGGGCATCAAGCAACTTGGTCATTACCAATGAATTTTTTAAAGTGGCGGAGTTTACAACGGCAGATATAATCTTTCGCTCATGCGCCACTTGTAATACCCCCGCAGCAGGGTTGTTACTTACCACCAGAGCTACTCGAATAGTAGGATGATTAGCAAAATAATCAATAATAGATTGTGCGTTGCTCCCCTTTCCGCTGGCAAAAATGGCAATGTGTTTCATGTAAAACCAAAAATAAAAAAGGCACACTTCCGTGCGCCCTTTTTAAATTCGGCTGCTTTATCTATTTCGCAACAACAAACTTGCGAACAAGTTTTTCATCGTTATAATACACGCGGATGAAATATTCCGCTGCGCGCATTTTGTCAGCAGGAAGCGCATAGTTACTTCTTCCTTTCGGTAAATCAAGTTGAAGCCCCCTTACCACATATTGTCCGGCCATATCGGCTATATCAATAGTAACCTGTCCGCTTTTAGGTAAAACAATTCCAAGGTGTGATACGGAGCCCATTGGGTTAGGTGAAGGCCCGATTAACTGTATCCCTCCACTGGTGGTAGAGCACTGTCCATTGTTCTCAGTGGTCACTTCCGTTTCGCCATTATTCACACTCACAGCCGTAACACATACATAGGAGTTGGCATTCTCGGAAGCCACCACAAACTGTGCTGTAAAAGCAATCTCATCCTGCTGGCCGGTGGCAAGTGCGCCATTCCAATCCTCAGAAATTGCTCCCCCGCTGCCAATGGTAATATAAAATTGTATGTTGGAGATAAAACGGGTTCCTATGTTAGCCACTCTCGCCTTTACTTTAATGAGGGAGGATCCATCAGCCTGAACATTTTTCTCAGTGGTTACTAATGATACCGCAACATCTAAATCAGTAGGAGCAACTACAAAAACTCTTTGCATACTATCCTCACAGCCAAAAGCTGAAATAGCCTTAAGCTGAATAGTGAACGTGTCATTGTCGGTATAGGTATGATATGGTGCAATGTCGGTTGACACATCTCCATCTCCAAAGTTCCACTGATATCCGGCTGCACCAGTGCTTTGATTGATAAAGGAAACTTCCACAGGGGCCTCTCCATAAGGCGGAGTTAAATTAAAGAGTGCTTTGGGGTGCGGTTTCACCGCCACTGTTCTGGTAGTAGAATCAATGCAGCCGTTTTGGGTAGTTACTTTCAGCTTAACAGTATATGCGCCAGTATCGCTGAAATAATGAACAGGTGACGGAACATTGTAAGTAGTGCCCGCGATGGTCCATTTCCAAACTGCAATAGTATCATTGATGACTATGCTGCTATCAAGTGGAGTATAGTTTTGATCCTCGCAGGTAAGCAGATTGCCAAATTTTGCAGAGGGTCGGGTCACTATGTTCACCGTTTTCGAAACATTGTCCACGCATCCTATAGCATTTTCTACTGTAAGCACTACCGAGTAAGAACCCGGTGTGTTGTATTTGTGTTTAGGGTTTTGTTTGTTGGAAGGCAAACTAAAATCGCCAAAACTCCATTGCCAATCAACAATTGAAAGCGAAGAAGTAACATCTGAGAACGAAGTGCTATCGCCTACACACAAACCTGACACTGCAAAATCTGCAGTAAGTGGAGGGAATACATCTATTTTTTGCACCACCGTATCAGCACAACCTGATTGAGAAATGGCTTTCAGTTTTACCGTATAGGTGCCTTGAGCGGGAAACTCGTAAACTGCATTTTTTGTAGTAATCGAATCTACACCATCAAAAGTCCAAATCCAATTGGCTATTGAGTCGCCAAAAAGGAACACGGTTTGGTCGGTAAGGGTAACAGGAGTTCCTGCACAGATAACGCTTGGGTAATTGAAGGCCGGAATTGGAGGAATAGCGGCTGTAACCACTTTGGTTTGTTCGCCAGTACATCCGGAATCGGTAACTACAGTGAGTGTTACGGTATAATCACCGGGAGCAAAGTAGAGGTGTGTAGGGCTTTGGGTTGAAGAACTCTGATTATCGCCAAACGCCCACTGCCAACTGTCAATGCCATCGGGAACTGATACTGTGCTAAGGTCTGTAAACTGGGTAGCTGTACCAAAACATACATTGGGGGCAGAAAAATTTACACTGGGAGCAACTGATTTAACTACTACAAATGCTGTATCTTTTGTAAAACAACCATTCACATCAGTAACTTCAACAGAATATTTGCCTTGGGTTGATACTATGTTGTATGTATTCGAAGAGCCATCATTCCAGCTAATTGTTTGTGGCTGATACCCTCCAAAATTTATAGGTAAGGTATTTCCGGAACATATTGAGGTATCCTGTGGAAGTATGTCAATAAGTGCAAAGCTATCTACGACCACATGTATAGTGTCGGAAATAAATGTGCAGCCAATTGTATCGGTAATGGCGCAAACATACTGCCCGGCAACATTTACTGTTATGACTTGTGTAGTTTGCTGAGTGTTCCACAAATAAGTATAGGGAGCAGCGGAAAGTAAAGGCGAAATGCCAACGGAACTATAGTTACAAATAACCGTATCCTTAGTAATTACTCCAAGATATGGTATCGAAACAACAACTGTATCTGAGCTTTCTCGTCCAAAAACATCAATTGTTTTTACCCAATAAACGCCACTATTTTTTATCTGAATTGAACTGGCCGTATCTCCTGTTGACCAAGTATAGTTAACAAAGCGATTACCGGCATCCAATGTTACCGGGCAAACACTATAGGCTTGTGTAATATCGGGGCCTAGATTAACAGGGGGAGCGTAACGGTTGTAAATGTATGACTCTAGCTCCTGGCGACTAGAAGCAGAAAGTGCACTATTGAAAACAAGAATTTCTGCAATGTCGCCTTTAAAATATCCGGTAGCGTTTCCTATCTCGTAATTTCCATTTGTAAAGTTACCAGTATTAGCTGTGCCGGGCGTTCCTGAAATGATACTGTTTTTGTAAAAACTCCAAGCGGTATTCTTTTGCTTTATAAATTCAAACAAACTGAAAGGAAAGCCGGCATGGGGAGCCGATATAGTAGTATTGTTATTCTGGACATAAATAACTCCTGTCCCTCCTTGATATATCCATAATCCTGTAGCCAAGGCACCAAACCCAAGCAATTTTTTTGGTGCAGAGGTAGTGCTAATGCCATTTGCAACTATAAAAACAGAAAGCGAAGTTGTATCAATGCCCTGAATGGTGTTACCTGTAAGAAAATCATTAACGCCATCAAACTTTATAGCTGGCTTGTAATTAAGTAAAGCTAACCCGGTATCAATAAGTGGCTGAGAATTGGCTGTAAGTTGCCCACAATCATTACTGCCACCACTAATATCTTTCCATTGACTAACAGCCAAACCGGAACTATTGTAAACCGTTCCACTATCAGCCCTAAGCCATAATTTAAGACCTGGTATATACGATGGTGAAAACACGGTAAAACGAAAGGTGGCTGATGTTGATGAGTCGCTACATAGATTATATGCTTTTAGCATCCACCAATACGTTTGGTTTCCGGCTAATGAAACGGATATTTCGGATAAAATGATGTTTTCATAAATCTGTGGGTTAGTAAACAAGGAATCAGTTGAAACCGAAAGCTTGTATTTAACTGCGCTTTGGGCATCAGCCCAATCAAACACTATGTTGACAGAAGATACCACAGCCTGATTGTATGGTTGAAGTAAGGTTGGAACAGAAGGAGCAGGGGCACTACTCAATACCTGTACAGTTGCAGCCGCAGTATCTCTACAACCATTATTTGCAGTAACCACTAGTTGTGCGGTAAAGAAGCCGGATGAAGTATACGTATGCAAAGGATTTTGGCTGGACGAACTCTGGCTATCACCAAAGGCCCAGTTCCATTGGTTAAGCGAAGTGCCGGCAGCAGATTGGCTAAGGTCAGTAAACTGAAGGGCGTTGTTTGTGCATGCCAAACTATCAGCAAAAAGTGCTATAGGATTTTCTTTAACCAAAACAGTTTTTGTAAGAGAATTGCTACAGCCACTACCGGTTGTAACTTCAAGGGAAACCTGAAAAGTGCCATATTGAGCATAGATATAGTGAGGGAGTGCCACTGATGCGGTGTCTCCATTCCCAAAATTCCAACTGTATGCCACTATAGGTGTGGCATCCGTAGATGCTGAGTTATTTTGCGGAGAATACTCTTCCTTTAAGCATAGTGTATCTGCATTGAAACTCACCAACGGAGCTGAACCGGTTATATTTACACTTATGGTATCTTTTCCTACACAGCCCTGAACATTAGTAACCGAAACGGAGTAATTGCCTGTTGTATCAATGGTTATTGAATTGGCATTGCTCCCGGTATTCCATGTAAAATTCAAAGATTGCCAGCCTGTAACCGGACTTGTAAGTGCAATGTTGTTCCCTGAACAAATGTTTATATCCGGTCCTAGTGAAACGGTATGGGCAAAACTATCTATCTGTATAATAGCAGTATCAGATAGAGCAAAGCACCCAAGAGTATCTGTAACTTTCACAAATACACTACCAGTTTGTATAGGAGTGAAATTACCTGTTGTAGTTGTATTGTCCTGCCACAAATAGCTGTAATTAGTAAATGCCCCTAAAATAGGTAAAACATTAAGCGAAGCTCCGGCACAAATGGTAGTATCTGGTACATTCAAAAGAACAGTCGGCATAGTTATCTGAACAGTGTCATAGGAGAATCGCCCAAAAACATCAGTAGTTCTAACCCAATAAGCCCCCGATTTTGTTACTATAATAGAATCTGCTGTACTACCTGTTGACCATAGGTAGGCGTTGTATTTGTTGCATGAATCAGGCCTCAACACAAATGGACAGAATGAATAATCAAATACCGTATCGGGCCCCAAACTAACTTGGGGTGCATACCGGTTAAAAAAGTAATCTTCAATCTGCCCTCTTTCGGTAGTTGTTAAAGCCGATTTATAAACTAACACCTCTGCAACTTCAGCATTTAAAAATGCGCTGCTACCATTACCTATTGTGTAATTACCGTTAGTAAATGAGCCCGTTAAGGTAGCGGTGGTAGTTGGATTTCCTGAAACAACTCCATTTTTGTA
>CAZLXD010000051.1:0-3957 GCA_964563185.1 uncultured Chitinophaga sp.
TTGATGTAATGGAAGACGACCACGTAAAGTTTATTCAACTCGGTGCATTGGCATTTAATCTGCTCGGTTTGGCAACGCGCATAGTTGATGAGCGTTCAAAATTTTTCGTTTTGGATACTGCCTACGAAACATCCAGAGAACTCATCGAGCTTCTGAAACTTCACATTTACCGGGAGGACGTTACGCTGTTTCCTTTGGCACAGAAATATATTTCGAAAGAGGAATTTGAAATTCTTCAAAAAGAAATGGAGAAGTTTTAATTGAAGGAAATGAAAATTAAAAGCACAGGTATTGTTGACCAATTTAGTCGGGCTCACGATTATCTGCGCATTTCGCTTACCGAAAAATGCAACCTCCGCTGCTTTTACTGCATGCCGGCTGAAGGCATCTTGCTTCGCCCCCGTTCAGAATTTATGAGAGCGGATGAAATAATAAGCATAGCAAAAACGTTTGTTTTGCTGGGTGTAAAGAAAATACGGTTGACCGGTGGCGAACCGCTGATTAGAAAAGATGCTAAAGTAATTCTGGAAGAGCTTTCGAAACTACCGATTGAACTTGCCATTACCACCAATGGAATTTTAGTTAACCAATACATTGAAACCTTTAAAAACTGCGGTATTAATTCTATCAACGTAAGCCTCGATTCATTGAAAAAGGAAAAGTTCAATGTTATTACCCGCAGAGATTATTTCGATACCGTGGTTTCGAATATCGAACTGCTGCTGCAAAACAGGTTTCATGTAAAAGTGAATGCCGTAGTAATTAAAGGCGTAAACGATGAGGAGGTTTGTGATTTTGTATCGTGGACAAAAAATAAGAACGTTCATGTGCGCTTTATTGAGTTTATGCCTTTTCAGGGAAACAAATGGAATTGGGAAAAGGGTGTTTCCTACAAGGAGATAATGATGAAAATTGAAAAGCAGTTTGGCAGCGACATTATTAAATTGGATGACGGCAAAAACGATACAGCTAAAAATTACGCCATTGCCAATCACCTGGGCACATTTGCCATTATCAGTTCCATTACCAATCCGTTTTGCGATACCTGCAACCGGATGCGGCTTACCGCTGACGGCAAAATGAAAAATTGTTTGTTTTCGGGAGGAGAAACTGATTTGCTCGGTGCATTGAGAAGAGGCGAAGATATTGTGCCGCTGATTGAACAAACGGTGTGGAATAAAAAAGCGGTACGGGGCGGTGCTGAAAAACTCAATGATTTCAGTAAACAAAAAAACCGCACCATGGTAGCTATTGGCGGGTAAAACATTGCTTTCTTTTTGCTGTGAAAGAATTAAGAAACAAAACCAGATATATCTTTACCAGCTAAAACATACTGCTATGAAAAAAAATTTACTCTTTATTGTTCTTGTTATTTTTTCCGCTTTCGGGTTTTCGCAAACGCTTGTAAAAGATATTGCACCCGGCACTAACAACAGCGGTATTCAGAACTGCGCAGCACTTGGTAATATCACTTTGTTTATAGCTACCGATAATACCAACGGATGGGAACTTTGGAAAACCGATGGCACCACACTTGGTACCAGTATGGTTATGGATATTAACCCGGGAGCAGCACATGCGCTGGCCTATTATGACGGAGTTTATTTCAACTTCTCACCGTTGGTGACTATGAATGGCAAAGTTTATTTTTTTGCCGATGATAATTCATCGGGCATTGAACTTTGGAGCAGCGATGGAACTGCTGCAGGCACAGCCATGGTAAAAGATATTTACCCGGGCAGCGGCAGTTCAAATCCAATGATGTATTCTGAAATTATAGCTGTGGGTAATACCCTCTTTTTTCCGGCACAGGATGCAACCGGCAATTTAGAACTTTGGAAAAGCGATGGTACTGCTGGCGGAACGGTAATTGTAAAAAATATAAACCCCTCGGCCGGTTCAAACCCTTCAGTTTTTTTTGCCAATGGGAGTAGGATTTATTTTCGTGCTGATGACGGAGTTGACGGAATTGAACTGTGGACCAGTGATGGCACCACGCTCGGCACGATGATGGTAGCCGATATTAACCCGGGGAGCGTTGGTAGTTATCCGCATCAATTTGTAGCCTGGGGCAACAAAACTTACTTCTCGGCTAGTACTGTGACAGCCGGGCAGGAATTATGGGTAACCGATGGAACCAATGGGGGCACAGCCATAGTGAAAGATATTTACCCGGGCAATGTCAGCGGGTTTTATTCAAAAGCCATATTTTACAATAACCAGTTGCTTTTTTCTGCTTCTGACGGAACCAGCGGATACGAATTATGGAAAAGCGATGGCACTGCACCGGGCACACAATTACTTAAAAACATTTACCCAGGCAGTAATGATAGTAACCCATACCAGCTTACCGAAGTTAACGGAAAATTAATTTTTAGCGCCAATGACGGAACCCATGGTTCTGAATTATGGATTTCAGATGGTACTACTTTGGGTACTTCGCTTATTCTTGACATTAATAATGTTGCCAGCCAGCCATCTGACCCAGGTTGGTTAACTGCTGCAAACGGCAATTTATATTTTTCAGCTACTGATGGCACTAATGGTTATGAGTTATGGAAAACGGATGGAACTGCCGGGGGTACTGCCATGCTTAACCAGATTTGCCCGGGCTCATGCGCTGCCTATCCGAGTTATCTTTTTCAAAATGGTAACACACTTTTTTTTGAAGCTCAGGAACCGAATACCGGTAATGAATTGTACAAACTTGATTTACCCGGTACCGGAGTAAACGAAATTTTACTTTCAAAAAGCTATTGTTTATATCCAAACCCATTGGTAAACGGAAACTGGCAGTTAGAAGTTGGTGATAATTTAATAGGTGGTAAGGTGGAAATATTGGATGCCGATGGAAGAGTTGTGTATAGTTCGGTTATTGAAAAAAATAAAACGGAAATTTCGGCTAACCTGCCCCAAGGCGTATATTTTTTACGGCTTAATTGTTTAAAAGAAATAAGTACGCAAAAACTGGTAAAGCTGTAATAGCAACGAGCAATTTTTTTCGCAGTTATTATAAATAAAACTTTCGGAAAAAATATTTGCCGCTGACTGATGAAAGGAAAGAATAATTATGACGAATGCCTGAGCTGTCTGTAAATATAAGTAAGCCCGAAACCATTGAGGAGAATGGCAAAAAAGAACTTACCGGATATTTTAAAAAACCGGTGAACCATTCCATTTACCTGGGCACAAAAGGCGTATTTAACGATACGGTAATAAATAAGCTGCATAACGGAGGGAAAAATAAAGCGTGCTATCTGCTAACCCGATAAAAAATAGAATTATGACGAACAAAGAAAGTGAACAAAAAACGCTGATAGAAAGCGAAATGATTAGCGCTGCATTTGATTTTTGGTTTAGCGATAAAGGACATATCCGTTCGCCCTTTCCGCTGTATATCCGCGAGCAGCTTCAGATGAAAACATTAGATAAATTTTTTGACTGGACGAACAAAATATCGGAGCGGGCCAAAAAAGAAATTAACGATGAAATAGTGGCCGAGAAGTTTGAAGAAATTCTTTTTGAAACGGCCACCGAGCTTGTAAAAACAGAAGATGAACGGTTAACCATTCTATATCCGTTTATGCCCCGCATAGGCGATGTTATTAAACCCAAAGATGATACAGAAGAAAAAGAAAGCACGGTTATAGACCGTTTTCATTTAAAGCGCAACGACCATTCGTTTTTAAAAGTAAAACTGCGCACCATTGATTCAGATAAGGAATGGGAAACTGAATTTGAGTTGCCCGAGTAAGTTTTAAAGAGCCCTTACCAAAAACTTACAAACGGCATTTTTAAGGCTGACAAAAGTCGCCTTTCAAAATTTTATTGAACCCCGCCTGCCCCATACTATTGTTTCGGCTAAAGCAATTCATGTCACTTAAACTGCACTTGTATGGCATTCCTTTTCTGTAACAGGGTTTCTCAGTCCCTGTCATCGGTCGCCTTCCGCGTGTT
>CAZLXD010000051.1:4057-16748 GCA_964563185.1 uncultured Chitinophaga sp.
GCGTGTCGCCCTCTCCGTGTTATCGGCTGCCTTCCGCGTGTTGCGTGTCGCCCTCTCCGTGTTATCGGCTGCCTTCCGCGTGTTGCGTGTCGCCCTCCGCCTGTCATCGGCTGCCTACCGCGTGTCACATGTCGCCCTCCGCAGGTCATCGGTCGCCTTCCGCGGGTCACGTGTAGCCCTATATTTTTGGGCCGTAGCGTTCGTTTTGGGCTATAATCCTGTTCTTTTCATTCAAACCATTATTTATTAACCATTAAAACAACAAACTATGGCAACAGATTTTGTAAAAAAGAATGATTTAGAATTTACCGCCCAGTTAGAGCAGTTAAAAGACAACCTGCCTACTTTTCTGGCTACTTTGGGTTTAACCCCTGCCGACCAAACACTGGCTAACGACCTTGCCAACTCCATGAGCTACATAGTGCTGCGCAACAACACTGTGCCGGGCTTTGCCCAAAGCTGGACCAAACTGCGCAACCAGGTGCGCAACGGCACCGGAGGCAATGTGCTGCAGCCCTTTCCGGCCCCGCCCGATGTAAGCACTCCGCCCGCTACCATACTTATTAATGTCGAAAGCCTGTACCGCGGGCTTACTTCGCGCATTAAATCGGCCACCGGCTATACCCCCGGCATTGGCGAAGCACTGGGTATTGAAGCGCCCAAAGAGGTGCCCGATTTCTCAAAATACAAACCCGTTTTTACCCTCGAACTGGCGGCCGGGCAGGTGCTTATTAAATGGAAAAAACTGCAAAGCCAGGGCATTCATATTTACAAGAAGATTGACAGCGGCAGCTGGTTTAAACTCGACTTTGACGGCACCCCTAATTACCTCGATAAAAGTGCCCTGCCGCCTGCCGGTACTACCCAGCAATGGAGCTACCGCCTGCGCTATGTAAAAGGCGATGAGGAAATTGGCGAGTTCAGCATTGACATGACTATACAGGTAAGTGGTTAGCCCCTGCTTACCGGCTTCCGGGGTTTCGTAAATTCCGGATGTTTTTTTTGAGGCTGCCTAAGAATGGGCAGAAGAGAGTTGCCTGGTATTCCGGTGCCGCTTAATGGTTCGATGAAAAATTCTTTGTTTCTTTTTGCGAGCCATCGGGGTTATAGTAAATAACCGTTCCCTCCGGTTTATCATCGGTGTAGTAGCCTTCGCTTTCTAATTGCCCGTTCCGGTACCAATGCGTAAACTTTCCGTTTAACTTATCGCTGCGGTAAATGCTTTCGCTCATTTTATTTCCGCTGCTGTCCCAAATGGTCCAAACGCCATCGCGTTTGCCATGCACGAAAGTTCCTTCCATTTGCTTTTTCCCGTTTTCATAATACCAGGTCCACAGGCCTTCGTCTTTTCCGTTTTCGCGCTTGCCCGAAATTTTCGATTGCCCGTTATCATAGCTCGTATCCCCCGAATTGTATTCGTAAGTTACCCAAATGGAAACAAGAATAATGCCTGCCAAAACAATGCGATGGTATTTTAAATTTTCTTTGAATGTAGACCGGTCAGCCATAAAATCTTTTGCGCTGCAAATTTAATGAACGGGGCATTAAGCGTCATATTTTTGCAGGTCTTTGGTTTTATCCATCTCCAGCACATAAATTCTGTGCGGGTTCAGCACATAAATATCCATCCCGAAATTTATTACCTTCTTATCCTGCAAAAATTTCAAATCGTTGTGGTGTTTATCGTTGTAGGAAAAAACAAAAAAATGCTTATCGCCAAAAAAATCGAGCAGCTTAGTTACCACCATAATATCCGAATCGGTAAAATTTCTGCCCGCTTCGTTTCGCTGCGAATAATCAAAGCCGTATTCTTTCAGAAAAATATGATGCATCATTTTATGGCTGGTAAAAAAATCTTCCATCGAAGTAATATCCCAAATCTGCATGTTCTCGAACATCAAATATTTCTCTCTGTAATCGGTAACTATCATGTGGTATTGTTTATTGAAATGATTAATCGTGCATAGCGCCTTCTATAATTCTGAAAATATGAAGCACCGAAGGAAAAAGTGCATCCATAGATTCTTTTGCACCCTTGGTAGAACCGGGCAAAGCGAGAATCAGCGATTTGCCTTTCATGCCGGCAACACCGCGCGAAAGCATCGAGAAAGGAGTTCTGTCCTGTCCGTAATTTCTGGCGGCTTCCATTATGCCCGGTATTTCGCGGTCAAGCATCGGGCGAATGGCTTCGGGGGTAATGTCTCTTGGCGAAAGACCGGTGCCACCGGTAAGAATAATAAGGTCGTTCTTGGCGCACAGCAGTTCATTCACTTTCAATTGTATTGCGTCCGCTTCATCGGGTATAATCGAATAATCAGAAACATTTACGCTGCACAATTCTAATTTTTTGATAATGGCTTTACCGGCACGGTCTTCCTTTTTACCTGCCGAAATACTATCGGAGCAAACTATTACTGCCGCCTTTAAATCTTTTCTGAATTTGTCCGTGAAGTCCGATTTGCCTCCCCGCTTTTCTTTCAGCTTTATCGAAACAATTTCAATTCCTTTATCAATGGGTTTCAGCATATCGTAAATAGTAAGCGCCACCACCGATGCACCATGCATGGCTTCCACTTCCACACCGGTTTTGTAAACGGTATGCACTTCTACTTCCGCTGCAATTTCCATGTCCGAAACTTCATAGCGTATTTGAGTAAACTCAACCGGCATAGGGTGGCAATCGGGAATCATATCGCTGGTGCGCTTAACGGCAAACAGCCCGGCAGTGCGCGCACACTCCAGTACATCGCCTTTGGGAACCGTTTTGTTTTTTACAGCATCCATCGTTTCCTTTCTGCTCACCTTTACCGTAACCGTTGCCACAGCCTGGCGGAGCGTAAAAGTTTTGTGTGTTATATCAACCATAAATTAGTTTGAGTTTACTTTCCATGAATGTGTTTCGTCTTCAAAAATTTCTTTGCCCCAAACAGGCACCTGCGCTTTTATTTCTTCCACCAAAAACCGGCACGCATCAAAAGCATCAGCGCGGTGTTTTGACGAAACAAAAACAAACAGGCAAATTTCTCCGGCTCTTACTACCCCCATGCTGTGGTAAATGTGCATACAGGTAAGATTGAATTTTGCAAATGCAGCTTCGCGCAGCTCATGAAACTTTTCTTCCGCCATTTCTTCGTAGGCGGTGTAATCAATGGCCTGCACAGTTTTTCCTTCTTTTAAATCGTTGCGAACCTGCCCCAGAAAAATATCGTGCGCGCCAATACTTGTTTTGGCGCTGTGCTTGGCAATAGAATCGGCAATAAACTTCGGGCTTATGGCCCCAGCCACTAAAACTTTGTGTTTCTTTTTTTCGCTCATACGTTGTTTGTTTGGTTTGCACATGGCAGCCATTCCATTACTCCACCGGATAGGTTGAATAAATTCTTATAGCCGTATTTGTTTTGTAAAATTTCTATGGCTCTCCTGCTTCTCATTCCGCTCTTACAAACCACAATCACTTTCTTACCGTGCGGAATCTGACTTGTTTCTTCTTCCAAATCTCCGAGAGCAATTTTCAAATCGTTGAATTCCGGAACAATAGGCTGTTCATCCGGTTCGCGCACATCAAGTATTCGAATTTCTTCGTTAGCAGTAATTAAATCAAGAAGTTCAGTTGCCGTAATTTCTTTGATGGAATTGTTTTCCATGTTGCTGTTGCAAAAGAGCCCGTAATTCATTTTTCTGAATTCGTCTTCATTAGCCGGAATTGCTTTTACTGATTTGGGGCTCTTCTCAAACTCTATGGTTTGAAAATTCATGGTCAGCATATCAGCCACTAACAATTTTCCCGAAAGAACTTCACCGGATCCGGTAATAATTTTAATGACTTCATTTGCCATCATAGTGCCTATAATACCCGGTAAAGTGCCAATCACTCCGGTTGCTGTGCAATTAGGCGATTGCTCCGGTGAAGGGGGCGATGGAAACAAACAGCGGTAAGTTGGTCCTTCACCAACGGGTAAGTTAAAAACAGATAACTGCCCCTGAAAACGGAAAAGCGAACCGGACACCAGAATTTTATTCGACAGCCAGCAGGCATCGTTTACCAAATACCGGGTTGCAAAATTATCGGTTCCGTCAACAACAATATCGTATTCATGAAAAATATGCAGGGTATTTTCAACCGTAAGTTTTGTGTTGAAAGCGTCAATAGCGATAAGTGGATTTTGCTTTTGAAGTTTTGCCTTGGCGGATTCTGCTTTTGATTTTCCTAAATCTGCTACATCAAACAGGATTTGCCGTTGCAGGTTTGTTTCGTCCACCACATCATCATCAACAATCCCAATTTCCCCAACCCCTGCGGCAGCGAGATAAAGCAAAACCGGACAGCCCAAACCACCGGCACCAATCACCAGGACGCGCGCATTTTTAAGTTTCTCCTGTCCTTTCCTTCCGATTTCCCGAAGCAGAAGATGCCTGCTGTATCTTGATATTTCTTTTTGTGTGAGCATATTATCCTCCGGCAAATGGTGGAAGAAATGCTACAACATTGCCTGGTTGCAGCAGTTCATTTCCGTTTACAATCTTTTTATCTACGGCAACAACAAACTGATAATTTTTGAGTTGCGGAAAATCTGAAATCAATTTTTCCTGAAGCGAATCGGTATCAGCTATATCATCCATCTGCATGTCACTGGTTCCAGTTACCTCAGCTATCTGTCCGAAAAATTTAATTTGTATACTCATGTGCTTCAAATTTTATCTGGTGAAATTCATCTGGCGTATTGATGTTGGTGAAGCATTGGTTCCCCGAAACATTTTCAGCGACAATAATTTTCTTCACGTTGAAATATTTCAAGGCACCTTGTAATCTCCATTCACCGGTTCTCAAAAGCTCTTCAAATTTTGCCCGGCTCGATCTATCATAAACAGCACAAAGCGGCTCTAACTTTCCTTCGTGTTCAGGAATTGTAATTTGAGCATCCTTTGAATTCTCAGTTATGAGTTCAACAATTTCCTTCGTAAGAAAAGGCATATCGCAACTCACAAACAAATTCTTTTCTGTATTGCTGTAAGATAATCCGGTGTAAACGCCACCCATCGGTCCACAATTTTTAATAATGTCTGCATAAACTTTGTAGCCAAGGTTATCGTAATTATTTCCATTCGATATGATGATGATTTGGCTGATGATTGATTTCAACGTATCGGCAATTATCTCAACCATACTTTTTCCGTTAAGCAACAGCAAGCCTTTATCGGTTCCCATACGACTGCTTTTACCACCTGCTAAAATTATTCCGGTTATTTCTGTTTTCATTATTTTTCTGATACCGTAAGAAGTTTAATACTTGCTATAAGCAAAACGAACGCAAGAATTTTATTCAGCACCGGATTAGTAAGTTTTTTACTGCCCACATAAGCACCTGCAAAACCTCCAATGAGTGCTACTACCAGCCATAGATAAACTGCAGAGTCAATTGCCGCACCTTTGCTGAATAAGCCGATAAGGCCGGAGACGGAGTTTACAAAAATGAAAAGTGCAGATACCGCTGCCGTCTCTTTCATCTTTCCCCAATGAAGTAATAGAATTACCGGTGAAAGAATAATTCCTCCGCCAATGCCAATCATACCGGAGAGAAATCCAATACCGGCACCAATTACAAATGCCCAATTACGGTTGACCTCTTTTATAGTTCCATCACCTTTTCCAAAAACATCGAGTAAACGAAGAATGGGAAATACAAGAATTATTCCCAGAATCTTTTTATAAAAAAATGGATCTACCGTTATATAAGCTCCGATGAATGAAGCAGGAACAGAAGCAATTGCAAACGGAAGGAATAACTCCCATTTGAAATAACCGGCTTTGTTGTATTCGTAAAATGCAACAAGCGAAACAAAAACATTCATAACAAGTGCAGATGGCTTCATAATAGATGGAGCGATACCGAACAATGCCATAAGAGCTAAATAACCGCTCGCTCCACCATGCCCAACGGATGCGTAGAGGAATGAAATAATGAGAAGACACACTAAGAATAGCCAGGGAATTGTTTCTATCATGCCAATGCGTTATTCATTTTTTTGTATAGCGATGGTCAAAAAAATTAAGTGGTTAATCTTTGAGTTTCGTTACTCATAAATTTCTCGAACCGATTAAGCATCTCTTTGTATTGCTTTATAGCTTTTTTCCCTTCGGCAGTAACTACTGTGCCACCACCACCCTTTCCACCCGCGGCTGTTTCTACCAATGGTGTTTTTGCTTGTTTATTCATTGAACTTATCAACTCCCACGCTTGGCGGTACGACATTCTCATTGATTTTGCTGCGGCAGTTATAGAACCCAACTCAATTATTTTTTCTAACAATATCATTCTGCCAATACCCATAAAGGCGCCCTTATCTCCTTCTAACCAAATGTTTCCTTTTGCTGTGTACATAAACTTATAGGTTGCAAAGATGCAATAGGGGTTAGCATAAAAGAATGACACTTGTCATTTAACTTAATACAAAGAAATAGTGTGTACTAATGGAAAATGTATCAAGGCAGCAAATGAACTTCAACCATTTCACCAATTGTTATGTCCGTTTTTTTAGATGGAACATATATTAGGCAGTCCGCAATTGCGAAGGAACCAATGTTGTTTGATTCTTGTCCATCGAGAATTTCAACTTTGCCGTTTGTAATTTTTCCTTTCAGAAAAAATGATAGTCCTGATTTTTTAGGAAAGGTGGAAGAAACAGGAAGATGTATTTGTTTTAGAAATATATCGGAGAACCCTTGCATAATCCGCAATGCGGGATAAGCATATTCATAAAAACAAGTTAATGCAGCAGCAGGATTTCCGGGCAAACCAAAGAGCAAACAATTATGATGCTTGCCAAAGAATAAGGGCTTGCCAGGCTTTTGAAGAATTTTATAGAAAATGTTTTGCACTCCGAGTTGAAGCATGGCAGTATTCACAAAATCATATTTGCCCACTGAAATGCCTCCGGAGATCAGAACTAAATCTGAAATGGCAATTGCCTGCCGGATAGTGTCAGTGGTTAGTTTTTCATCATCGCCTATAGTAAGTACGCTTGCTGAATGAATATTTATTGATTGAAAAGCAGATTGAAGCATAGCAGAATTCGATTCATAAACCTGACCATCTGCTAGAGGATTGTCGGTCGTTTGCAGTTCGTTGCCGGTAATAATTACAGTCACTTTCGGTTTTGGAA
The DNA here is from genome assembly GCA_964563185.1 of uncultured Chitinophaga sp. Classification (GTDB taxonomy): domain Bacteria; phylum Bacteroidota; class Bacteroidia; order Chitinophagales; family LD1; genus Bog-950. The sequence continues at coordinate 11,219 of CAZLXD010000051.1, forward strand.
AAATGTTTATTTGTGTAATGCCGAGTGTGGTTAAAAAGCCAATGGCAGCAGGTGTAAGCATCGTTCCGCTTTTCAAAGCAACATCTCCTTTTTTTATTACTGAACCTTTCTTGCGCACGTTGGCTTCGTAAGTAAGAGAAGTATCGCTAATAATCAATTTGCTGTTTTCAACGGACACTTTTTCCTGCATTACTACCGTATCCGCTCCTTCGGGAATTTGGGCACCGGTAAATACTCTTACTGCCTGCGCGGATGAAATATTCCCTATGAATGGTTTCCCGGCAGGGGCTTCGCCTGTCAGTTCAATTTCTTTTTGATCAAGGTAATCTGAATGGATAATTGCAAAACCATCCATTGCCGATTGGTTGAAAGGAGGATAATGTGTTGGCGAGACCACATCCTCTGCCAAGACATGAAACAATGATTTTGAAATTGCCTGCTCAACCGGTGCAATCGGTCCGGTTGATTTAACGATGAGTTCTTTAGCTTCTTCTACTGAAATCATATTCGCTTTTTAGCGGGGCTACATTTTTTCAATGCAAATGTAAAACAGCTTTGTTCTCCTTCAAATTACAGCCCTGTGAAGTGAATACTATTTCTTATCCTTTTCCCATTTAAACACGGTTGGGTTTACATTAACCTGCAACCAACCCCAACCTACAAATTCTTTACGGCTTCCGCCCGAAACTTTATTCAGTGCTTCTAAGGATGTTGTAGAGGCAAGCATGGTGGAATAACCTCCTTTTATTTCAAGGTAACTCAGCGGTTTATAAGAACCATACAAATCCAATTCAAGACCTAAGGGAAGTTTTAAGTACTGACCTGAGTTTATCGGATCGCTAACCTTATTTGCCAATAGAAAATAATGAACATCTAATCCAACTTTTCCTGTTTGACTAGGCATATAATTGATTTTGAAATAAGCGTCCTGCAATCCTCCTCCTTTGGTGTCTTTAGGAATGTTGAGAAAGTAATCCATATGACCGTAAAATTTGTGGTTGGTAGGATAGAGTGTATGGAATCGGCTGTCGCGGGTGCTGCTTGTATTAGATGCGTTGTTACCCGAAAGAAAATCATACCCCACACCGAGCATAACTTTCTTTTTGATGGTGTATTCAAACCAGGCAGAGGCGAAGTATGCAAGTATATCGCGGTTGAATGTGTTTTTGCCGAATTGCGCAAAAAAGAATGCGGTTGACTTAAAGCCGCCTGCCGATGCATTAAATACAGGCCCTACGGTGCCCCTGAAGTATACTTTTTCGTTATGCAGCGATGTATCGGCATTGTATCCATCTGTTACAGCATAAAAGGAAAGTTTGAGTTTGTCCTGTAAAAAGCGATGGTTATACCACAAATAAGCCAGCGCTTTGTAGTTATTAATAGCATAGTATGTTCCAAAGAACCCTTCACTTGCCTGATTAAATGCCCCACCTAAATGAATCGTCATTTCCCGGTAACGGGCTTTGAAAACCGCTGCATCATGTGCAAGAGGTCGTGAGTTCGAATCTCGCCACCCAGACGGTAAGGGTTTAACAAGTAACATTGTTAAGCCCTTTTTTATTACATCAAACATAGAACTGGCAAGGGTTTCACCTGATTTTAAGCAACAATTCCCTAAGCCTATTAAACGAACAAAATCACTCAATTTCAGTGGTTCTGTTCCCCCCAATAATCCCCCATAAAACCAACCAAATCATGTCAGCCATTCACAAGGTTGGCATCTCTTTTTATCTTAAGAACAGACAGAAAAACCGAGTCAAATCAATCCCCCATCTACATATTACTTAGTTATAGAGTTTTACCCTTAATCTATTTCTTGCTTTACAATTACCTGTAACCTTCTATCCTTCCAAACTAACTCATAGAGAATCTCAGTGGAGCTAACTGCAACCCATCCGGTATGGAGTTAGCCTTAAAATGTTGTACCTATGTTGTACCAACCACCCCGAACAAGAATTTTGCTAAAAACAAAAAACCCTTGAAAGCTACTGCTGACAAGGGTTTCTGAGTGTTGCGGGGGTAGGACTCGAACCTACGGCCTTTGGGTTATGAGCCCAACGAGCTACCAACTGCTCCACCCCGCGATATGGGCGGCAAATATATTCCTTATTTCAAGGAATGCAAGTACGTTTCATATTTTAGCAGCTCAATGACTCATAAAGCAGGTTTTGTAAACATTATCGGATTACCCAACGTTGGCAAGTCAACCCTCATGAATGCCCTCGTAGGCGAACGCATGAGCATTGTTACTCCTAAAGCACAAACTACCCGTCACCGTCTTTTAGGGATGGTAAATGCAGATGACTATCAAATTGTATTTAGTGACACCCCCGGCTACATTAACCAACCTGCTTACAAACTGCAAAAATCCATGAACGATTTTGTAGCCGAAGCCTTGCAGGATGCGGACTTGTTGCTGTTTGTTACCGATAAATTTCAGCAGCAGGAAGAAGAGAGATATCTTACTGAGATTATTCAGAAAGCAAAGGTACCTACGGTAGTGGTGTTAAACAAAATAGACTTGTATCAAAAGCCCGAGTTGGAGCATCTGTTGCAATTACTAAAGGAACGCTTTCCGAAAAGCGAAATACTCCCGCTTACGGCATCTTCCGGCATTAGTGTAAAAAAGGTATTAAAGAAATTGGTAGCTCTTTTGCCGGACTCTCCTGCCTATTACGACAAAGACCAACTCACCGACCGCAACCTTCGGTTTTTTGTTGCTGAAATAGTTAGGGAAAAGATATTTCTGAATTACACTAAGGAGATACCTTACAGTTGCCAGGTAGAAGTTGAGGAGTATAAAGAAACCGAAAAGATAGACCGTATTAAGTGCGTCATTTTTGTAGAGAGAGAATCGCAAAAACCTATTTTGATTGGCAATAAAGGCGATATGTTGAAGACGGTTGGCATACAGGCACGGAAAGACATTGAAGCTTTTATTGATAAAAAAGTGCATCTTGAACTCGTAGTAAAGGTGAAAGACAAGTGGAGAAGCAACGATACCACTTTAAAAAACTTCGGATACTCAAACTGAAGTTCGAAAGGATTTAAATACACAAAATGAGTTTTACCATAGCCATAGTTGGAAGACCCAACGTAGGAAAATCAACCCTCTTTAACCGCCTCATAGGCGAAAAGAAAGCCATAATAGACGACATAAGTGGAGTTACCCGCGACCGTATTTACGGTGAATCGGACTGGGGCGGAAAAAAGTTTAATGTGATTGATACGGGAGGGTTTGTTCCACGCTCCGAAGAGGTATTTGAAAAGCATATCCGCGAGCAGGTGATGATTGCTATGGAAGAAGCATCATTACTACTTTTTGTGGTAGATGCAGCTACCGGTATTACTGACTTGGATGATGAGTTCGCAAACATTCTGCGCAAGTCGCAAAAAAACGTTTTCCTGGTAGTAAACAAGGTAGACAATATAGAACGCAGATACGATGCCAACGAATTTTACAGCCTTGGCATAGACAACATCTTCTTTATTGCCTCTATGACCGGCTCCGGAACCGGAGAACTGTTGGATGCTGTGGTAGAGCGCATTCCTGACAATGTAGTAGAGGACGAGGAAGCAAACTCAAACATTCCTAAGGTTTGCATCATTGGCCAGCCAAATGTTGGCAAGTCCTCGTTAGTAAACGCACTTTTAGGCGAAGACCGCAATATAGTAACCAATATTGCCGGCACCACGCGCGATTCTGTCCACTCACACTACAATAAGTATGGAAAGAATTTTATTCTTATTGATACTGCGGGAATTAGGCGGAAATCTAAAGTGCATGAAAACCTTGAGTTTTACTCTGTTATAAGGGCTATTAAGGCCTTGGACGAGTCTGACATAGCCATTATTGTTATTGATGCCACCAAGGGCATTACTCAACAGGACCTGAGCATTTACAAAATGGCCATTAAAAAACATCGTGGAATTATTATAGCCATTAATAAATGGGACCTGATAGAAGATAAAACCACCAATACAGCCCGCGACTTTGAGGCAGTATTGAAGTCAAAACTGGCACCTTTTACTGATGTGCCCATCATCTTTATGTCCGCCTTGGAAAGGCAACGTATTTTCAGGGTTTTGGAAACTGTGGAGAAGGTATATGAAAATATGAGCCAGAAGATACCCACATCCAAGTTGAATGAAGTGATGCTAAAAGCCATTGAACAATATCGCCCACCGGCTACAGATGGCAAATTGATTTCTATTAAGTATGTTACGCAATTACCTACCCGTACGCCTACATTTGCCTTCTTCAGTAACCATCCCAAATACATAAGGGAGTCGTACAAGAACTATCTAGAGAATAAACTCAGGGAAAATTTTGAACTGACCGGGGTGCCCATTAATGTATTTTTCAGAGAGAAATAAGACAGGTACACCCCTCTTTTGAAAAATTCTTAAAAATATTTTAAGAAAAATTTGGAAATCCTGCTTTTCAAAATTTATCTTCGCACGTCAATTAATTAACCTTAAACTCAAAAAACAAAAAAATGAAAAAGGTATTTTTCGCTTTCGTTGCTGCTTCTGTAGTGGTTCTTTCATCTTGCAACAATCAGCCTGCTGCTGAAACTGATGCAACTGCTACTGACACTGCCGCTGTTGTTGAAGCTGTTGAAGAAACTGCTGCCGTTGTTGATTCAGCTGCTGCCGTTGTTGATTCAGCTGCTGCTCCTGCTGCTCACTAGTATTCAGAAAGCACAAAAAATAAAAAAGCCCCGCAAAACGGGGCTTTTTTATTTCTATAATGCGCCTTCTATAATTTGCTCCACTACACCCGGATCTAACAACGTAGTCGTATCACCTAAGTTAGAAATATTCCCTTCAGCTATCTTTCTTAAAATCCTGCGCATAATCTTTCCACTGCGGGTTTTGGGTAGCCCCGTAACAATCTGAATTTTATCGGGGCGAGCAAACGGCCCCATCTTTTCCGCAACAATATCTTTCACTTCTGCTCGTAGCTTATCCGCATCATTTACTTTACCCGTACATATTATAAAAGCATATAGCCCCTGTCCCTTTATATCATGAGGATAACCTACCACTGCTGTTTCAATAATTAACTCATGCTCGTCTATAGCATTTTCAATCTCACCTGTTCCTATTCGATGGCCCGAAACGTTAATAACATCGTCAACCCTGCCGGTAATACGGTAAAATCCATCCTCATCACGTTTACAGCCATCACCGGTAAAGTAGTGGCTTTTGTATGTTGTAAAGTAAGTTTGCTTAAATCGCTCATGGTCGCCATAAACAGAGCGGGCCATTCCGGGCCATGGGAACTTAATGCACAGATTCCCCTCCACTCCGTTACCCTCTATTTCCACACCCTCCGGGTTAAGCAAAACCGGTTGAACACCTGGCAAAGGAAGTGTAGCAAAGGAGGGCTTTAGCGGTGTTATGCCTGCTAATGGAGATATCATTACTCCTCCAGTTTCCGTTTGCCACCATGTATCAACTATAGGGCAGTTTCCCTTCCCTGCATTTTGATGGTACCAATGCCAGGCCTCCTCATTAATAGGTT
>CAZLXD010000052.1:0-8481 GCA_964563185.1 uncultured Chitinophaga sp.
GTGCCTCCTTTGCGGGTGTTTACATACTGTCGGGAAATTTCAGAAGCGATTTTTAGTGTTTCAGGTGCGGAGAGAAAAATAAGGATTTTCTTAAGCGATTCGAAACCATCCACAGCAAAAGCTCCTTTTTGTTCCACAAGTTCCTTCGCCTCTAATGCTTTGTGGTGGTTGGGGCCTATTACTACCGGCAAACCATATACGGCAGCTTCTAGAATATTATGTATGCCGGAGTTAAGCCCACCTCCCACATAAGCTATCTCCGCGTAACTGTACAACGAGGCAAGCATACCAAAGTTGTCAATAATCACTACATCAGTTTGCGCAGCATTTTCGGCACTTAACTCTGAATAGAAATGCGCCTTTACCGGAATACTTCCCTTTAACTCGTGTAGCCGTTCTTTATCCAGCTCGTGGGGAGCAATAATGTATTTGTAATCCCTCAGTATATCCTGTTTAATACATTCCAGCAGCAGCGCTACATCCTTTGCCCAGGTACTGCCGGCTATCAACAGTTTAGAATTGCCCTTAAACAATTCAATAAGGGGCAAATCTGCTTTCTCTCCGGCAATGGCGGCTACACGGTCGAAACGGGTATCGTTTGCCACAACTGAGGGAATGCCTATAGTTTGCAACAAAGCTTTTGAGGGTTCATTCTGAACAAATACGGCTGTGAACTTTTGCAGCATTTGGCGGAACAAGCCCCCATACCACCGAAAAAATATCTGATTGTTCCGAAAAACCGAAGAGAACAGAACGGTGGCAATTTGCTTTTGGTTTAACTCGTTCAGGAAGTGAAACCAGAACTCATACTTAACAAAAAATGCAAGGTCGGGGTTTAACTCAGCAATAAAGCGTTTAGCGTTTTGGGCTGTATCCAAGGGTAAATAAACAACCCTATCTGCCAGTGGGTAATTTTTGCGCACTTCGTATCCCGAAGGAGAGAAGAAAGAAAGAATGATTTTGCAGGAAGGATGTTGTTGTTTTATCTTTTCCAACAAGGGGCGGGCCTGTTCAAACTCACCCAACGAAGCACAATGAAACCAAACTTTAAAACCACTCAGGTTACTGAAATCAGGCAACTGCCTTCGGCCTTCAAGCCATAGTTTTGCCTTCGTATTAAATGGAGCTGCCACCTGAATCGCCAGGTGGTAACTTTTTATGGCAATGTTGTAAAACAGAACAGAAGGGAAGAACATAGATGGAACTTATGGCGGGCTTACTAGTAGTAAAACTCCTTTTCGCTCGCCTGCATAAAGTAAGGGATAATCCAGCCCACTTTAATACCCAGAAACATGTCAATTCGTTTTTCGCTCAGCTTGGATTTCGTGTAAAAGTCAAAGCTTCGCTTGTTTTCGGTAAACCCAATATCAAACTGCAAGCCGGCATAAGCACTTATAAAGCGTTTCCGCTCTAAAAAAATACCTCCTATAAACTGCGAAAGAACCGGGCCGTTGCAAAGGCGGTCGTAACCTTTCCTGTAGGTTTTATCTAACTGCGGCAACGAAGTTTCGCGGACGTTTACCGAAATTTTGTGCTGCAACATGCCAAGGCCAGTCATTAGTAACAACCCGGCATCCGGAAATTTTTCAGAGAATGGGATAATTTTCCCAAAGTTAAACTTCATATTAAACCCCTGTTCGTGCAGGCGCACAAAAATCAGGTCGTTGTTCTGGCTGATAAACTGGCCGGTGGAAGTGGAAACATTGTCCAACACAAAGTAGTCTCTTACTTTGGTTCCGTAAAGAAAGTTCCCTTCTAACCCAACCAGCCAGTTCTTCTTCATTTTGTAGTTAATGGCAAAACCAAACAGGCTGTTAAATCCAAAACGGTCCTGCATATTGCCGAAAGGAAATTGGGCGGTATAGACCGGTGAAAACAGAAAAGCGGTGTTAGGCTCAAACTTTTTCTTCTTCGTTTGAGCCGGTTTTTCTTTTTCCTGCGCAAAAGTTCTCAATGAAAGCAGGAAGGAAAGTAGTATGGTAAGAAATGTTTTGATAACCAATGGTTTTTGAGTTTTGCTTAAAACAACGTTATGGCAAAAATATTATTTTAGCCCGCCCAAAAAACGCAGGTTAATGAATGAAATACGGATGGTTGACCTTGCCACCCAATACGAACGGATAAAGAGCGAGGTAGATGCCGCAATTTTTGGAGTGCTTCACTCCACTAAGTTTATAAAAGGGCCCGAAGTAAAACAGTTTGAAGACCATCTTGCTGCCTATTTGGGGGCAAAACATGTAATTGGTTGTGCCAATGGCACCGATGCCCTACAAATTGCCATGATGGCGCTTGGCTATCAGCCCGGAGACGAAGTGATAACGGCTTCGTTTACTTATGTAGCTACGGCAGAAGTAATTGCACTTTTAAAATTGAAGCCCGTACTGGTAGAGGTAAATCCTGAGACATTTACCATAGACCCCGCAGCCATTGAGGCGGCCATTACCCCAAAAACAAAAGCTATTGTACCGGTTCACCTGTTTGGCCAATGTGCCGATATGGAGCCCATAATGAAGATAGCTGCTAAGTATAACCTTCATGTAATTGAAGATACTGCACAGGCAATTGGTGCGGACTATACTTTTTCAGATGGTTCGAAAAAGAAGGCAGGAACGATTGGAACGATTGGAACTACCTCGTTCTTCCCATCCAAAAATTTAGGCTGCTATGGCGATGGTGGTGCCATGTTTACCAACGATAATAGTTTGGCTAAAAAAATAAGGATGGTAGCCAACCACGGGCAGAGTGTGCTGTATGTGCATGATGAAGTAGGGGTAAATTCGCGGTTAGATACATTGCAAGCAGCGGTTTTAGATGTTAAATTGAAGTGTTTGGATGAGTATGCTGCCAGCCGTGTAAAAGTGGCTGATTATTACGATGCCGCTTTTGCAGGGTTAAAGGGGGTAACTACCCCTGTTAGGGCAAAGAATTCCACACATGTTTTTCACCAGTACACTTTAAAACTTACCGGTTTAAAGCGCGATGAAATCAGAAAGAAGTTGGAAGAAAAAGGAATTCCTTCTATGGTATACTATCCTATTCCACTTCATCATCAAAAGGCATACAGGGATGCCAACTATGTGGATGGTAGTTTTTCAATTACCGAAAACTTGTGCAATAGTGTGTTGAGTCTGCCCATACACACAGAGTTCACAGAAGAGGAACTTAAGTATGTAGCAGATAATTTTATTTCAATAGTAAACAGTTTGAACGAATGAAAATAGCCGTAGTAGGAACCGGATATGTTGGATTAGTAACGGGTACTTGCTTTGCCGAAACAGGCAATGATGTAACTTGTATAGATGTAAATGAAGCCAAAGTTAAGCAGTTGAAAGAGGGTGTTATGCCAATCTACGAACCAGACTTGGATGTTTTGTTTGAAAGAAATACAAAGCAAGGCAGGCTGAAGTTCACCACTTCATTATCAGATGGCATTGAAGGAGCCAAAATTATTTTTCTCGCGTTGCCAACACCACCAGGTGAAGATGGTAGTGCCGATTTAAAGTATGTTATAGGTGTTGCCGGGCAACTGGGTAGTTTGCTTAAACAATATGCTGTTGTAGTAAACAAAAGCACAGTGCCCGTTGGAACTGCCGATAAAGTTCGGAACGCCATTGCAAAAAATGCCAAAGTAGTGTTTGATGTAGTTTCAAATCCTGAGTTTTTACGCGAAGGAGTAGCCGTTGAAGATTTTATGAAGCCTGAACGTGTGGTGGTAGGAACACGTTCACCTAAGGCAAAAGCCTTAATGGAAGAATTATACGAGCCATTTGTTCGCCAGGGGAATCCGGTAATATTTATGGATGAGCGCAGTGCCGAAGTAACCAAGTATGCGGCTAATGCATTTTTGGCTACTAAAATTTCTTTTATGAACGAAATTGCCAACCTGTGCGATAAGGTTGGAGCTGATGTGGATAATGTTCGAAAAGGAATTGGTACCGATTCAAGAATAGGAAAGCGTTTTTTGTTTGCCGGTGTGGGATATGGAGGAAGTTGTTTTCCTAAAGACGTACAGGCACTATATCATACATCCAAAGAATACAATTACGATTTCAGGATTCTTGATGCTGTAATGAAGGTAAATTACCTGCAACGGGAGAGTTTTTTTCAAACTATTCTTAAACATTATAACGGAAACTTGAACGGCAAAACCATTGCTCTTTGGGGCTTGGCGTTTAAACCAAATACCGATGATATTCGGGAAGCACCAGCCTTGTATTTAATTGACAAAATGCTGGAAGCAGGAGCGAAGGTGCAAGCCTATGACCCTGAAGCTATGAAGAATGTAAAACAGCTGTATGGCAATAAGGTGGTTTTTGCCGCGAATGAATATGAGGCGTTAGACAATGCAGACTTTTTAGTAATAGCCACAGAGTGGAACGAATTCCGTTCCCCTGACTTTGAAAAGATAACAGCTAATCTTAAAGATAAGGTGGTGTTTGACGGGCGTAACTTATACAGTACCGCTCTTATGAAAGAGCACGGGGTTACTTATTATAGCATAGGAAGAGAAACAGTGAAGGCATGAAAAGAGTACTTATAACAGGTGCTGCGGGTTTCCTTGGCTCACATCTTTGCGACAGGTTTGTTAAAGAAGGATATCGGGTTATCGGTATGGATAACTTAATTACCGGTGATCTGAAAAACATTGAACACCTTTTTAAACTGGAACAGTTTGAATTTTATCATCATGATGTTTCAAAGTTTGTACATGTACCGGGGCACATAGATTACATTCTTCACTTTGCTTCTCCCGCATCTCCTATCGACTATCTTAAAATTCCTATTCAAACATTAAAGGTTGGGTCGTTAGGCACACATAACCTTTTAGGTTTGGCTAAAGCGAAGGGGGCTACTATTCTTGTTGCATCAACTTCCGAAGTTTATGGAGATCCGTTGGTGCATCCGCAAAATGAGGATTACTGGGGGAATGTAAACCCTGTAGGCCCACGTGGAGTTTATGACGAGGCCAAGCGCTTTCAGGAAGCCATTACAATGGCCTACCACACATTCCACGGAGTAGATACTAAGATTGTACGCATATTTAATACCTATGGCCCTCGTATGCGCCTAAACGATGGAAGAGTTCTTCCTGCCTTCATAGGCCAGGCTTTGCGTAGAGAAGACTTGACTGTATTTGGCGATGGCAGCCAAACCCGTTCATTCTGCTATGTAGATGATTTAGTGGAAGGTATCTACCGTTTACTTCTTAGTGATTACCACCAACCGATTAACATAGGTAATCCGGGCGAAATAACCATAAGCCAGTTTGCCGAAGAGATTATAAAACTAACAGGAACTACTCAAAAGGTAATTTACAAGCCATTGCCTGTTGACGACCCCAGGCAGCGACAGCCCGATATAACACGTGCAAAGCAGTTATTGGGTTGGGAGCCGAAGGTTACACGTGAAGAAGGGCTGAAGATAACTTATGATTACTTCCGCAACCTCCCTCAGGAAGAACTATACAAATCAAAGCACCGATTCGACTGATGGGAGAAAATATAACGGATTACTATGTTCATCCAAGTGCTATTGTTGACGAAGGATGTAAAATTGGGAAAGGAACTAAAATTTGGCACTTCAGCCATATTATGTCTGATTGTGTATTGGGTGAAAACTGCAATATCGGACAGAATGTGGTAGTGTCTCCCGGTGTTGAGTTGGGCAATAACGTGAAAGTGCAAAACAATGTTTCCATATATACAGGGGTAACGTGTGAGGATGATGTATTTCTAGGCCCATCCTGTGTGTTTACCAATGTTACTAATCCACGCAGCGGAGTAAACCGAAGAGGGCAATATTCCAATACAGTAGTAAAGAAGGGCGCTTCTATTGGTGCCAATGCTACCATAGTTTGCGGACATGATATAGGGGAGTATGCCTTTATAGGAGCAGGTGCAGTGGTTACAAAAAATGTTCCCGCTTATGCCTTGTTAGTGGGAAATCCTGCAAAACAAATTGGCTGGATGAGCGAGTATGGTCATCGTTTACAATTCAACAGCGAAGGGATTGCTGAGTGCCAGGAGAGTAAAGAGAAGTATCAATTACAAAACGGAAGTGTTACAAAAATCAAATAAACAATGGTTCAGGATTTACTAGACAAAAAGAAGAAGTTAGCGGTAATAGGCCTCGGCTATGTAGGCTTACCTATTGCTTTAGAGTTTGCCAAAAAGATTTCAGTAATCGGGTTCGATATCAATCAAAAGCGGGTTGACCTGATGAAGCAGAGTATTGACCCCAGTAATGAATTAGAGGCAAAGGATTTCGATGGAACTGATATATTATTCACTGCTAACATTGAAGATTTAAAACAGGCTAACTTCTTTATTGTTGCGGTTCCTACTCCGGTTGATAAGCACAATGTTCCGGATTTAAAACCGGTTTTGGCAGCTTCAAATACCATTGGTAAAGCACTTAAAAAGGGAGACTATGTGGTGTTTGAATCCACCGTTTATCCCGGCTGCACTGAGGATGATTGTTTGCCGGTTATGGAACAGGTTTCGGGCTTAAGTCTGAAGAACGGAGATTTTAAATTAGGCTATTCGCCTGAGCGGATTAATCCGGGCGACAAGGAACACACTATTACTAAAATCAAGAAAGTAGTATCCGGAAGCGATGCAGAGTCGCTGGATATAATTGCCCGTACTTATGAAATAATTGTTACTGCGGGTACTCACCGCGCTTCTTGTATAAAAGTGGCAGAGGCTGCTAAAATTATTGAAAACACCCAGCGTGACCTGAACATTGCTCTAATGAACGAGCTTTCGCGCATTTTTGACTTAATGGGAATTAATACTTATGAAGTATTGGAAGCGGCCGGAACGAAATGGAACTTCCTAAAATTTTTTCCCGGATTAGTAGGTGGTCATTGCATAGGTGTTGATCCTTACTATTTAACCTATAAGTCGAATGAGTTGGGATACAATCCTGAAGTAATTTTAGCCGGAAGAAGAATTAACGATGACATGGGCGCACACGTTGCCCGTAAACTTGTTCAGCAACTGATTAAGCTACATAAGCAGATTGATGCCACCCGAGTATTGGTGATGGGCGCTACTTTCAAAGAAAATGTAAGCGATATTAGAAATAGTAAGGTAGTAGATGTAATTGAAGAACTAAAGCGATACTCTGTTATTACTGAGGTGGTGGACCCTCTTGCTGATGCAGAGGAATTTCACGAGGAGTACGGCATCCATCTTCATAAAGAGTATGGTAAAGATTACGATGCTGTAATAGTAGCTGTTAACCACGATCAGTTCTCGGACCTGAATGATGCCTTCTTTGCAGGGATTCTGAAACAGGATGGTATAGTGGTGGATGTGAAAGGTGATTTACGGAATAATATAAAGAACTTCAAATACTGGAGTTTGTAATAAAATGAAGAAGCTATTAATAACCGGAGGAGCCGGCTTTATCGGTTCGCATGTAGTCAGGCTATTTGTTACAAAATACCCTGACTACCATATTTATAACCTTGACAAACTTACATACGCAGGGAATCTCGAAAACCTGAAAGATGTAGAGGGAAGCCCCAACTACACCTTTGTAAAGGGCGATATCACAGATGCTGCATTTGTTACTCAACTTTTTCAGGAAAAGCAGTTTGGCGGAGTAATTCACCTGGCTGCTGAAAGCCACGTGGACAGGAGCATTACAAACCCACTCGAATTTGTAATGACTAACGTAATAGGAACAGTTAATCTTTTGAATGCTGCAAAATTAGTTTGGGGTTGTACAAAAGATAAGGAGGCTCCTACTGATAAGCGATTCTATCATGTATCTACCGATGAAGTATATGGAACGCTGGGAGATACCGGCCTGTTTACAGAAGCAACAGCCTACCACCCTCACAGTCCATACTCAGCATCTAAGGCCTCAAGCGACCATTTTGTAAGAGCTTATTATGACACCTATAACATGCCTTGTGTTATCTCAAACTGTTCGAACAATTACGGCCCTAATCATTTCCCGGAAAAATTGATTCCTCTCTGTATCAATAATATTAAGAACAATAAACCACTCCCTATTTATGGCAAAGGCGAAAATGTGCGCGACTGGTTATATGTAATTGACCACGCACGCGCAATTGATACCATTTACCACAAAGCCGGAAATGGCTCTACATACAACGTAGGCGGGCATAACGAGTGGACAAATATTGATGTTATTCGACTGCTTTGCCGGATAATGGACAAGAAGTTAGGTAGAGAAGACGGAGCGAACGAAAAGCTAATCACTTTTGTAAAAGACCGCGCAGGGCACGATTTGCGCTATGCTATAGATTCAACCAAATTACAGAACGAACTTGGCTGGAAGCCTTCACTGCAGTTTGAAGAAGGCTTGGAAAAGACTGTGGATTGGTACCTTGCCAATGAGGATTGGCTTAATCATGTTACTTCAGGGGAGTATCAGAACTATTATGAAAAGCAATACGAAGCAAGGTAAAATTCCATGTACGAAACAAAATATCATTCTCTAGAT
>CAZLXD010000052.1:8491-16713 GCA_964563185.1 uncultured Chitinophaga sp.
ACTGGGGGCGCGGGTTTTATAGGCTCCAACATTCTAGAATATCTGTTAAAGCATGGTGCCGGTAAGGTTCGTGTTTTCGACAATTTAGCCACCGGTCGTTTGTCGAACATTGAAGATTTTAAGGCAAATCCGGCATTTGATTTTTTTGAAGGGGATATAAGGAGTTTGAATGATTGCCGAAAAGTCTGCGCTGGTATTGATTTTGTATCGCATCAGGCCGCATTAGGTTCTGTTCCTCGTTCTATTAACGAACCATGGAATACTAATGATGTAAATGTTGGTGGGTTTGTAAATATGATAACGGCAGCGAAAGATGCCGGAGTAAAAAAGTTTGTTTATGCGTCTTCTTCTTCGGTGTATGGCGATGAGCAGACATTGCCTAAGGTAGAAGAAAAGATAGGTCAGCAACTTTCACCTTATGCAGTTAGTAAGTATACCAATGAATTGTATGCTCATGTTTTTCAGAAAGTATACGGCATGAATACAATTGGACTTCGCTACTTCAATATTTTTGGGCCAAAACAAGACCCTAACGGCATGTATGCTGCAGTTATCCCTCTCTTTGTAAGTAAAATACTTAAAAAGGAAGAAGTGTTTATTGATGGAGATGGGGAGCAAACCCGCGATTTTACATTTGTTGAAAATGCCGTTCAGGCTAACATTAAAGCGATGTTAAGTTACGATGCCAATGTAACAACACATGTATTTAATATAGCGGTTAACAAAAACTTCTCCGTAAACGAGTTATACAAAAGCATACAGCAGCAGCTAAACAGTAGTCATCTTCCAACTTACCGCGCAACTCGTGCAGGGGATGTCCGTAATTCTCTGGCCGATATCAGCAAAGCTAAACAGCAGTTGGGCTACCAGCCATTGTTTGATTTTAAAACAGGCTTGGAAATTACAGTTGAGTACTTCCAAAAGATATACCAGTAACAGAGCAGCATAGATTCCCTAAACCGCAAAAGAATATCTTAGCTGCAAATGTTTGAACAACTTAAGTCGCTTTTCGGGAATAAGCAGGAAACATATACTGTTTTGCAGAGCTTAAGTGCACTTGCTGTAGACATGCACTCTCATCTTATTCCGGGAATTGACGATGGATCCAAAAGTATGGACGATTCCATTTTTATGCTAAGGCAATTGGAGTTGCTTGGTTTTCGTAAAGTAATTACTACGCCTCATGTGGTAAGTGATGGATATAATAACTCTGCACAAACTATTCTTGCCGGAAGAGATAAAGTAAGGCAGGCTATTGTTGAAAACAACATTAATATAGAGTTTGATGCTGCGGCAGAGTATTATGCGGATGAGAGTTTAGGGGAAAAAGCAGAAAAACGCGATTTGCTCACATTCGGAAAAAACTTTGTCCTGGTGGAGTTGTCGTATCTGAATAGGGCGAATAACGTCAACGACATTTTTTACAAACTCCAGGTAGCCGGCTACAGAATAGTATTGGCACACCCTGAAAGATATCCGTATTTCTACGAAAAAAGTTTTGAATCCTATAATTCATTAAAGGACAGGAGCATTCTGTTTCAGATAAATATTCTATCGTTACTTGGAAAATACGGCCACGATGCGCGTGTAACCGCTGAGAAAATGATTGATAAAGGCATGGTAGAGATGATTGGATTAGACTTACATCAACCCAGGCAGATAGAAACAATTAAAGAATGCCTTAAGTTGAAGTATTTGAGCAAGGCTATTGCCAGTGGAAAATTATTGAATAACACATTGTAATAACAACAACTAATTTATGCCTTTTGTAGAGACCGGGTTTCCCGGGTTGAAGATTTTTGAGCCGAAAGTATTTGCTGACAGTCGAGGATATTTTTTCGAAAGCTTCAATCAAAGAACCTTTAGTGAAGCAGGTATTGAGTCTGTTTTTGTACAGGACAATGAATCTAAATCATCATACGGAGTATTGCGCGGACTACACTATCAGTTGAATCCTTTTGCTCAGGCAAAACTTGTTCGCGTTGTAGAGGGAGCTGTTTTTGATGTAGTGGTTGATATTCGCAAAGGTTCGCCAACTTTTGGGCAGTATTTTGGTGTCGAGTTATCAGCTGAAAATAAAAAACAGCTTTATATTCCTCGTGGTTTTGCACATGGTTTTTCGGTGCTGACGGAATCCTGCATATTTCAGTATAAGTGCGATAACTACTACTCAAAGGAAAGTGAAGGTGGAATAGCTTACAATGACCCTTCTTTAAATATACATTGGGGTATAGATTTATCGAAAGCCGTTATATCTGACAAGGACAACAACTTACCTCTGCTCAATAACTGTGTAAACAATTTTGAATTCGTAGAATGAAACGTGTATTAGTAACCGGAGCACACGGACAATTAGGAACTGAGATTAACTTTCTTTCTTCTTTACTGGAGTCGCATTCCTTCACCTTTGTCGGTCATCAGGATTTGAATATTACAAACGAGGGAGATATAAGAACGCTCTTTAAGAGCGAAAGTTTTGACGTTCTGATTAATACTGCCGCTTACACTGCTGTTGATAAAGCAGAATCAGATAAAGCAGCAGCTTATGCTGTAAATGCCACAGCAGCCGGGGTTCTTGCCAAAATTTGTGGTGAGAACAGTTGCCGCTATATACATATTAGCACAGACTTCGTTTTTGATGGAAGTATTGCCCGGCCATTAATAGAGGAAGATGACGTAAACCCTTTAAGTGTATACGGAGCATCGAAACTTGAAGGAGAGGAACTTGTGATGAAGCATAATCCTGAAGCTTTGGTTTTTCGCACTTCATGGGTGTACTCCTCGTTTGGCAACAACTTTGTAAAAACAATTATTCGTCTTTGTAAAGAGCGGGAATCCTTGGGTATTGTTTACGACCAGGTAGGTTCCCCCACTTATGCCCGGGATTTGGCAGGGGCTATTTTAAACATTGCGCAGCGTGATGAATGGAAAGCCGGCATTTATCATTACAGTAACGAAGGCGTTGCCTCTTGGTATGACTTTGCAATAGCTATTCGCGATTTTACCGGCTTAAAAACTCAAATTTTACCTATAGAAACTTCGCAGTATACTACTCCGGCACTTAGGCCTAAGTATAGTGTAATGAACAAGCGAAAGTTTAAAGAAACATTTAGCACAGGAATTCCCTACTGGCGGGATAGCCTGAAAAGCTGTATTGACCTTTTATTGTAGCTTATGAAGTATAAAGAGATTGATGTAGAAATACTAAATAGTATTGCCGTGAGTGCTGGTGATGCAATTATGGAAATTTATGGGCACGACTTTTCGGTGGAGGAGAAAAGCGATAAGTCTCCTCTAACAGCGGCAGACAGAAAATCGAATGAAATCATATTGGAAGGGCTAAGAAGGTATCATCCCGATATTCCGTTTATTTCAGAGGAAACCAGGCAAACAGCTTATACCGAGAGGAAAAATTGGGAGCGCCTTTGGCTGATTGACCCTTTGGATGGTACAAAAGAGTTTATTAAGAAGAACGGAGAGTTTACCGTTAACATGGCGCTGGTTGAAAACGGACAACCGGTATTGGGGATAGTATATGCTCCCGCTTTTGAAAAAGGGTATGTGGGTGTGAGAGGAGCCGGAGCATTTACCTTTTCAAAGAGCAATAGAACATTAGTTCAAATAGATGCAGCCGAGCACTATAGTTTACTTCCTAAAGTAAATGTAGTAGGCAGCCGCTCGCACCTGAGCGATGAAACCCTACTGTTTGTGGAGGATTTAAAGGCTACAGGTAAGCAGGTAGAGTTTGTTTCATCGGGTAGTTCGTTGAAGTTCTGCTTAGTAGCGGAAGGTAAGGCAGATGTTTATCCGAGGTTTGGCCCAACCATGGAATGGGACACCGCAGCTGCTCACGCTGTAGTATCGTGTGCGGGTAAACAGGTACTTCAATACCCCGAAATGATCCCACTTACTTACAATAAGGAGAACTTGCTCAATCCTTGGTTTATTGTTGAGTAGCCTACTCAATACAGATGTAATCAATCACCGAAAACTTATCCTGCTTTAAAAGAGGAAAGTGTTTTGCGCATAATGGGTAAAGTGGAGTGAAACCCATAAATGGATTTTTTTTCATTTCATACTCAGTACAATTAAAAGTCAAAGACAAAGTTCCCCAAAGTGCATACGAAAAAAAGCAATAAAAGAATCCCAATGATGTCAAGCAGTAAGCCGGCTTTCATCATATCTTTTACATCAATCTGATTACTTCCATACACTATGGTGCTGGCCGATGTAGCCACAGGTAGCATATACCCAAGCGAAGCTGCAAAAGTAGCGGTAAGCATTAGCAGGAGAGGAGAGAGGTGAAGACTTGATGCCAATGGTAAAACAACCGGCAGCATTAACTGTATACTGGCAGTGTTAGAGGCAAACTCGCTAAGTGTCGTAACCAAGAGCGAAAGCCCCAAAAGTATCAGTACAACAGGGGCCCCGTTTAAAGTGCTTAAGTTCGAGGCCAGTAAATTGCTTAGCCCTGAAGTTTCAAATCCGTAGGCAAGTGCAAAACCTCCACCAAACAACAGAATAATATTAAAGGGCAATTGCTTTACATCATTCCATTCCAGCAACCGTTTGTTTTCTGATTTTGAAGAAGGAAGAACAAAAAGAAAAAAGGAAGTGAACACAACTACGGTACTGTCTTTAATAAACTTCCCATGCTGCCCAAACAGGTTACTCCATCCTTTAACTTCAATAATGCCTAAATTCAGGTTGTCGCGAAAAAGCCATAGCAACACCGTGATGATAAACGCTGTAAAGACGTATTTCTCTTCGCGGCACATTTTCCCAAGGCTTCTCCTCTTATCGTCTATTACACTCATGTCAAATTCAAAATCTACTATAGCTGGTACAAACAACACTCGAAGGATGAAGTAACACACCACTAAAAGTGTTAATGAAAAAGGGATACCGAAACTCATCCATTGCAAAAAACCAATAGGAGGCATTTCAGGTAGCTCACGAGCCATAAAACCGAGAAAAATCATGTTGGGGGGAGTGCCTACCGGTGAAGCCATTCCCCCAATAGTAGCGCTGAATGATAGTCCCAAAAGTAGAGATGTTGCACTCCCTTTTCGGGCAGCCTCATGGTATATTTCTTTTTGTTTGGTAATAGCGAGTACTGATGCAATCAACATCATTACAGTAGCCGTATTGCTTATCCACATGGAAATAAAATATGCTGTAAGCATAACGCCAAGCAGCACTTTGGAAGGCTTATTGCCCATAAATAGGACGATACGGTAAGCTACCCGCTCATGAAGCCCCCATTTTTCCATAGCATAGGCTATAAAGAAGCCCCCTATAAACAAAAATATTA
Organism: uncultured Chitinophaga sp.; assembly: GCA_964563185.1. Taxonomy (GTDB): domain Bacteria; phylum Bacteroidota; class Bacteroidia; order Chitinophagales; family LD1; genus Bog-950. The sequence continues at coordinate 13,806 of CAZLXD010000052.1, forward strand.
TCTGATCCATGTATTGCATGGCTACATCTTCTGCCCGTGCAATTCCAAACAGCGGTAACAGAATAAAAGGCAAAAGCGCAGTAACCCCTAAATCAACCGCCTCGGTAAGCCACCAGAATGCCACCCAGGTAACTATGAATGCCATCAGTGCAGCCGATTGCTCTACACCTCTGTTACTAAGTAGTAGGTATGAGATGAACGAAAGAAGAGGGCCGGCTATAATAAAACCGTAGCGCTTAAGCATAAAGCAATATAGTAAAGGAACTTTAGCCGGCTATTTACACTTTTCACTTATTACCTTCTTGGCCAAGGTATGCCCATTTTGCGAGGCTACCGATAAATCAATGCAGCCATCGGCCATTTCATTGTTTGCCAAATGGCACAAGCCCCGGTAGTAATAACTCTCGGCATCTTCCGGTTCAAATATCAGGTAGCGTGTAAAATCGTCCGAGGCATCGTCATACAGCCTGAAACTCATTTTCACAATGCCTCTGGCGCGGTATGCTGCAAAGTAAGTTTTATCAATCTGTATCACTTTTTCATAATCCCGTATAGCATCAAACAAGCGCTTAAAATCGCTGTAAATCGCTGCGCGCTGCATCAGCGCCTCTATCGAGGAAGGATTGTAAACAAGTGTTTTGCTAAAGCTTTGTAGTGCCTCTTTTTTACGACTGTTTTTTAAGTAAAGAAGCCCCATTTCATAATGCACCTCCGGCTTAGTACTGTCAATTTGCAAACACTTCTCAAACTCTTTGAGCGCCTTTGACACAAATCCATTGGCAGCATCCATTTTAGCCAGTTCGTACCAGGCTGCGTAGTATTCCGGTTGCAGTTCTAACGATTGCTGTAGGTAATTTTCTGCTGCGGGGTAGTTTGCAACTTCTATCTCCTTCTGTGCTTTCTTTAGTAATGTTTCCGCCCTGGTTGTTTGCTTTGCCGATGGTTTTTTGTCGCCTTTTTTAGGCTCCTTCTTATCCGGCTTTACCTGTGCAGTCACTTCCGCTGTAGTATCGGCTACTGGAACCTTTTTTAACTCAGGTTCGGGTTTAATAGCCGGCCCCATATCGTACACAAAAACGGTATCGAGCGGAATAAGGTCCTTATACTTGCGCAGTTTTCGTTCGCTTTGCCGTTTCTCGGCTTTGGTCATGTTCTCGTTAATTACTATCACCTCGTTGGTAGTAATATTCTTCACCACTGTTTCTGTTTCTCCGCTGGTTACATTTGTTTTTGTTTCAAAAATCAGAGTATCCTTTTTTGAAACTAACGTTTGTATTTTTATCTCTACGGGTTGAACCTGGGTAGCAGGGGTAAGCATACCCTCCAATTTTTCTTTCTCTATTTTCAAAACGGCTACTTCATTACTAAGACTATCCTGCATGTGTTGTAAATACGGCATTAGTAAAGCCTTATCGCGGGCTCGTTTCATACGGATAAGGGTTGTTTGTATGTCCTTATCCTTTGTAGGGCTGGTGTTTTCGGGTAAATTAAGGGTGTCCATACTTGCTTTTACTCCCTGTAACATAGCTTCGTTTAACTCTAAAGTGGCATCCACCATCATTAGTCGAAGTTTGAGAGTTTCAGTGGAACCGTTTTCTGCAGGTATTTGCGCCACCGTTTCGTGCCGGCAAAGCACGGTAAGAAATATAATTACTAATAGCTGCCTCACATTTATAGCCACTGACTGCAAGATATATGTTTTACTAACTGCTCTACCGTTACTCCTAACAGGCATTTGTGGATTGCTTGGGTAATTGTGGGTGTCAGAAGATGACTACTTCGTGTATTATCTCTTCTCCCAGTTCTTTGTTAAACAACTCCTTTATTTTATCGCGCGAAAAACTTAATTCCTGTTTTAACGGAGCCGACTCAACCTTTACATAGAGTTTCCCTTTGCGGAGAGAAATTTCCTTAGTGTATTTCGAAATGGGGGCTCCCATCAGTCTAGCCCATTCCTCCCGAATGCGCACTTCGTCTATACCGTGTTTTAACTTCAGGTCTTTAACCATACTGTCCAAAGCCTCCCTTAGTGTAACGTTATTTTTGTTTCTCATGATGACTATGTAAGGGCATTTTCATAAAACAATCAATTAAGGCTATTAGAATAAGTGCTTAACCGCTTCTATGTCCTGCGGGGTATCAATGGATAAACTATCATACACCGTTTGTACGCAGGTTATACGGTAGCCGTTCTCCAGCCAGCGTAATTGTTCTAAACTTTCGGCTAATTCCAAAGGGGTGGGGGCCAACTGTACTAATTCCTGTAGAATTTGGCTGCGGTAAGCGTATATGCCGATATGCTTAAAAAAACGAAAGGGTGAAACTTCGGCAGGAAATTTTTCTGCGTTATCGGCTTCTTTAGCCTTCTGAAACCCCTTTATGGTAAACTCGGAATGTTGACTGATAAACGGAATAACATTGCGGCTGAAATACATGGCTTCGCCCTGTTTATTCATAACCACTTTTATACGGGCATGGTTATGTAATTCTTCATTAAGGGGCTGTTCCTTTACCAGTGTGGCAATTTGCGTAGTAGTTGTTTCAAAACTCTTAGCGAGTAAGTTAATCTGTTCCGGATGTATAAAAGGTTCATCCCCCTGTATATTCACTACAACATCGGCCTGTAACTGTGTTGCCACTTCTGCACATCGTTCCGTTCCGTTTTTGTGTATGGACGATGTCATAACTACTTTGCCCCCAAAGTTTTTTACCTCATGGTATATTCGTTCATCATCGGTAGCTACCATTACTTCGGTTAAAGTTGGAGCCTTTAGCGCCTGCTCATATACCCTGCGTATCATAGTTTTTCCTCCGATGTTCACAAGAGGTTTACCGGGAAAGCGGGACGATGCATAGCGCGCGGGAATAATGCCAATAATTTTCATGCAGGCGAAGGAACAATTTATTC
>CAZLXD010000053.1:0-16690 GCA_964563185.1 uncultured Chitinophaga sp.
TGATTGGGTGCCAACTTTTTTGGTTTTTGAGCAATTCAAGCCCGTTTCCGTTGTAAGTAAACTCATATCGATCACCCATGGTAGTGCCGCTATAGGTAACAGGTGTGGTATCATCCTGCGCCACCAGCCATCCGTTGGCATCGTAAGCAAAGGTGCTTACCTGCCTGCTTATCCACGGTCCGGTAATGGTAGTATCAGCATATAAAGTGTTGCGAAGCGTTAATAGATTATTAGCATCGTAATGCAAATTGAAAGAATCCACATCGTCCCATTTTAAACTGTCGTTGTCCCATTGGTATTCTCTTTGCCCAATCATGTTTTTGGTGCCATCGCCATAGTTGTCACCGGGTTCAAAAGCGTAATTAGTTTGTGCGTTGGTAAAAAGCGCAATAAGCAGCAGGGCTGCAAGAAGGGTAAATTGTTTTTTCATATAGCTGTGGTTTAATTACACAAACATGGAACAGGCCAACCTTGCGGCAAAACAAAAATTTTGAAAAAAGGAAATGAGTGAGCATCTTACTTCCATGAAAAAGAACGACCTGTATATTCTTATAGAAACATTGCACCCGACAGAAAAAAAAGTGTTTAAAGAAAAGTATGCCGCTAAGGCCGATGCAAATTTCATGCGCTTGTTTAATGCCATAGCTGCAGGCGAAGTGAAAAATGATACGGGAGCAAAAATAAAATTCAAGAACGAAAAATTTACGGGCCACCTGGGGAAAGCCAAATCGTACCTGTATGAGGCCATTTTATGCTCGCTGTGCGAGCAGCTTCAACCCCAATATGCCCGGTTGCAGATTTGGAGGAAACTGGAGTTAGCGGAAACGCTTTATAGCCGAAAAATGACCGAGCAGGCTGTTGACCTGCTGTTAGAAGCCTTAAAAGAAGCCCAACAGTATGAGGAGTTTGAATCAGAGGAGTTTGTTTTATGGCTGCTGGCCAACATGGCGCCTAAGTTGCATCTTTCGCAGCGTTTTTTGAATAATGCCGTTGCTGCACGCGAAAAAGTATCGGATTACAGGGTGTTTTGTAAATTTTTTCTTGAAGTACACGAGGCCTATTTGCAGCGGGGGAAGAAAGATGCTGCGGATTTGAAAGTATTTTCGGAAAGCCCGCTTTTGAGTAAAAAGCAAAAAACGGGTACTGCCCGTTCCTGTATTATGAAAGAAGCTACACAAAGCCTTTTACAAACTGTATCGTTCAATTACAACGAAGCATCGGAAAGCAATTTTCGAATAGTGCAACTTTCAAAACCATTGGCTTCAGTAAGTTCAGGCAGCGAAATAGGATATATCAATTCCATTTTTAACGCTGTTCTTTCTATGCAAAGTTGCGGTGAGCCGGCAACGGATTTGATGAATGAACTGGAACAGTTTAATCCGGTAAGTAAATGGGCTATATCGCACCGGTTTATTTGCCTTACCCGTTTGCGCTTGAATGCGTATCTTTCGGGTAAAGGGGGGGGTGAGGGGAAGCGTTTGTTAAAGTTAATTGAAGGGCAAATGCCACAGCATGTGGGGGGCTTTAACGAGCCGGAGTTAATTAAACTGCACATAAGCATTGCGGCATTGTGTTTAAAAGAAAAGGAATACCACCGTGCACTGGATTATTTGTTGCTTTTTAACCGGTCGAAAATTGCCCGCGAAAAAATGCCCGTTATTTACCGGGTAGCTATGGTTTACCAATTGATTGCCAACTACCAACTTGAAAATTTTGAATGGCTTGCTGGCGCTTTACGCAATTACAAATATTATCAGCAAACCAATAGTTCATTTTATATAATTGAAAAACATACCCTTGAGTTTTTAAGTAAAGCCATACACCTTACTACCGCCAGGCAGCGTACCGAAGCCAAAAAACTTTACGAAAAGAACCTACTTGCTTTTGCCGGTGCACAAAACAGCGGTTTGGCTTATTTGCGCCATATTGACTGGATGGGCTGATAGCTGTAAAACTTTCAATAAGTTCGCTCCGTGAATTTTGCTGAGAATATTAACCTGGCGCTGCGCGTAATACGCACCAACCTGCTTCGCACTTCCCTCACTGTTTCCATTATTATGTTCGGTATTACGGCACTCATTGGCATACTTACCGCCACCGAAGGCATACGCACTAAAATGGTAAGCAGCTTTACCGAAATGGGCTCCAACACCTTTACCATACGCAGCGAAGGCACCATTCGCAGAAGCGGAGGCCCCCGCAGAAACCGCAAAGCCGAAAACCCGTCTATTACCCTGCAGCAGGTAAACAGTTTTAAGGAAAACTTTAAATACCCTGCGGTTATCTCGGCTTCCATACCCGCCAACCGCAGTGCCATAGTGGTGTACCAAAGCAAAAAAACCAACCCCAATGTAATGGTGTTCGGGGTAGACGAAAACTACCTGAAGGTATCGGGCTACACGGTAGGGGAGGGGCGCAATTTTTCGAAAACCGAAATTGAAAACGGCAGTGATGTGGTGCTGCTGGGCAAAGATGTAGTGGCCAAAGTGTTTGAACCCTACGATACCGTGGTGGGAAGACTGATTAGCGTAGGCAGCAAAAAGTATAAAGTGGTGGGCATACTGGCCAGCAAGGGCAGCAGCCAGATAGCCACCGATAACCAGGTAATGATACCCCTCATTAACTCGCGCTACAGTTTCCCCAGCGAAGATGCCACCTATGCCCTGAACGTAATGGTGGGCGATGCCACCGAACTGGATATGGCTATTGACGAAGCCACCGGCATACTGCGCGGCATACGCCACCTGCGCCTGAACGATGAAAACGACTTCAGCATTGATAAAAGCGAGCGCCTGGCCGACCAAATCCTCAGCCAGCTTTCGTATGTAAAAATTGCCACCATAGTAATTGGGGTGCTTACGCTGATAGGCGCAGGCATAGGCCTCATGAACATTATGCTGGTAAGCGTAAACGAGCGCACCCGCGAAATTGGCATCAGCAAGGCGCTGGGGGCCACCAAGCGCAACATACGCATACAGTTTTTAACCGAGGCTATTGTTATTTGCCAGATAGGCGGGGCACTGGGCATAGTGCTGGGTATACTTATAGGCAACCTGGTAGGCGTGTTTCTGCAATCGGGTTTTATATTCCCTTACCAGTGGGTGCTGGGCGGTGTGGTGTTTACTTTTATAGTAGGCCTTGCTGCCGGTTACTACCCCGCCAACCGCGCTGCCGACTTAGACCCGGTGGAGGCGTTGAGGTATGAGTAGGGGCAATTACTTATTTCTTTACACAATTAAATAGTTGTTATTAGGTCTCAAAAACTATCAAAATGAGCAAAATTTGTTTTTTTTCTAAATATTTGGTCTAATTTGCAACATAATACACAATAAAAACGTTGTGAATGATACCGCCTAATGACCCTGATACCCATTACCTGCCAGCGGGTATTCACTTAGCTGACTCTTGGGCGGAAATAGAGGAAAGATTTGGTTACAGCCCTAAGCGAAAAATTATGTTGGGTAAGTTGCTAGATGCTATTTCAATCTTAAAAGACTTTGGATGTAAGAGAATTTTCCTTGATGGTAGTTTTTTAAGAGATGATAGACCAGAACCAGGAGATTATGATGTTGTATGGGATGATACAGGGTTAGACTTAAACAAGTGCTTCCACATTTGTTTTACATTTTTCAAATTTGAAAACAAGCGCGATTTACAAAAAAGAGAGTTTGGCGGAGAGTTCTTTAGGATTGGAATGATAAACGGGGATAACAACAAGTCGTTTTTAGATACATTTCAGCAAGATGATAGACCTGAGAGTTTTATAGTTAGTAAGGGTATTATAGAGTTAAATATTTAGAAGTTATGATAAAAAATGAATCGCATTACCGTAGGCGCATTAGTACTTTAGAAGAATATAGAGCGCAGATTAAGAAGCTTGATGAGTCAGCTATTGATAAAAGCTCAATAGCTTATATCTCAGATAGAGAGGCCTTGACTTCATTCGTTGAAGAAATAGAAGAGGAGATTAAAGAATATGAATCTTATAAGCAGGGGCATGCTAAGGAAATTACATGCAACAACTTTAGCCAGTTAAGCGATATGCTGATAAAAGCCCGTATTGCACAGGGGCTTTCGCAGGAGCAATTAGCTGAAAAAGCGGAACTACATGCACAGCAAATCCAAAAGTATGAGGCAAACGACTATCAGGAAGTAAAGTTTGCAACGCTTATCCAAATAGCTTATGCACTTGATTTATGTGATGTATTTAAAGCGAAAGTGGCATTGGCAAAAGCTAATGATGAAAGCGGCTTTTTAATACCTACTAATATGAATGCTCAACTGGTAGCGTTAAAAGTAGAGAAGGTTAAGGAGGAGAAGTCTTTATTAAAAATAGCGTAGCATGAAAACTATCACCTTTTACTCATATAAAGGAGGCGTAGGGCGCAGCTTAGTGTTAGCCAACCTTGCGCAACGTTTGGTAGAGTTTGGCAAGAGCGTTTGCATGTTGGACTTTGACTTGGAAGCCCCTGGTTTGCCATTCAAGTTCGATGGGAAAAATATACTGTCCATGGAAAAGAAGGGGATAGTGGACTTTGTTACGGAATATCAATCCACTAAGAAGGCGCCCCAAACCCTTGATGGCGACTACTACATAAGATTAAATGAGAATAGCAAATATCAGAAGCCATTACACCTGATTACAGCAGGTAACACTAATAACACTGCTTATTGGAAGAATCTTGCTGCTATTGATTGGAAAGAAATGTTTTATGAACCTGATGGCAATGGTTACCGCCTGATGTTGCATTTGAAAGCACTAATAGAAAAAGAACTAAAACCTGATTATCTGCTTGTGGATAGCCGAACCGGAGTAACTGATATTACTGGTATAACACTTTCCGTCTTGGCTGATGAAGTAGTGGTTGTTTCTGCGAACAATAAAGAAAATATATACGGTAGCAAACTTATTATGAAAGGCGTATGGAATACCGCACCGGAGGATGAAAAACTGCCATTGCACTTTGTTCTGAGTCGAGTTCCTTTCACAGAAGAGCCAGAGGAAAGATTAAAGGAGAAAGATTTAATAGACAACCTGATTACAGAATTTCTCGAAGAAAACATAAGCTTATATCAATCAACAATTAATGTAATCCACTCTGAAAGGAGTTTAGAGGAGGAAGAGGAGCTATTAATAGGCGAATTTCAAAGGGACAGACAAATTTTTGCAGGCGTTGATTACCGTAATTTTTTTAAGATACTTTTCTTAAAGGATTTTAATGAGGAGGAAAGGAAGAAGTTTGAAAGGCAAGAAAAAGCGAACGAAATATTCGATGAATATCTTGGCGAAAACGACATCGGGAAGTCAATGTCGCTCATTAATCAATGTATCGAGTTGTTGCCTACTCCAACATTCTATATTGTTAGAGCAAGTATAAATGTTGACCTAGGGAAAATGGAAGAAGCTACTTCTGATTATTATTCAGCGATAGATATAAATCCATATGAGGAAGAGGCCTACTTGGACTTGGCTAATCTACTTTTGCACTTGGAAAAGTATGATGAAGGGCTAAGATTGTTATTACGCGCGAAAGAATTTCTCCCCAATGAGCCACGAATTAATCGCCTAAGCTTTGAGATTAACAAAGCTCAGGGTAACCTTGTCGAGGCTGAAAAGGAGTTGCATGAAGCAATTTCGATTGCAGTAAACAAATCCATGTATTATTATTTACTAGCTCAGTTTTATTTTGAACTCGATAGGTACAAGGAGTCATATAATACAATACATAAAGCTATTGAGTTAGCACCTAATCGCTCCAATTACATTCTGCTTCTTGCAAAACTTCAACTGAAGTATAAAAAGAATGATGATGAATTTTATCTAAACTTGGATAGAGCATTGTCTCTTAGAACATATCCAGTTCGAAATAGACTTTCTCATGATGAATTCTTCCGCCCCTTCCTAAACGAAGAACGTTTCCAGCGCATACTTTACAAGTACAACATTAAAATGAAGTTGCCGGAAAAGCCGGAGGAAGGAAAGTCATAATCCCCAACTATCACCCTAATCCAGCGCAAGCCATTAACTAAGCGTTCTTGTGCCCAAAGCAAACCCGCCACAACACAACCACACATCTCAAATCCTACATCCTAAATCCCTCACTCCTTCCCCTTCACCATCTCCCGCAGCAACTTGTTTTCGGTGGTTAAAAGCAGGTTGGCTTTTTCAGTTTCGGCAAGGCGTTGCTCGCAGTCCTTCAGCTTTAGTTGCAGGACTTCTATTTCCTGTTGGGCTTTATCCAGTTCGGGCTTAGGCACCTGCTCGGGCACAAAACTTGGGCGGTAAAAGCGCGTAAGGTCGTCCTTTAGCAATAGGCTAAACTGCACTATGTAAGAAATGGACCAGTCCTTTTGTTTAAGCAGGCCGTAAACCGTTTGGTAACTAAGGTGGGCCAGTTTGGCAAAGCGGGGTACCGACAGGCGCTCCTCTTTAAGCCTTAGCTTAACATAGTTGCCTAAATCGAACAGCGATTCGCTGGGGCGGGGTACTTTAAACATGGTTTTATTGTTTGGCGATGTAATCAGACTAATAAGAACCTCTAATGTATAAATATTTTTACCCGTTTTTTTATACCGGCAATAAATTTTTATAGTCGGGAAAAGCGTTCCATTCAAGCCTATCTGTAAGCCATTCAAGCAAATCAATAACCTCTTCAACCAAATCCATAAACCATTCAAACAAATCAATAATCGCTTCAGGCAAATCCATAAATTCTTCAAGCAAATAAATAAGCTCTTCAACTAAACGGATAAGTTCTTCCACCAAACCGATAAGCCATTCAATTAAACGGATAAGTGATTCAACCAAACAGATAAGTGCTTCAATAAAACAAATAAACAGGTCAATAAAACGCGAATATTTTATTGATAAGTTAAGTTATAATGTAATGTATTTAAAGCGTGTTTAATTTCTATTTTACCTATATAAAACAGAAAAATTTTTACAGGAAAAATTTTCAGGTATTTAATTTTAGCTATACATTAGCTATGCAACAAAGCCATTGCCTTGTTAGCCGACACACATTTTTTTTACACTAAAAACAAACCACTATGGATGATGTAATTGAAGACCGCTTAAGCATGTTTGAAAAGGTGTTTACCTTTTTAACCCAAAACAGTGCTGCCCTAACCCCTACCGCTATTATAGGCAGCCACATTTACGGGGCTTTTAATGCTAAACTACAGGCTATACTGCTGGAGGCAGGCGATGCCGGGGCGCCCACCACCGGGCAAACCGAGGCAAAGCACCAACTGCGTAATCAGGTAGAAACCAAAGGGCTGGCGCTGAGCGGTGCTGGCTTTGCTTACTTTACTATTGCCGTGAACAATACTACTAAGCGCAGCTACTGCCGCTTTACTAAAACCGATTTAGATGCTAAGCGCGATAACGACTTGTATGCCGACATGAAAAAGATGCACCAAACGGTGGAACCTGTAAAAGCGTCTTTGGGCCCTTATGGTTTTTCCGATGTACAGGTAGATGAGTATGCCGATTTACTGAGCGATTTTTTAGCCGATATACAAAAGCCGCGCGATGCCATAGCTGCCCGCAGTGCTTCGAACAAGCAACTGGTGCGCCTTATGGACGAAATGAGTGTGATAATTGAAGAGCAGCTGGACCCCGTTATGCTTTATTACTCGCTGAACAATGTGGAGTTGTATGATTACTACAAAGGTGCCCGCGGTATTGACCAAAGCGGGGGAGGGGCACAGCCCGATGAGGATACTTCGGTAACGCTGGCTCCTTTCGAGTTTCTTTCCACCGACCAAACACAGGAGTTTACGGGCAATACCCGAATTGTTATTGACCACAGCAGCCCTTCGGCAGCAGTATTGAACGTAAGTTTCAGCAGCGGGCAAAACAGCACAGGCCCGCAGCAGCGCACCATTAACCCCGGTGATACGCTCGATATTACAGCCGGTGAAATTGGCTTTGGCCTGAGCAATAACTGGTTTAATGTATACAACACGGGCAGCCCGGTGAATGCATCGGTTACTTTCCGTATTCGTGTTTACTATTAAAGCAAACCGCTTATAAACCGAAACGGGCAGCCTGCGCTGCCCGTTTTTTGTTTGTTTTTTGGAGTGAATACAAACCACCCTCTGCCGCGTAGCGGCATCTCCCGCCTGGCGGGAGAGACAGGTAGCCGCTCACTTTTACTGATAGTTTAAAGTGTGTGGCTTGTCATCCGCTTCAAAGAAGTCCTTCGGACTGGCGGTGGTGGTTTTGTTGCTTATGGAAGGGAATAACCCCATATAGGCGAGCGTCTCGCTGGTGCCAAACAACTGCAAACAATTAAACAACTAAACAATCAAACCACCATACGCTAAGCGCAGGCCCCAACTTTCTTCACTCCACCAACAACTTCGAATGCAGGTAATAGCCATTGCCTTTTGCCGTAACTATATATAAGCCTTTACTAAAGAAAGAAGTTTGCAGTTGGGTGGTTTCAGCGGTTATAGTTTGTTCCGCCATCCGTTTTCCGGTAGCATCAAAAACCTGTAAGGTACCGCCTGTAAGCTGCGAAGGTACCTGTATGCTTACCTGCCCTGTGCCCGATGGGTTGGGGTACACAAGCAGTTGTAAACTGTTCTCCTGCACCGTTCCGTTTATACCCACCAAAGTGCCGCAGTTGCTGGGGGTAAGGGTGGTAGAACGCCATATACCGCGCGATTGTGTGGCGGCATACAATACCGGGCAGTTATCGGTTTGCAAAGAAATTTGGCGGAGGCGGTACACGGGCACATCGCACAGTGGGCTGCTTTCCTGCTGCCAGGTGGCACCGGCATCGGTGGAGGCCCATATCCCTTTTTCGGTGCCTACTATGTAGCGGTTGCTGTTGCTTTGGTCTATTACGCAGGTATAAGCAGGGTTTTGGTTAGGGCCTACCTGTATAGGAGTCCAGTTTAATCCGCCATTGGTTGTTTTGTATAAGTTAGGTTGGTTGGTTTGCGAATAACCGGCTACGGCACATATTACATGGTTATCGTTGTTTTGATCAACGGTAACGCCTTCAATTTTTCTTCCACTAGCTACAAGGGTTACTTGTTGTTGCAGACTATCACCCATCATCATTGTTGTAAATGGAACTGTATTAAAACCGGAAGTACGGATGATTCTGCCTTCTGAATTTCCGGTATAAACCGTGTTTCCATCTTTTGTAACAGAAAAGGTAAGAGGTATTCCGGAAACATTTTGGGGAAATCTAAACCATGTATTAGGCACCACATTGTATTGCAGTGCTTTGGTGCGCACCCAGCCTCCGCAATTGGTAGCCAGAAATAATCTCGACTTCACCGGGTCGGGCACCTTTATGGTTTGCCCTGCCGCAACCGGGGTGGGCAGCGCATACTTAAATGGTGTGGAAGCAGTGGTGCTAATGGCAGTAATAGAATCACCTGTATTGTAGTTGGCATTGGCGGTGTAACTAACACTATCAATGGTGTTGTACGCGGTTGTTGTTTCGTGCAGCAGAAAAGGAGCTATAAACTGGGCATTCTGGTTGAATTGCCCACCGCACCGCGAAGGCTGGCCATGGCCCTGCGGGTCAATGTTCGTATCAAAGCAAATATCAAAGGTTTGCCCGCCATCGGCACTGCGCCTTAAGCCGCCAGCGATATCTTCTACAAAAAGCACATTGGGGTTAAGGTGCGAAAACTCGGTAAAGCCTATGCCCTTATGTAAGTAACTAAAGTTCTTTGAACCGGGGTTGCTTATTAAGGTGCCCACCTCGTTGCAGCCGCCCATTACTGTTCCGTCTTTAGCAGCGCCCACCGAGTAAAAGCCTGCTGCCCGCATACCGGCCGATTTCCAGAATACATTAAAGTTGGAAAAAGCGGAGTTAGTGTTGTATGCTTTGAAAACTCCTTCTACCGTTACCACATACATCTCGTCAGGGTTTTGGTCATTCACCACATATTGAAACTGCTCTACAAAAGTGCTGGTGGTAATGTAATCGGCTACAAACGGATTCAACTTAACCGGCCCTGTGGCGGGGGAATAGGAATAGAAGTTTACACCGCCCGCCAGTATCTTATCAGGGTCGTTGGGCATTACGGTGATGGCATTATCAAACCAGCCCTGATTGAAGTCGGTAAAAGGATTGAATGAATTGCTTTTCACCAACACGGTATCCCATGTACTGCCTGCATCGGCAGACTTGTAAACCCCATTAGTGGCGCCCGTTGAACCAGCCACCTGTATGTAAACCACATTAGAGTTGGAGGGGGCAATGGCTACTTCTATTCTGCCTTGTGTTGTGGGAAACCCCGTGTTTGCAACATCCAGAATGCGTTCCCAGGTGTTGCCCCCATCGGTAGAGCGAATAAGTTTGTTGTTCCCTCCGCCTACGGCAAATACATTCTGTCCGTTGGCGCTCCATTTTACATCGCAGGCTGCCTGCCCGCTGCTGATGCCGTTTGCCTGAATTTCATTCCAGGAGTTGCCTGCATCGGTGGTGCGGTATATTCCGTTTGATGTAGTGGCTACAATATGATTTCCATTTTGCGGGTTTACCGCTATCCGGCTTACCCCTGTAGCCCAGGGAGAGTTGTTGCCGGTAGCAGCCGTTGCGCTCAGGTGAACGGGGGTATCGTTGTTATCCAGTTTATAGATGCCTTTTCCGGGAGTGTTTACCATGTAAAAACTGCTGCCATGGGAGCCGGAAATGGTGGAGCCGGTACCAATATAAATAGTGCCATCGGCAGCCTGTGCTATACACATTACCTCCATGCTTTCCATACAGCCGAGCGATTCCCACCAATCGCCCCCATTGGTTGATTTCCAAACACCTCCTGTAAGGGTGCCTGCATAAAGTGTTTGGCGGGTGGCATCGCGGTTGTCAATAATTAACCCGGTTACAAAGCCGCCAAAGTTATCGGGGCCTATTTCCTGCCATTGCAGGTTTAGCTGGGCACAGGCAAACTGTAAGCTGCCAAGCAGAGTAATAAGAATGGTGTAGTGTTTTTTCATAGGTAGTGCTTTACTCCGCTAAAAGTAAAGTGTAACACCGCCACATAAAAGGAAACCGAAAAAAATGACAATTAAATGACAAAGCAGCGCGGCCCTGCTTACGGCTTAAACTCGGGGTTGGCGGCCCGCTTGCGCTTGGTGCGCTCGTATAAAAACGAAATAGGGTTGGTAAACTTGGCCTTGGGGGTAATGTTGCTGTACTTAGGCTCGGCAATACCGGCAATTTTAAGTTTGCCTATGTTTTTGGCATCCATAAAAGCCTCGGCAAATTCTTCTTTGGTGCTAAAGGGGTAAATAACCACATCCTTCAGTTTTATAAAATCGTGCAGCAGCTCTATTTGCAGGGTGTAAAGTTGGGTGGAGTCGAGGTCGTACACATGAAACACCTTGGCAATGTAACCCACCGATGAAAACTTCAGCGTATCGCTTTTGGCCACATACAAATTAAAGTTGCCCTCGCTGTCGCAGGTAACCCCCTTGCCCGTATCATTTACTTTAATGTTGGCTAAGGGTATGGGGCGCTTGGTTTGCAGGTCTGCCACCGTTCCTTTAATCAAAAACTTTCCTTCCTGAAAAGCAAAGTTGAGCTGGCTGTGGCCAAGAACAAAGAGCAAAGAACAAAGAACAAAGAACAGGGACTTGCGGCTCGTGCTTACCAAACTCTTGTATGTCACCCCGAACTTGTTTCGGGGTCTACTTACGGTAGGCAAAGATGCTGAAACAAGTTCAGCACGACATATTGCTTTTTGAGTAACCAGTAAGAAAGAAGAAGCCTGTTTCAGCAACATAAGCGCTCTAAAAATAAAATCCCTGCCGTAGTAAACGGCAGGGATGTATTTTTCTTATCACTTTTTGTATTTCGCCTCCCTATCAGGGGAGGTTGGGTGGGGAGATTATTCAGCTACCACTTCGAAAGCTACCGTTACCTTATGGCTGGCACCTAAGCCAACTTCGGCAGTGTAGTTGCCAAGGGTTTTTACTTCGCCCTCTACAATCTTAATCTTTCTGCGGTCCACTTCAATCTGGCACTGGTTTTTAATAGCCTCTGCCACATGGTGAGCCGAAACGCTGCCGAAAATTTTATCGGTGGTTCCCACTTTAGCACCAATTTTTAAGGTAGCTGCCTGTAAGCGCGAAGAAATTTCGTTAATCTGCGAAAGCAGTTTTGCTTCGCGCTTTTCGCGGCCTTTTACACGGCCGGCCAGCTGCGCTAAGTTTGAATCGTTTTTTACCACTGCATACCCCTGCGGAAACAGGTAGTTGAGGGCGTATCCCGGGCGCACGTTTACCACATCATCGGCAAAACCCAGTTTTTCTACATCTTTTATAAGAATGATTTCCATTGCGTTTTAACTTTTAAGGTTGAACCATACTATTTCAGCAAATCGGCTACGTAAGGCAGCAGGCTCAGATGGCGGGCACGCTTAATAGCCTGCGAAATCTTGCGCTGGAACTTCAGTGAGTTGCCGGTTAGTCTGCGGGGGTAAATTTTACCCTGCTCGTTAATAAATTTCAACAGGAACTCAGGGTCTTTGTAGTCAATGTATTTAATACCGTTTTTCTTAAAGCGGCAATACTTCTTCTTAACCAAGCCAATTTTGGTGGCTGTAAGGTATTTAATATCTCCTTTAGCTGCCATGATTATGCCTCCTGTGGTTTAGTTACTGAAACTTTTTTGTTGCGGCCTACTAATCCGGCACGCTTGTCATCGTTATACTTTACTGCATACTTATCAAGCTTTACAGTTAAGTAGCGAAGCACGTTCTCATCGCGTCTGAAGGCGATTTCAAGCGCGTCAATCGCTTTACCCTCGGTTCTGTATTCTACCAAATGGTAAATGCCGGTGGTCTTCTTTTTAATAGGATAACGAAGGTTTTTTAGTCCCCAATGTTCTTCATGAACAATCACTGCTCCCTGGGACTTTAACAACTCAACGTAAGCGCTGATTGTCTTTTTGGTGTCGTCTTCCGACAACACGGGAGTCAGGATAAATACTGTTTCGTACTGACTAAGCATGTTTATCTGCTTTTTTGGGTTATGGAATAATTGTTAGATCCTGCTTTTATGGCAAGGGGCGCAAAAGTAACAGTTTATGCACATTTTCCAAATCATAGCTACAGACCGGTTTGCCGTTGGGCTGTTTTTCTATTTTAGCACCCAATGGCTGAATACATTGTAAGTGCAAGGAAGTATCGCCCCGCCCGTTTTGTGGAGATGGTGGGGCAGGAGCAGGTGGCCACTACTCTAAAGAATGCTATCCGCACCGGCCATTTGGCACATTCCTTTCTTTTTTGCGGGCCTCGCGGAGTAGGAAAAACCACAGCTGCGCGTATTCTGGCTAAAACCATTAACTGCGAGAATATTACCGATGATTTTGAAGCCTGTGGGAAATGCGACAGTTGTACTTCGTTTCAAAAGAATGCTTCGTTCAATATTCACGAACTGGATGCCGCTTCCAATAATAGTGTTGATGATATCCGCAATTTAGTAGATCAGGTGAGGTTCCCTCCGCAAACAGGTAAATACAAAATTTACATTATTGACGAGGTTCACATGCTTTCACAGGGGGCATTCAATGCCTTTCTGAAAACGCTGGAGGAACCGCCTTCCTACTGCAAATTTATTCTGGCTACTACCGAGAAACATAAAATTCTCCCTACCATTCTTTCGCGTTGCCAGATTTTTGATTTCCGCAGAATAGGAGTGGAAACTATTGTAAAGCACCTTCGGCACATTTGCGAAATTGAAAAGATAGATGCCGAGGAAGATGCCCTGCACATTATAGCGCAGAAAGCCGATGGCGGTATGCGCGATGCGCTTTCCATGTTCGACCGCCTGTCGAGCTTTAGTGAAGGTAAACTCACCTACAGTTCAGTACTGGAAAACCTGAACGTGCTCGATTACGATTACTTTTTTAAAGTAACCGATGCATTGCTGGCAGAAAACCTTACGCTTACTCTTCAACTCTTCAATGAAATTCTCCGAAAGGGGTTTGAGGGCGATGATTTTATACTCGGGCTAGGCGAGCACTTCCGCAATTTGCTATTCTGCAAAGACAAACAAACGCTATCGTTGTTGGAAGTGAGTGAAAATCTTCGGCAAAAATATGGTGAACAGTCCGCGCTTTCTTCGCCCGATTTCCTGGTAAACTGCCTTAACCTGGGCAACCAATGCGATGTGCAGTATAAGGCTTCGAAGAACAAACGACTGACTGTTGAACTGGCACTCATTAAGATGTGCTATGTAAATGCGGTGGTGAATGCAGACCCATCGGCCGAAAAAAAAAAGTTAACACCTGACCGTAAGCCTGTAAAGGAAACAACCGAACAGCCTGTTCCCCCAACCGATAATAATCCTTCCTCTCCTTCGGCAGTGCCAAAAACTTCGGTGGCCGCTAAACCCGATTCTTCTTCTAAACCCGTTGTTACCGCTTCAAAGTCCAAAAAGGTTTTAACCGTTGATTTGCTGAATGAAGCCATGGATAACCCTGAGCAGAGCAACCTTGTAACCGTTACCGAAGAGGAGTACGTTGGTGAAATCCTCATATTGAATCAGGAGAGTGCCTTAACGCTATGGAACGAATACGCGGCTCGCATACCTGAAGATAAAAAAGGGTTGCGCATCAGTTTCAGCGCTTTTAAGCCGCTATTAAATGCCGACATGAAGCTAGAACTGAAAGTACAAAGCGATATTCAGAAGTTTCAGTTTGACGAAGTGCGTTTGGGCATACAGAACTTTTTTTCAAAGCGGGTGGGTGCCGATGTGGAGTTATTGGTGATTGCAGATAAGGAAGAGAAAAGCGGCATGAAGCCCTACACCCCTAAAGAGAAATTGGAAAGACTGATTGAGAAGAACCCCGCCATCCGAAAAATGCAGGAACGCCTGGGCCTTGAATTAGACTACGATTAACAAAGATTCTTAAAACAAAAGCAAGTATTGCCACCACAGGCAATTACCATTTATCATTGACAAAATTTTAGTACAACATGAGAATTACACTTTTGCTCGCTTTACTGATTGTTTCCACCTTTAATGTAAATGCGCAAACCAAGTCAGTCCGCGGGCAGGCTACAGTTACGCGTTCATCGCAGGCAATTCCTAATATTAATGTTACGGCTGCTGTTCCGCAGGCGGCATTGGCTGAACCCAATTACGAAGTAATTCCGGGCGACCCATACCAGGCCAGAATATATACGCTTAAAAACGGGTTAAAGGTTTACCTGTCTGTAAACAAAGATGCTCCGCGTATTCAAACATTAATTGCCGTTAAAGCAGGTTCAAAGTTTGACCCGGCACAAACCACCGGCTTAGCGCATTATCTGGAACACATGATGTTTAAAGGCTCGCATGATTTTGGCTCGCAAAATTGGGCAAGCGAAAGTGTTTTACTCGATTCTATTTCAGTCAACTTTGAATACCATAAAAGCGAGAAAGACGAGGCAAAGAAAAAGCTGATTTATGCCCGTATAGATTCATTCAGTTACGAGGCATCGAAACTGGCCATTCCGAATGAATATGATAAAATGACTACCTCGTTGGGGGCACAGGGAACTAATGCTTTCACCTCAACGGATATGACGGTTTATGTAAATGATATTCCCTCCAATGCTCTCGACAAGTTTATGAAGTTGGAGAGTAATCGTTTTCAAACACTCGTTCTGCGCTTGTTCCACACAGAGTTGGAAACGGTTTATGAAGAATTTAACCGCAGCCAGGATAACGACCGCAGGTGGAGCGACCAGGCCATTAACAAAACATTGTTGCCCAATCACCCCTACGGAACACAAACTACTATAGGCGAGGGAGAGCATCTGAAGAATCCTTCCATGGTGAACATTCACAACTACTTTAATACGTACTACCGCCCGAATAATGTTGCCATTGTTCTTTCCGGTGATTTGAATCCTGACAAAACCATTGAGTTGATTGAAAAATATTTCGGAACATGGAAGAGCGCTCCTATTCCTGCCTTCATCAGTAGCCCTGCGCCTAAGTTAGCGGCTCCCGTTACAAGCGAGTACTACGGCCCGCAGCCTGAGCATGTTTATATAGGATATCTTTTTAAAGGTGCGAATACCCGCGATGCCCTGATGCTGAAACTGGTGGACATGATTCTGGCCAACGGAGAGGCCGGATTGATTGATCTTGATTTGGTGCAACAGCAAAAAGTATTGCAGGCATATTCGTTTGTTGATGACAACACCGATTACTGCTTTCACAAATTTTACGGTGAGCCTAAGCAGGGACAAAAGCTGGAGGAAGTGAAAGATTTGCTGTTGAGTGAAGTAGCGAAGCTGAAGAAAGGAGAGTTTGGCGATTGGGTGCTTCCGGCTATTATTCAAAATCTGAAGTTACAGCGCATGAAACAGGCAGAAACCAATGAAGGCCGCGCCTATAACATGATGGGCACTTTTGTAAATGATATAAAGTGGGCCGACTGGCTGAAGGAGATTGAAGAGATGGAGAAAGTAACCAAGCAGGACGTTGTGAAGTTTGTAAACGAACACTATACTAACAATTACGCTATTAGCTATAAGCGCCAGGGCGATGCAAAGGTTCACAAAGTGGAGAAACCGAAAATTACCTCGGTGGTGATGAACAAAGAGGCCGTATCGCCTTACAAAAAACAATGGGATGCCATGGAGCAGCCTTCGCTTCAACCTAAGTTTTTAGACTTTGATAAAGACATTACACACCTTACGCTTTCCGGAGCCATTA
>CAZLXD010000054.1:0-16623 GCA_964563185.1 uncultured Chitinophaga sp.
TGGTGGAGGAGAAAGACTTATTTAAGGACACTAAAGCGGAGTAA
Source organism: uncultured Chitinophaga sp. (assembly GCA_964563185.1). Lineage (GTDB taxonomy): Bacteria > Bacteroidota > Bacteroidia > Chitinophagales > LD1 > Bog-950. The sequence continues at coordinate 45 of CAZLXD010000054.1, forward strand.
CTATTCTTCCAGCGCGTCCACATCAATCAGGTTCTGCAACACGCGCTTTTGAACAAACTTGCGGGTAGGCTCAAAACCGGCATCTAAGTATACCGCACCTACCAGTGCTTCAAAGGTATTGCCGGCCAAATCCTTACTCACATCGTTCATGCTTTTACGGTTGAAGGTGAGTTTCTCAATTAACCCCAGCCGGGCGCCTACTTCGTTCAACGATTTCCGGTTTACAATTTTAGCCCGCAGTTCCGTAATAAACCCTTCCTCTTTATATGGGTATTTTTTGAAGAGGTACTCGCAAACAATGGCATCTAGGATAGAATCACCCAAAAGCTCCAGTCGCTCATTATTGTGTTTGGGCTCTACAAAACGCGAACGGTGCTGAAACACCTGTTTGTACAGGCTGATTTTAGTGGGAGTAATACCGGTAATGCCTTTGATGTAAGCAGCCAGTTCCTTATCGGAAGAAAAAAATCGGTTTATTATTTTCCGTATGGGCGACACAACCTGTTATCCTTTATACTTCTTAAATATGACGGTGGCGTTATGCCCTCCAAAGCCAAAGCCGTTACTCAAAGCAGCATTTACTACCCTTTGCTGTGATTTATTAAAGGTAAGATTCAGGCGAGGATCAATGTCGGGGTCATCAGTAAAGTGATTGATAGTTGGAGGAACCACATCGTTTTTCACCGCCATAATGCTTGCTACGGCTTCCACCGCACCGGCAGCCCCCAGCAAATGTCCGGTCATTGATTTAGTAGAGGAAATATTCAACTGATAAGCATGCTCACCAAACACCTTTTTGATGGCCGCCAACTCGGCAATATCTCCTAAGGGAGTAGAAGTGCCATGAACGTTGATATAGTCAATCTGTTCTACCGTCATATTGGCATCTTCCAAAGCATTTCTCATTACTAAGGCAGCACCCAATCCTTCGGGGTGTGGTGCGGTAAGGTGGTGCGCATCGGCACTCATGCCCCCGCCTGCCAGTTCACAGTAAATTCTGGCGCCACGTTTTTTAGCGTGTTCAAGTTCCTCCAGTACCAAAGCACCGGCCCCTTCTCCCATTACAAACCCATCGCGATCTTTGTCAAACGGGCGCGAAGCCGTTTCCGGTGAATTGTTTCGTTCACTCAGGGCACGCATGGCGTTAAACCCACCCACACCACCGGCACTAATAGGAGCCTCCGAACCTCCGGCAATAAATGCATCGCACTTGCCCAGACGAATCAGGTTAAAGGCATCCATAAAAGCAATATTTGCCGAAGCGCAGGCTGCCACGGTACCGTAGTTAGGCCCCCGGTAACCCCACTTCATAGAGATATGGCCTGCTGCTATGTCAATAATCATTTTAGGAATAAAGAAAGGATTGAAACGCGGGGTTTCGTTCAAAGCTAAATTGGTAATCTCCTCAATAAAAACATCCAACCCGCCAATACCCGATGCCCATATAACCCCTATTCTGTCCTTGTTCAATTCTGCTGTATCAAATCCGGCATCTTTAATGGCTTCTTCGCTGGTAACCATGGCAAACTGGGCAAAGCGGTCTAACCTGCGCACCTCTTTTTTATCAATAAACTGAGCCGGGTCGAAATTTTTTACCTCGCAGGCAAACTTAGTTTTGTACTTCTCAGTATTAAAGCGTGTAATGGGGCCCGCTCCGCTTACTCCTTTTAGCAGGTTTGCCCAAAAATCAGGGGCGGTACTTCCTATAGGCGTTAGAGCACCTATTCCGGTTACAACTACTCTCTTGAGGTTCATGGCACTAAATAAAAACAAAGTGGCAGACTTTTCAGTCTGCCACCTTCCCATTTTTTTGATTCTGAATTATTTACTTATCGTTTTTTCCAGGTATTCGATAGCCTGACCTACGGTAGTGATAGTTTCGGCCTGCTCATCGGGGATAGAGATGTTGAACTCTTTTTCAAACTCCATAATCAACTCTACAGTATCCAATGAATCGGCACCGAGGTCACTGGTAAAGCTGGCTTCAGGGGTTACCTGGCTTTCCTCTACACCCAACTTGTCAACGATTATTTTTTTTACTCTTTCTGCAATGTTTGACATGCTTTTTGGTTTTAAATGTGAGGGCGAAAATAAAAACATCTACCCCTTCGGCAAAAAATATTTTCCTGCCCTGATTATCATTAAGTTAGGTGCAAAAAAATGTAACAAATTATTCGTTGGGACTTTAATTTTAAAAGCGCTTAAAAAATATGTTCCACCTTTGTTGGGCAGCGAAAAGTTATGGCAGAAAAGCGGATTAAAAACGAATTGGATACTGACTATAGAATTATAGGCATTGCCACTTCATTAAAGGAATATAAACTCTGCTATCACCTCAACCGGTTTTTGGAATGCGATTTCCGGAAGCTGAAAGATGTGGTATTTGACCCCGTTGACCGCACCCGCACTTCCCAGTTTAGTGTTTTTAAAGCCACGGCAACTGATGGGCAAACCGACTACTTGGTTTTTGCCAATAAAAGCACCGGAGAGGTTTTGTTGCCTGAAGTAGGAAACTTTGATTTCCTGTTTCAGATTACTGGCAAAAACGATAATGACTTTATTCAAAACTGTGTAGAACAGATTAAGGCATTTCCCGAGGTTCTTTTGACGGCAGAGATTCCACTAAAAAAGATAAAGAACAAAGAAAGGCTGGTGTATGAGGAAGAGAAACCTGCCCGTAAACTTATATCCCCTAAACGATTCAACAAATGAAGGTAAGAGTAAACAAAACCAAGATAGTAGCCACCTACGGGCCCGCCTGCAGTGATATTTCTATAATGGAAGAAATGGTGCGTTCCGGGCTGGATGTGTTCCGGTTTAACATGAGCCACGGGCGCCATGAACAGCACTTGGAGGGTTTCAATAAGGTAAAGCAAATCAACAAAGCGCACGGCCTCAACATTGCGATACTGGCCGATTTACAGGGCCCAAAAATCAGAATCGGGTTGGTGCGCGACAACATGGAGGTACTGGAACAGGGCCGCGAAGTGGAAATTACCAATAAGGAATGCATCAGCACCTTTAAAAAGCTTTACATCAACTATCCGCACTTGCCCAAGGAGGTAGAGTCCGGTGATTCTATATTAATAGATGACGGGAAGATTGAACTAAAAGTGCTGAGTACTAACCGCAGGGATACTATTAAGGCGAAAGTGGTAATTGGCGGAAAAATCAGTAATAACAAAGGTGTTAACCTACCCGATACAAAAACTTCGGTTCCTGCGCTAACCGATAAGGACCGGAAGGACCTACGCTTTGCCATTCAAAACGGAGCCAATTGGATTGCCCTCTCGTTTGTTCGTTCGCCCAACGATGTATTGGAGCTGAAGAAAATTATCGGCAAGAAGAACTCTTATATGAAGGTAATGGCAAAAATTGAAAAGCCCGAAGCCCTTAAAGAGATTGACGAGATTATTAAAGCGGCTGATGGCATAATGATAGCGCGTGGCGATTTGGCCGTGGAGGTACCGCAGGAGCGTATGCCCATGATTCAGAAAGACATTATCAATAAGTGTATCCGCTATGCGCGCCCGGTTATTGTGGCCACGCAAATGATGGACAGCATGATTGAAAACCCTAATCCCACCCGCGCGGAGATTACCGATGTAGCCAATGCGGTAATTGATGGTGCCGATGCGGTGATGCTAAGCGGGGAGACCTCAATGGGAAAGTACCCTACCCGTGTAATTCATGTAATGGAAAAGATTCTGAGCAACATTGAGCATACGAACATTATATACGACAAAGAACAAAAGGCAGAGAAGCACTCTCCTACCTACATAAGCGATGCTATATGTTACAACGCAGCCCGCATAAGTTCTGAACTGAATGCCAAGGCGATTATTGGAATGACTTTTTCGGGTTATACCGGTTTTATGCTTTCCAGTTACCGGCCCAAGGCCAACATCTTCATTTTTACTGAAAATCACGACCTGCTTAACACGCTTAGCATGTGTTGGGGCGTTCGGGCATTTTACTATGATAAGTTTGTAGGCACTGATACTTCTATTCGTGATGTTATTCGCATACTTAAAGAGAACAACTTGCTGAAAACAGGTGATGTGGCAGTAAACGTGGGCAGTATGCCTTTATCCAACAAAGGGCGGGCAAACATGGTAAAGGTAACCCTGGTGGAATAATGGTTTTTAGAAAATTCTAAGTTTGTCCCTTCATAAAACAAACCCTTATTTATGGCTATCAATGTTGCATTGCTGAAACAGATTTGCGAAACGCCCGGAGTGCCCGGACACGAACAGAAAGTACGTGAACTCATTACCAAAGAACTGAAAGGTGTGGTGGATGATATTTCAGTGGACAACATGGGCAACCTGATAGCTTTAAAAAAAGGAAAGAGCAGCGATAAAAAAGTAATGGCAGCCGCTCACATGGATGAGATAGGATTCATTGTAAGCCATATTGATGATAACGGATTCCTCCGCTTCCATCCGTTGGGTGGTTTCGACCCTAAAACACTTACCGCGCAGCGCGTAGTAGTACATGGAAAGAAGGATGTGATTGGCGTAATGGGCACTAAACCTATTCACTTAATGACTGCCGAAGAACGCGGCAAAAACCTCCAACTGACAGATTATTTCATTGACCTGGGTATGAGCAGGAAGGAAGTGATTAAGTTGGTGGAAGTAGGCAATGTAATTACCCGCGAGCGCGAGCTGATTGAAATGGGTGAGTGCGTTAACTGTAAAAGCATTGATAACCGTGTGGCAGTATTCATTCTGATTGAAGCACTCAAGGAACTGAAAGGCAAAAAAATACCGTTTGATTTTTATGGTGTGTTTACGGTACAGGAAGAAGTAGGCATACGCGGGGCACAGGTGGCAGCCCACCACATCGACCCGCACTTTAGTTTTTGCATTGATACTACTATTGCTTTTGATACACCGGGGTCTAAACCGGAAGAGAGGGTAACAGCACTTGGCGAAGGGGTAGCCATCAAAGTAATGGACTCTTCGGCTATTTGCGATTACCGCATGGTACGCTATATGAAACAACTGGCCGACAAGCACAAAATAAAGTGGCAGAACGAATTGCTGCCTGCCGGTGGGACCGATACAGCCGGTATGCAGCGCATGGCTACTTACGGAACTATTGCCGGAGCGGTGTCTATTCCTACCCGCCATATTCACTCGGTTATTGAAATGGCCCACAAAGCTGATATACGCGGCAATATTGATTTGCTGAAGTTGAGTGTAAGCAGCTTAGATACTTACGACTGGAGCTTTAGGTAGTAGGCAGGTGTAGTTTGATTTGTAGCTTTAAACGGAATCAACTCATTCACTAATCACCTAAGCAACTATTCTCATGTGGACCGAAACCAACAATTCTCTTCAGCGAACTTTTACGTTTAAAGATTTCTCAGAAGCCTTTGCGTTTATGATACGCGTGGCACTGCTGGCCGAAAAGCATGACCACCATCCTGAGTGGAGTAATGTTTGGAACAAGGTAGAGATAACGTTGCGCACACACAGTGCAGGAAACGTGGTGACAGATAAGGACAGAAAGTTGGCGGCAGAGATTGACAAACTATTGGCGGCATAAATTTGTTCTCCTTAAAATCGCAACATGAACATAGCCATTATAGGCACCGGTAATGTAGACGGTGCATTAGCCAAAAAATGGGCAAAGGCCGGGCATAAAGTAATACTTGGCGTGCGCGACACAGCCAATTTTAAAGGACAGGAACTGCTAAGCGAACAAAACATTTCAGCAGCAAGTATTATAGATGCCTGCCAACAGGCCGAAGTGGTTTTAATTGCTGCCGTACCGCAAGCCACTGCTGATATTGTAAAAGCCATGGGCGATGTTACCGGCAAGGTGATTATAGATGCCATGAACAGTGTGCGCACAAACCCCGATGGATACAACAACAGTTTTGAAGCACTGAAAGCACTGGCTACCGGTGCCGAAATAGTAAAGTGCTTCAACAGCGTGGGCTTTAATGTTATGGCCGATACCAACTTTAACGATATAAAAGCAGATATGTATATGGCCGGCAGCAGTGAACGCGCTAAAGAAACAGCGAAGCAATTAGCCTTAGATGCCGGCTTTGAAAACTGCTACAATTTTGGTGGCGATGATAAAGCTGCTTTGCTGGAACAGTTTGCCCTATCGTGGATTAACCTGGCTATGATGCAGGGCCAGGGGCGCGAAATGATGTTTAAGTTAGTGAAGCGCTAACCTTTTGCGGCTTCGGGTCTTTATGGCAAATTGCAGCCATGTACTCCAAGGACCAACAGCAACACCATAATACACTTACCCAACAACTCGTAAAAGGCGAACATTCGTTTTCTGAAAAAGAAAAAGCAGAAGCACTTCGTCAAGTCATTAACTATCACGATTGGCGCTATTATGTTTTAAGCGAACCGATTATTACCGATTTTGATTACGATATTCTTTTTAAAACCCTTCGCGAGTTAGAAGAACAAAACCCTTCGCTCGTCACTCCCGACTCGCCAACTCAACGCGTAGCCCGCGGGTTAACCAGCGAGTTTGAAACAGTGCAGCATTTGGTGTCTATGCTATCGCTGGAGAATAGTTACAACGAAGCTGACCTGACCGATTTTGACCGGAAGATTAAAGAGCTGACCAACACCCACGAGCCCGAATACTGTGTAGAGCCGAAGTTTGACGGCAGCAGCATTGCGCTGGTGTACGAAAACGATTTGCTGGTGCGTGCCGCTACCCGTGGCGATGGCACCGAAGGCGATGACATTACCAACAACGCCAAGGCACTTTCTTCCATTCCGCTGCGCGCACCTTTCTCAAAGCACGGCATTCATAAAATTGAAATACGCGGGGAAATAATTATTCAGCGGAGTGTGTTTGAGAAGATGAATGAAGAGCGAAAGGCGAAAGGCGAAAAGGTTTTTCAAAACGCCCGCAACACCGCCTCGGGTTCATTAAGAACTAAAGACCCTAACGAATCTCGGGCGCGTAATCTGGAGGCTATTCTCTATCACATCAGCTTTGCGGAGGATGCTAACGGTAACAATCTTTTATCGGGCAAATTAGAATCGCACTACCACTGCATTGAAGTGCTGTATGCCTGCGGTTTTAAAACCCCCATCCACGAAATGAAGGTGTGCCGCAACATAGATGAGGTGCACCGGTTTGTTCAGTTGTGGGATAATAAGCGCCACACCTTCAACATTGATACCGATGGCATGGTGGTGAAGGTAAATTCGCTGAAGCAGCAACAGCAATGCGGCAGCACTACGCACCATCCGCGCTGGGCTATTGCCTACAAGTTTGCTGCTAAGCAGGCGCACAGTAAGCTATTGAAAGTGGAGTTTCAGGTGGGCCGCACAGGAGCAGTTACACCGGTGGCAAAAATTGAGCCCGTGCCTTTGGCGGGTGTTACTATCTCTTCCATTTCCCTGCACAACGAAGATTTTATTCTGGAAAAAGACATACACCTTGGCGATACGGTTATTGTGGAGCGTGCCGGTGAAGTAATTCCGTACATAGTGGGGGTGGTGCCCGATTTGCGTAGCGGTCACGAAACGAAGATTGATTTTCCGCGCCATTGCCCTTCCTGCAATTCTCCTTTGGTTAAGCCCGAGGAAGAAGCGGTGTGGCGTTGCGATAATGCCGACTGCCCCGCACAAACCGAAGAGCGCGCCATTCACTTTGTAAGTAAAGATGCCATGGATATTGACGGCTGCGGACGCGAAACCGTAGTGGAGTTTATTCAGCGCGGCTTTATAAAAACTATCGAAGACCTTTATCGCCTTCCCTACGAACAAATTCTGGGGCTGGAAGGCTGGAAGGAAAAATCGGTGAATAACCTGAGGGCAGGAATCGAAGATTCGAAGAACCGTCCGCTGTGGCGCTTATTGAATGCACTGGGCATTCGCCATGTGGGGGTTACTACTTCTAAAGATATTTCAGGCCACCTAAAAACCATTTTCGATTTGGCGGAAATGAAAGTGGAAGGCCTCACCAACATTGAAGGCATAGGGCCTAAGGTGGCTCAAAGCATTGTAGCTTTTTTTAGCAACCAAGGCAACATTCATTTGCTGCACGAGTTGAAACGCCTGGGTGTAAACACCGAAAACCGCCCCGAAGATGCTTTGGCTAAAAACAACAAACTGGAAGGAAAAACTTTTCTGTTTACAGGCTCACTGCAACAGTTTACCCGCGACCGCGCCAAGCAATTGGTAGAAGAGAACGGAGGCAAACTGCTCAGCAGTGTTTCAGCTAACCTCAACTACTTAGTAGTAGGCGAAGATGCCGGAAGCAAACTGGCAAAGGCGCAAAAAATTCCTTCCATAACTGTTTTAAGTGAGGAGGAGTTTTTGAAGATGATTGCTTCCTAATCCAATACAGGGGAAGCAACCGGAATATTGCCCAACGAATGCCGGGAATACACTCCGGCAGGTTTTATCTGCTTTGGGTTCTTACAGGTTTTGCGGAGGGGGGGTGTAGAGGGCTTGCCAAGGCTGTTGTTTTTCTTAATGTAGCAGTAGTTTTCGGTAGCGTAACAGCCAATTTCGGTGACATAAGAGTGATTTTTAGAGAGGTTGTATTTAACTACGATAGCGTAAGGCTTTAAATCGGTAGCGTTTGATAGGTTTTCTATAATGTATTACAATATTTTGACAGCACCGTAATTACCAAATACGGCACACCGGAAGGCAGTAAGAAAGGCGCTATATCATAGTCCGAAAGCAAACCGCAGCGCGCCCCGAAGCTACAGGCAAACTACTTATTGAATATATGCCGGTTATCGTTATATCTGTTATGTAACCAACATTACTTTACCCATAGCGCAAATCTGGAACATCTATAACTCGCGAGCCGACTGTGAAAACAGAATCAAAGAACTCAAATCTGATTTTGGATTAGACAGTTTTTGCCTAAATGATTTTTGGGCAACAGAGGCATCCTTTCGATTTATCATGGTTGCCTACAACCTGATGGCATTGTTCAAGTTTGCAGCCCTACAGAGTAAGCGGTTTGTCACCTTACGCACTGTGAAATCCTATTGCCTTGCATTAGGAGTTTGGCTAAGCACACACGCCCATAAAGCACAGTTAAAAATCAGTTTACTCGTCAAACGAAGGCGGTGGATGAAAGGAATTTTCGACATCATTCACAAAAAATCGTTCCCAATTGAGTATCCTATTGAATAATTCGGGTTAAAAAAAGTCCTGTCCACCACAGACAGGGCTAAACCAACTAACAATAAAAGCGCTTAGCTTTTTACCGCATAGGTATCGGCTATTTTATCGTGCAGCCCCTGTTTTTTACTGTCAAACAGTATCATCAGGTAGCCAATCATCAGTATTACTCCCGAAATTATTTTTGAGAGGTTACGCAGCAGCGCTTTGCTAAAGGTAATGCGCTCACCGTTTACGTCCGTTACTTTTATGCCCAACACCAGTTTACCAATGGTGCCCTGAAATTTGGAATACTCCATGGCGGCATAGTAGAGCATTACTACCAAAAGTTTCAGCGCCTTGTGCGATAAAAAGCTGAAGTGAAAGTTGCCCCGGTTAAGCCACCAGTCGTAATCGGAGTAGGAGTTCCAGTCCCAGGGGTTCCACAGTAAAATGCCGAGTATAAAACCCACCACCATTTTATCAATAAACCAGGCTACCAGCCTTCGGAAACCCGAGGCATACATGTTGTTCACAGATAATACTTCCATAATGTTATTGTGTTTAGGCGTTTAGTAATCATTGCCTTCTTTCTTGTTTACTTTTTTCTCCATCTTCTGTTCAATCACCTTCAGCTTCTCTTCGGCCTGTTTCATTTTTTCTTCCAGCTTTTTGCCGTGCTCGTTCAGTTTTTCTTCGGCTTTATTCAATTGTTCTTCGGCCTTATTAATCTGCTCTTCAATTACTATTTCCTCATCGCCCTTTTCCTTACAGTCCAGGCACTTTACTTTTCCGTTCAGCACGGTCCAGGTGGTGTTGGCAAAGTAGGTGTCATCGTAGTAGCGGTCGCCTTTTACCACGGCTGTCCACTCGTCAATGTTGTGGCCAAAGCGCACCGTCTTTCCTTCGGGTATGGCTATGCGCAGGGTCATTTCCTGTGCGCGGAACCTGCCGTCCTTTTTAGGTATTTCAAAATGCTCTTTCAAGTTCAGCAGCGAGTCGCTCTGGCGGAAAGAATACATTACCAGGTTGGCGTTTTTAATGGCCTCGCCTTTGTTGCGTCCCTGCGAGCTTACTACCCTTTGCAGGTAGAACGAATCGGTTTCCGAAGGCATCAGTTCCAGGTGCGGCTTGCCTATTTTAAAACTGGTAATGTCGTTAATGTCTTTGCCATCAATAATAATGGTGCCGAAATGGGTTCTGTCCCCTTCATCATCATTGGTATCGTCCTCATCGTGGGCGGTTACCCATCCGGCTTCAGTGCTGTCGGCTAACTGCACAAACAGGTTTCCACCGGCAGGCTGCATCAGCACCATATTATCTTTGGTGGTGGCACCGGTTTTAAACTCTGTTCCCACTTTAACGCCTGAATACAACAGTATAAACAACCCGGCCAGCCACGAAGCACCCAGCACCCATTTAAGCCAGCGCATTTCAGAACCGCGCCCTATAAGCACCCGCAGGCCTCCGTAAATTAACCCTACCAAAGGGGCTCCGAAAAACAACAGAAAGCCAATGGCGGAAAGCGTAATAAGAGATGATTCGTCCACTACTAAATGTGTAAGGGCGTTAAAGGGGCTGGTGCCTATAAAGGCAAACACAATAAACGCCAGCAATACACCAAACAGGGCAAATACCCCTACCAGTATGAACAGGAATGCCAACAGGCGGAAAAATACCCCGGCCAGCAGCACTACTATGCTCCATAGTTTTTGAAAAAAGTTTCCGCTGTCCATACTGCTTACCGTATCGGAAAATTTGTTGGCAGCTTCTTTTACTTCCTTCTCAATGGTGTTAATGTTTACCGGCTCGCCTTTCATTTGCAGCTTTTCGGCAGCCGAAAGCGCTTTAGGTACAATAATGAGCAGCAACAGATAAACGAATATGATAGAGCCCGAAGTAACAGGTATAAGTATTACCGCAGCAATACGCGCCCACACAGGGTCGTTAATGCCAAAGTAGTGGCAAAGGCCGGCTATTACTCCGCCTATCTTGGCATCGTCCGGGTCGCGGTAAAGGCGCTTTTGCACCTGTTGCTTTGTACCGGTGTAAGCGGTGTTGGTATTGGAGGTATTTTCTGAAGCATTGCTTTCCGTAGTTTCCTCACCGGCAATATCTTCGGGCTTACCCATTTGGGCAATCACATATTCTACTTCTTCAATACCTATTACTTCTTTGCGGTTGCCTAAGCGCTCGCTGAACATTTCGGCAATGCGCGCTTCAATGTCGTTCAGTATTTCTTTGCGTTCGGCCTCATTACTGAATTTCTTTTTCAGTGTTTCCAGATAGTTGAAGAGAATTTCAAAGGCATTCTCATCAATGGTAAAGGCCATGCCGCCCAGGTTTATGTTTAAGGTCTTTTTCATGTTAGTCTGTTTTATTTTTTATTGGAAACATGGAATGTTCCTGTTGGGGTAATGCGACAGGAGCAGTAACATTTCATCTTAGTTGGTTTTATTGGTTTGTTGCAGAATTTGGTTTACCGATTCGGTCAGTTCCCTCCAGCTGTCGGTCAGCTCTTTTAAAAAAAACTGTCCCTGTTCTGTAAGCGTAAAATACTTGCGCGGTGGGCCCGATTGTGATTCCACCCAGCGGTACGATAGAAGGCCGTCATTTTTCAGGCGGGTAAGCAAAGGGTAAAGGGTTCCCTCCACAATCAGCAGCTTGCCCTCCTTCATCCTGTCAATAATCTCGGTGGGGTAATGTTCCCCGTCCGAAAGAATAGATAGAATGCAGAACTCCAGCACCCCCTTACGCATTTGCGCCTTGTTGTTCTCAATGTTCATGTCATTCTGTTTTTAGGTTCTCAATATTTTTTGTGCGGTTTAAAAAATGGAGCAGCCCTGCGGCTGCCCCACTGCTTTTGTTAAACTACACTACTCGAAACTTTATTACCAGCACAAACTCATCGGTGGTGGCAGGGTTTTTAATTTTCATTTTGCTTAACTCGTTTATCACGTAGTCTTTCAGCTGCTCGTTGCCGGAGTTTATTTCCAACACCTTTACTTTTCCGGTTTCCTCTACCCTAACAATGGCTTTAACATCGTTCATTACAGTGTTTTGGGTTACAAAGGCGGGGCATACAATCTGGCTGCCTATCTCTTTGCGTATCTGTTCCTTGGCTGCGCTGTTTACATTGGCAGGAACTGAAGCTATTATGCCTACGGTGCTCATTAGCACAAAGTAGCCTATAGTAATGGCGGTGGTTAAGATGGTCTTTTTCATGGCGTATGTTTTTGTTTGTTTTTAGAAATTTTGTTTTCGTTTCTGCCAATAGTGCTTTGCCAACTAATTGACGATGCAAAGATATATTCAACAAAAGGTATTATGCAATACATAATACTAAATTATTTTCAAAATTGCACTTAACTAGCTGATTTATAATATAAAATAAAATTGTTAAAAATTTGATTGTATTTAAAATAGGCTAAAGTGGAGGCGGTTTGTGGGCAAGTGCGGTAAGCCAAAAGCGCATTAAGCACCACTTTTACAGGCAAATATTCAATTATGAAAAAATCGCTACTCTTTATTTGCCTGCTGGCTACAGTGGTCGAAGCATTTGCACAGGATGCCGTTAAGCCTGAGAAAAAGAAAAACGGAAAAGTAAAGTTTGGAGGAGATGGGGTGTACCTGCGCGACAGTACCTGGAGAATAGGAGGTAACGTTAGCGTTCTGCTAAGCCAAACAGCCCTTTACCAATGGGGCCCCGGTGGAAACAACAACTTTGCATTTCTGCTTTCGGGCAATTTTTATGCTAACTACAAAAAGGGCAAGGTAATAGCTGATAACAGTATTGATGCCAAGTGGGGAATGGTAGCTAACGGGCTGATTCGCAACAAGGCGCTGGCACAAAGCAATCTTCAAAAGAACATTGACCTGCTGGCTATTAAATCAATGGTGGGATATCAGGTAAGTAAATCGCTGTATGTGGCCGCTAAACTTGGTTTTGAAAGCCAGTTTACACCTACTTACGATTACTCATTAACCGATACCTCGAACGGAAGGTTCAGAAGATATACCGTATCAAAATTTGCTGCACCGGCAGTGCTTACCATAGGCCCCGGTTTAACCTGGAAGCCTAAAGAATACTTTACCCTCTTCTTCTCTCCTGTTGAAGGTAAAATGACTTTTGTAACCAAGGACAATCCGGGTAGAGATATGACCAAAGAACAACCCGACACAAGTAATTTTGTAGATGCTTATTACAACAATGTGGATGAAACGCGCTTCGGGTTAAAGCGTGGCGACTTTTTTATGGGTGAACTGGGTTGGGAGCTCGACCTGTTGTTCCAGAAAGAAATTATAAAGAATGTTAGCTGGAAGAGCCACCTTAATGTGTTCGGAGCTTACCTGAACGCCAGCTACAACACCAATATGCCGGTTTATTACTCCGACCAGGATTCAATGGGGGTAGTAACTATTAAAGAAACTATGAAACACATTCCCGTTGTTAAGTGGGATAATGATATTGTATTAAAGGTGAATTCGTGGCTTAGTGCAACTCTTTCGGCTAAGTTTGTTTACCAGTATAATGCTTTAGTGCCTATTGATACCCGCAAGAACGATAGCGGCAAAAAAGGTCCCGATGGAATTACCGATAAAGATAAAGTGGGAACTACCGTTAACGGCTACAACAAGCTACAGATATTTGAGCAGTTTGGAGTTGGATTAACCGCAAAGTTTTAGTGAACCAGGAACCTATATTTACAAAAGGGGGCACTGCCCCCTTTTGTTTTACAGTATTTAGCTGAAATTGCTACTTAACAAAATTTGAATTTTAACAACTCGAAGCCCGACTATTTTTGTCGTCCTTCAAAAACAAAAGCTATGGAAGTAATATCCGGTAACACCACAGTTGACATTGCCGCGCTGAATGAAAAAATAAACCGCGAAAGCGCATTTGTAGATGTGCTTAACCTTGAATTAGGTAAAACCATTGTTGGGCAAAAGTACATGGTAGAGCGCTTAATGCTTGCCTTGCTTTCCAACGGGCACATTTTGCTGGAAGGGGTTCCGGGCCTAGCAAAAACACTGGCCATTAAATCACTGGCTTCGGCAATTCATGCAAAGTTTTCGCGCATTCAGTTTACGCCCGATTTGCTTCCTGCCGATTTGATAGGCACCATGATTTACAACCAAAAAGAGAACGACTTTGCAGTAAAGAAGGGGCCCGTGTTTGCCAACTTTATTCTGGCCGATGAAATAAACCGTGCTCCTGCAAAAGTACAATCGGCCTTGCTGGAAGCCATGCAGGAAAAGCAGGTAACTATTGGCGACAATACTTATAAGTTAGAGGAGCCGTTTCTGGTTTTGGCCACACAAAACCCCATTGAACAGGAAGGAACTTACCCGTTGCCCGAGGCTCAGGTTGACCGTTTTATGCTAAAGGTGGTAGTTACTTACCCTAAAAAGGAAGAAGAGCAACTTATTATCCGCCAGAATATGCAGTTGAGCAGCACACCCATAAATACTGTTGTAAACAAAGAAGCTATTGTAACGGCACGAAACACCGTACGCGAAGTTTACATGGATGAAAAAATTGAGCGTTACATACTTGATATTGTGTTTGCCACCCGCAAGCCGGAAGATTACAAGCTGCAAAAGATAAAGTCTTTCATATCCTACGGAGGCTCTCCGCGTGCAAGTATCAATTTGGCTGTTGCTTCTAAAGCTTATGCTTTTATCAAGCGCAGAGGATATGTTATACCCGAGGATGTGCGCGCTGTTTGTTATGATGTAATGCGCCATCGCATTGGTTTAACTTACGAAGCAGAGGCCGAGAATATTACCACGGAAGAAGTTATCAGCGAGATTCTGAATGCAGTAGAAGTTCCATAGCATAAACTGTAACACAGCTCATGCAAACACTTTCCACTGAAGACAAGCGCAAGAAATTGCGCAGAATAGAAATCAAAACCCGAAAACTGAGTAATCAGATTTTTTCGGGCAGCTATCATTCTGCGTTTAAAGGAAGAGGAATCTCTTTCAGCGAAGTGCGTGAATATCAGTTTGGAGATGATGTGCGCATGATTGACTGGAATGTAACCGCCCGCAATCAGAAGCCATTCATTAAGGTGTTTGAAGAGGAACGTGAGTTGACGGTAATGCTGCTGATTGATGTAAGCCAGTCAAGTTTCTTCGGAACACAAACGGATTTTAAGAACCACATTATTGCTGAAATCAGCGCGGTACTGGCGTTCTCAGCTATTAACAACAACGACAAGGTAGGAGTGATTTTCTTTAGTGATATAGTGGAGAAATTTATTCCTCCCAAGAAAGGTAAAACACACATTCTGCGCATTATTTCCGAGATATACGATTTCCACCCAAAGAGTAACGGCACCAACATTACCGAAGCATTGAAATACTTCAACAATGTGGTAAAGAAAAAGAGCATTGCATTTTTAGTTTCTGATTTTATGAGCTCAGGATATAAAGATGCGCTGAGCATTGCTTCCAGAAAGCACGACTTAATTGGCTTACATATATATGACCAGCGCGAGGCACAATTACCCGATGTGGGGTTAATGAAGGTAGCAGATGCCGAAACCGGAAGGGAAGTTTGGGTGGATACTTCGAACAAACAGTTGCGCGATACATACGCAAAAAACTTTGCCGCTAACCTGAAAAGTACAAAGGAACTCTTCGGAAAAAGCGGAGCGCAGTTGGAATCTATTAAGACTGAAGACAACTACGTAATTGCATTGATGAATATGTTCAGGAAAAGAGGAAGCAAAAGATGAGAAGCTTTGAATACACGGCTTACGTTTTACAACTCCTGAAGCGCAGTATGCTGTGCGTTAGCATGGCTGTATTTTTACTCTACAGCCCGCACTCTTCCGTAGCCCAATCCATATCAGCAACACTAAAGGCCGACTCTACTGAAATTACTATTGGAGACCATCTGAATATCAGGCTAACGGTAAAGCATTCGAAGGATTTGAAAGTAAACTTGCCCAGGTTGGTTGATACGCTTGGCAACATGGAGTTAGTGAGCGATTCTAAAACAGATACTTTGGCAGGAGGCAATAATATCCTGCTTTCAAAACTCTATACAGTTTCGGCTTATGATTCAGGGGAGTTTCATGCCGGGCCCTTCAAAGTTTATTTTACAAATAGTGCCGGCAGTACGGACAGCCTTCTTTCGAACGAAGTACCTGTTACAGTCAATACGCTGGCGGTGGATACTTCTAAACCCATAAAGCCTATTAAGGCTCCGCTTGAAGTTCCTTATACATGGCAGGAGTTCACTTATTACATTATTGCAGGTGTAATATTGCTTGTGCTCGTGGTTGCCGGTTGGCTGCTTTGGAAAAAATACAAAAAGAACAAGCCGGCAGTGGTTGAAAGGCCAAAACCTAAAGACCCGGCACACGTTTGGGCAAAAAAGGAATTAAAAAAGCTGGAAGAAGAAAAGCTGTGGCAGAAAGATGAAGTGAAACTATACTACAGTCGCCTCA
>CAZLXD010000055.1:0-16459 GCA_964563185.1 uncultured Chitinophaga sp.
GCCAATCCGATAAGGTTCACCGTCAATCCGATAAGGTTCACCGCCAATCCGATACCTAACCTGTCATTTTAAACCTTCCACTGTAACCTTTTCAGTCAAAACCTGCCAAAAATTCTTTTCAAAGGTGCTGGCACGAACTCTGCTATATTCGCGCTGCCTAAAAATATTATTCACTAACTAAAAAATCGAAATACTATGGCAGATGTAAAAATTCAACCTTTGGCAGACAGAGTTCTAGTAAAGCCAACAGAAGCAGAAACAAAAACCGCAGGTGGAATCATTATCCCCGACAGCGCTAAAGAAAAACCCCAGCGCGGAACAGTAGTAGCAGCCGGCCCCGGTAAAAAAGATGAACCTGTTACGGTAAAAGTGGGCGATTCGGTATTATACGGAAAGTATTCCGGAACCGAAATTCAGGTAGATGGTCAGGATTATCTCATTATGCGTGAGTCTGACATTTTTGCTATTCTTTAATTACACAGTAAACTAATTACCTAATTCTTAAACTTAAATTCTAACAACTATGTCAAAAATGATATTGTTCGAAACTGACGCCCGCGACAAACTGAAAAGTGGCGTTGACAAATTGGCTAATGCCGTAAAAGTTACTCTCGGACCTAAAGGCCGTAATGTAATCATCGACAAAAAATTCGGGGCACCTCAAATTACCAAAGACGGTGTTTCTGTAGCTAAGGAAATTGAACTGGAAGATCCAATTGAGAACATGGGTGCTCAAATGACCAAAGAAGTAGCTTCTAAAACTGCCGATCAGGCCGGTGACGGAACCACTACTGCAACTGTTCTTGCACAGGCCATCGTAGGCCCTGGCTTAAAGGCATTGGCTTCAGGTGCTAATCCAATGGATTTAAAGCGCGGCATTGACAAAGCGGTTAAGGCAATTGTAGCTAACCTTAAAAAACAATCGGAAAGCGTAGGTAAAGATTTCGGAAAAATTGAGCAGGTAGCTTCAATCTCTGCCAATAACGACAACGAAATTGGAAAGATGATTGCCGATGCTATGAAAAAAGTAGGTACCGAAGGCGTTATTACCGTTGAGGAAGCCAAAGGAACCGAAACGGAAGTAAAAACGGTGGAAGGTATGCAGTTCGACCGTGGTTACCTTTCTCCGTACTTTGTTACCAACACCGAAAACATGGAAGCAGAGTTAGAGGGTGCCTTTGTTCTTATCTACGACAAGAAAATTTCAAGCATGCGCGAGTTACTTCCTGTATTGGAAAAAACTGCACAGGCCGGCCGGCCGCTTTTAATTATTGCCGAAGAAGTAGATGGCGAAGCTTTAGCCACATTAGTAGTAAACAAACTGCGTGGAACCATTAAAGTAGCCGCTGTAAAAGCTCCCGGCTTTGGCGACCGCAGAAAAGAAATGCTGAAAGATATTGCCATTCTTACAGGCGGTATTTGCATTAGCGAAGAAATGGGCTTCAAATTAGAGAATGCCGACCTTTCTTACCTTGGACAAGCAGAGAAAATTGTAGTAGACAAAGACAACACTACTATTATAAACGGCAAAGGCGAAAAAGAACAGATTGTTGCCCGTGTTGCCGAAATAAAAGCGCAAATCGAAAAAACAACTTCCGATTACGACCGCGAAAAGTTACAAGAGCGTTTAGCTAAACTTTCGGGTGGTGTGGCCGTTCTCTATATCGGTGCTCCAACTGAAGTGGAAATGAAAGAAAAGAAAGACCGTGTAGACGATGCATTGCATGCAACACGCGCAGCCATTCAGGAAGGTATAATTGCCGGTGGTGGTGTAGCTTACATCCGTGCTCAGGCAGCATTAGAGAAACTGAAAGGCGAAAACGATGACGAAACAACCGGTATAGCTATTGTTCGCAGAGCTATTGAAGAGCCATTACGTCAAATTGTATTGAATAGCGGCTTAGAAGGTTCTATTGTGGTTCAGAAAGTTCGCGAAGGCAAAGATGACTTTGGTTACAATGCCCGCACCGATGTTTACGAAAGCTTGAAAAAAGCTGGTGTGATTGACCCAACTAAAGTTACCCGTATTGCATTAGAGAATGCAGCTTCAATTGCATCTATGCTGTTGACTACCGAAGTGGTTATTACTGACAAACCGGCTGAGAAAGGCGCTATGCCCGACATGAGCGGAATGGGTGGCGGTATGCCCGGAGGAATGGGTGGAATGATGTAGTCAATTCCTCTTCCATAAAATAAAAGCCTCACCGGAAACGGTGAGGCTTTTTGTTTTATGCTTTTTAGAAAAAACAACTACTCTTCTACAAGTCTTGGAATTGGCACAGAGGCAACGGGCATGCCCGGTAATTCAATAGCCCGGTAATTCTCCTTCAAATCATTTATATCAATGAACTGAAGGTACTTGTTAAACAAGCCCAAGTCGCCCTTAAGGGCATCGGTAATGTTTTCAATAAATGCGTACACGTTAAGTGTTTATTAGTCAGGTGTCCGCTACAAATGTATGAAAGGTTTTTTATTGCCAAGATATATCTTTACGCCCCCCTACATTACAGGAAATTTAGCTTCTTCGTACAGCACAATAAACATTATGAAAGCACAACTACTTAGCACACTCAGCCGTTGGAATCCTGAAGTTCAATTGACGGTTAATGTCCGCTTTATTAAAAAAGGGACAGATACTCCATTAACCGGTCAGCAATACACGGTAAGATTGTATGATAAAGACCTGTTCTCAGATGATGATTATCTGGGGCATGCACGCCTGAATGAAAACGGGGAAGCGCATATACACTTTTACCCTACCGACATTGTAAACCACGATTTAGGCTTTGAAGAGTTGCCCGATCTTTATATTCTTCTTTTTAAGGATGATGTAGTGCACTTTCAAACCAAGGTATGGGATAATGTGGATTTTAGTAAAGATGCTGGCTTCAGTATTACTGAAGGAGAGGTGGTCAACTTCGGAACCTTCTTAGTGGACTAAGCAGATTGTTTTTTCTCCAGCACAATAAACTCAAAGTCGTATAGGTGTTTCTCATCGGCAAAGTGTCGCTCTCTGAATACCGGCTGCCAGCGAAACTTAGTTACTTCCGGAAAAAAGGTATCGGCATTTCTGAAAGTGTGGTGTACTTTGGTGAGGTATAGTTTATCGGCTATACCGAAAACTTCGCGGTAAATTTCGCCCCCGCCAATCATCATCAGTTCAGTCTCTTCATTGGCCTCGGCAAACTTAACGGCCTCTTCCACCGATGAAACTACTTTACAGCCGGGAGCAACATAATCTTTCTGGCGGGTAACCACCAGGTTTACACGGCCCGGCAACGGGCGGAATTTTTCGGGTATACTTTCGTATGTTTTTCGTCCCATTACCACATGGTGTCCCATGGTAACCGTTTTGAAATATTGCATATCCTTGGGCAAACGCCAAAGCAAATCACCACCACCACCTATGGCATCATTTTCAGCTACAGCAACTACAATGGAAATTTTCATGCTTTAAAAAGGCACGCCAAGATGAGGTTTATTGCACAGTTCCCAAAATCAGAACTGCCTGGGTTTCTTCTTCCCTTCTACGGCATAGTTAAACGCATAGGTGTAACTTAACTCTCCGCGGTATTCGCTGGTGCTTGAGTTGACTCGCTTAGTGTAAAGCACAGAGTTGCTGTATTTTAGGCTGTGGTGAGCGGTAATATTATACCCAATGCCAATAGTATTATTTACCGTGTAGCTGTTCCACAACTTGTTTTGGCGCGAAGCAGTATAGCCCAGCATAAGCGAAGTATTAATTTTCCCTTTCCACCACGTTTTAGTAAAAGTAGCAGCAGGGGTAATGTTCAACACATCAAACAAAGGCGATGTGGAATACATCACATTCACATTGGGCGAAAATCCAAAAGCCGCCTTTATTACCGAAAGCGTGTACCCGACATTAACGTTCACTGTATTGTTTCGCGAGAAACCGGCTGTAAAGCGGTTAAAGTCATCGAGCCTTGTGTATGAAACAGCTGAAAAAATAACCTGTACCAGTTTAGTTGTAACCAGTGTATAGCGCGGACTTACTACCAGTGTATTTTGCAACTGAACCAACTTGGTGCTATCATTCACCTCTTTCAATCCCTTAGTTTGAAACATGAAAAATCCGCTATACGAAATAGTAGCGCCAAATTTCTGATTCAACTGCCAGTTAGCGGTAGCATTAATACCTGTTCTGTGGGTTCTAAGGGCTTTTCGTTTGTTTAAATTGTCATGTTGGTAAAATTCATTTAAACTAAAACTCCACTTCTTTTTATCGGCAAAGAATGATTGATTAAGAGTGATCTTCTCTTGGTCATTAAGTATGTAATCAACTCCCATACTCTGGTACTCGGGTTGTATGCGGTTATAGTCAAAGCCGAGCGTAAACTTCTCACTTTTGTAAGTAAGATTAGTGTGTGCACTCCATGCGTAGCTGCTGCTTAAACGGGGCGGAATAGCTATTTTTAAAAACCTCGTACCAATGCCTGTGCCAATATCCAACAGTTGCGAATTAGTATTGCGCGTATAAGCGCTTATGGCACCGTCTACATCCCATATTACCTTGCCTTTGGCAAAAGTTTGATGGCTTTTGATACCCACAATAGCATTTTCAGCAGGAGTATAATTAAGTTGATTCAGTGAATCTTGCGGTGCTGGAATAGATCCTGAACGATCCTTACCATGTATCCAAATGATATCAAAGTGTTTTTTTTCATTCCCTACACCTATTCTAAAACCCCAACCAAAGCGCTTGTATTGCGGCTGAACTGGCTCAGCACCCAGCAGGTTTTCGCGCACAGCCGGGTTTAGCCTGCCGCCAAAAGCCCCAAAGCGAAACAATGAAGGATTAATTTCAATACCGGCACCTAAAAACGTTTTACCACCAAGGGTGGTCGGTGTCCAGTTCATGTTTGTCCAACAGAAGTAACCCTTAATCCATTTCCAATAGGGGTTTATACCAAACTGAGCAAATGGATTTTTTACCGAACGGCTACCCTCTGTAAAAGTTAGGTTAAAAGGAATTTGCACCCCATAAATGGAAACAGTAGGTGCTGCAACAATGGAGTACGAGTAGGGCCTTCGTGTGTTGGCAAACCCCACGCCTTTATAATAGCCTCCCATTACACTTACGGCTCCGTTCACCTCAAAGGGTTTTTGCTTGGCTATGCCTTCTAAATCTTGCGCATGTAATGGCACAAAAGCCGTTAAACTCAACAGCAACAGCAAAGACATCAGCAATAAAGTATGCCGGAAAAAAAGCAGAAGGTGGTAAAACTTTATCATGGCAAACGGAGTGCTTTTTAATGTTTCACTCCGGCTTCACCACTTTCGGCACTTTCTATACCTGCCTTGTTTACCGCTGTAAGCAAGTAAAAATAAAGCTCACCTGATTTGGCGGTTTTATCTAAATGACTGGTGGCTTCCATATTAGGCTGAGCTATCAACACGGCATCCTTACCTCGCTGATAGCGATACACTTTATAACCCTTTAAATCAGCCATATTGGGACGATTCCACTCTATTAAAACACCATCGGGAAGGTTCAGCGCAGCACTTATTACAGGAGCCGAAGGGCGCGAAGAATCTACACTTACACTGGCCCTAGCGCGACCATTGCTGCTATAGCCAAAAAGGTCAACACTTTCCACTTCGTATTCGTAGGTTTTCCCCTGAGTGTAACCATAATCAGTAAAACGGGTGCCCTCCATTACTGAATCTTTCGGCAGCATAAGAATAAGACTAGCTGCTCCCGGGCTTTCCCTTTTATAAAGGCGATAACCGGCCACAAAAGCATCATCATTCCTCACATCGTTCCAAAACAGATTTATGGCAGAGTCCTGATAATATGCCAATAGGTTAGTGGGAGCTTCCACTTGAGCGCTCTTTTCTGGCCTTGCCTGCAACTTGTTCGACTTATCGCTTACTACATGCGAAGTATTCTCGCTTTCTATTTTGTAGTTGTAAAACACACGCCCGCTCATAGCGACACCTGTGTCATAATAAACCGATGTAATGGAGTCGGGATGCAGAGGTACCAAATCAGCTACTACTGCATACTCATCGCTTCCGTTCTCGCTTCGGTAAACCCGATAGCCGGCAATAAACCTATCGGGCACGGCTACTTCTAAACGCACACCGTTAGCCACCCCAGTAGCGCTGTTTATAATAGGTGTAACAGGTTTGCGGGTATCATAACCATAATCGAAAAACTTAGCCGAGTTTTTAGTTTGTGTACCGGTTTTGTCTTTTATCTGTAAATAGTAGTAGTAAATTTTATCGGGTATAATGGTCTCATCGGTAAAAGAAGTATCTGTAGCCCTCATTACTCCTACTTCGGCAAACCCTTTATCGTAACTATCGCTACGGAAAATATGTATATTTTCTACACTAGTTACATCACTTATACTCCAAGTAAGGTTAATACCCAGAAGGTCTTTCGCTCTTTTGGCTGATGTTCGTTTAAAGTATACTGTACTAAAATCGCGAAGGTTGATAACAACAGGTAAACTGCCATAACTCATGTTGCCGTGCATATCCACACCCAGTAATGAGTATTGATATGTTTTGGCGGCTGTTACGCTCTTATCTACCACTATGTAGTAAGTAGTGTCTTTTACCCTGTATTTGCTGTGCTGCCCGGTTACTTCTTCAGCTTTACCTGAATCATTATACTTAAACACCTTGAATGCATTGGGTGTGTTTTTACCTACCGATTGAAAACGTATATAAAGCCCATTTTTATCGTACTGATATTCGCTTAAAGTTGCCTCATCATATTTGGGATAAAAAGGGTAGCTCACGGGTGCAGAAACCCTATCGTTTACCTTGTAACTGTAAAGTGTTTTTTCTTTTGCCTCAGTATCGTAATACAAAACACCCAAAGCTATCCGCACAGCAGGGTGCATCCCCCAATAGGTTACAGAATCCAACACGCCATACTTAGCTGCCCGCGCCCAAACAATTTTCAATGCCGAATCAGGCGGAAAACTGTAATCGGGGAAATACTTACCTGCGTCTTTGGCCTTGTTGAAAAACGCTGTTTCATTCTCGGCACATTTAACTTCAGCCAGTTTTTTAAAATCGCCCTTTTCGTCTTTACGCCACAACGTAATTGAAGATAGCTTTACCCCGTTAGGAATGCGTTTATCTAAATATACCATTATGCCTTTGGGAGCGGCAAAAGCAAACTGCTGTTGTGCATAAACATGCGCTGAAGCAAGCAGCAGAAGTAGAAGGGTGATATTCTTTTTCATCTCTATCAATTAACGCAATAAATTAAGGACAAACAGAACTGCAGCTACTGAATTGTATACCCATATCGGCACCGGTGTTGCTGTTGTAATTCAGGTTTACACCTACGTTTATCTCACCGGTATTAATTCCCACGCACGCATCGGAACACAACCCCACAGCCCCCAGACACTGCTCCACTTGCAAGTTAAACCCAAAGCTGCCACATCCGTTTATGTTGTACACCCCGTTGCTGCCGTTGTAGGTACCGCTAATACTCACTTCAGCATTTGCATCAGCAGCCACCTCTGTACAGGTTGCTTCGCAACTGCCATGTGCATATGCATGTCCGCGGGCCAGAAGGGAAATCCCCAGCAAGTTGCCACCTTCTGAAAAACTCTTCCATAAGCGGGTAGTTAAACCCACATCTACTCCAAAACCCACATCGAGCAGCCCCGGTATACTCAAACCAATTTCGGGAACCACTTGCTTATGAATACCCGCCTGAAACAAGAAGCCGTTTACTTTATTATTGAAACCGGAAGGCAGGCACTTAAAGTCGCCTAGCTTAAGGTTTACGCCTGTAGGATAACTTGGGTAGTCACCAAAAATACCAGCAAACTGTAAGTCGCCCACTCCGTTAACTTTCAATGTTCCGTCTGCTCCAAAAAACCATCCGCTGCCATCTACGAGTGTATTTATTTGTCCCTTCAGGTAAGTAGAACTCAAAGCCATATCGATATCCATGTGGCCGGTTAAGCGGCTGGCAGGCATATCATATACCCAACTCATATTGCCAAAAGGGGTTTCTACATTTTTTATACTCAGGCTTTGTGCATCGGCTGTCACCTGTCCGTTTACAAAAAACTTCATACGCTGCTTTTTACCGCCCACCTGAACGTCTGAGATACCCGCCATGCCCTCTACATCGCCACTAAACCAAAAGGGGGTCCAATTGCCGGCCTCTATGCGCATACCACCTTCTGCCTTCCCGAATTTTCTACTACCGCTAATGGGTATGTTTTGTCCCACATCAATCCACACACTTACCGAATCGTTGGTGTAATACAAGGTACTTTTGGTAGAGGGGAAAGTGCCAGCCTCTTCGCTGGTTCCATTGTAAGTAAACCGTCCGTTGGTAAGTGTTGGGTTAGCATTAAACTTATGCACCAACTGTGTGGGTTTATTGAACGATACAATTTGTGTATTTACCAAGTTGAAGATTAAACTGCTGCCGCTACGTTCATAAGCCAATGTAGTAGAATAGCTTTTAGGTGCGGGCAAATTGAGTTGAAACAATCCCGGTATTAAGAACTGGTTTACAGACGCACTAATGTAGGTGCCTTCCAATGGCGTAAACTTTAAAATGTTTCGTAAAGTAACTTGCTTGGCGCGCAGAGTAAGCAATTGATCTCCACTGCTCATCAGGCTTATGCTGCTTAACTCCAGTTTGTCCGCAATTCCCATACCCGGAAGGTTGCCGATTGCGGCCGCAATATCAGGCGTGGGGCCGACATAAATCTTCCATGCTTTTTTACCTCCGCTTACGCTCACCAAACCAAATGTTTTATTGGTGGAAGTTATGGTAACCGGATGCACTCCGGCCAATTTCATACTTTCTAATTGTATATCGGTAGCATTAGTTAGCAGTTGATTGTAGCGTATGCCCAAATTACTGAAGGGAATACTTACCCCGGCATCAATAGTGCCTTTGTTTAGCTTAAGGCCATTTTCATCTAACACAAAATCGCTGCTAGTGAGTTTCCAGCTACCCATATTAAAACTAACGGGAGTAGTGCTGTTAATACTCGGATTTACACCTTTTTTCAACTTGATATTTGTAAGAGCAATATTGAGGTTGGAGGGTGTGATGTCCGTAATGTTGGTTTGTATACGTGCAGTAAGATTCAACTCCCCATTCAGAAAAGTGGAGGCATCGTAATCGCTTTGTACGCAATTAGGAAACCCCGGCAGCGAAAACTTAACCGGATTGCCCAAACTGTTGGCTACCTTAAAACCTAAGGGAGCATTAGCCGGATTTTTAACGGCCTTATCGGCATTTATAACCGGTATAACAAGTTTGGTAATGGAGTTTTCATTAGGCAGAGCTAAAAAGAAAGTATCGCTAAAGGCAATTACACTTTGATTAAAAGCTGTATTCAATATCTTTACCCTTCCCTTTATTACCCCGTACTGTTTGCCGCCCACATCTTTATCCAAGTAAATGCCTAACTTTTTGTCTTCTACCATGCCATCTACACTTCCGTAGAGTTGTAGCGGAAGCACATTGTTATTAGTAGTAACCGGAGTGATTTCGGGTGTTGCAGCAGGTATACCCTTATCATTCTTAATAGTAGTGCTGGGAAGTATTTTTATGTTCTCAAACTGTAGAGATGCCCCTGCCATTGGTTTAAACTGGTCGTTACCATTCAGCGAAACAAAGTAGCCATTCACAACGGCACCGTTGGTACCATAAGGTTTTAAACTGGTAACTTCAATTGGGAATCCCATTAAACTACTTAGGTCAATGCCGTTGTATATAGTAAGATTGAAATCGTGTTTTATACACGTGCTAACGGTTTGTTGATTTTGGTTATTATAACCTTGAGCAGAATTGAAATTAGGGTTGAAATTAATATCCCCATTGTTGTTTTTGGAGTTAACGCTTTTGCCATCGTAATTATAATAGTTTGAGTTAGTGCTCGGCTGGGTTACAATAACAAAACTGTCGCCAACCAAATCAGAAGACCCCTTCATAGCACGCAGTATTTGAGGGTATTCGCGCATGGGAACATTTCTCAATTCATAGTAACCATTAACATCAGTAGTGGTTTCCAATTCTCCGGTTTTTAAGTTCCCCAGCCAGAGAAATGGGGTGGTAACATCCATTTTTACGCGGGCACCCTGTACAGGTGACGTAGTTTCTTTTCCTGCATACACATATCCCGAAATGCATGTAGCAGGTTTAAGTTTTACATTCAAAAAAGTGCCTTTTGATGAATACGGGATAGGGGTTGTAACATTCATGGTTTCGTAATTACTTCCCTCGGGGCCACTAATGCGCACCGTGTAGGTTTGTCCATTGTTCTCCGGGCCACCGGCATTTTTAAAAGCAAAGGAAGCTATGCCAAAGTAGTCCATAGTTTTCTCGCTTAGTGTACACTCAGTATATATCTGATATTGCCCACTTCCTACTTTACAGGGATACTTCACCTCTAAGATCTCGACAGTAGCCTGCGCAACTGCATTACCTGTTTTTCCATCGCTTACAGCAATCAACAACCTGCGTTTAAGTGTATATAATTTGAGCGTGCCCAAATCATTCTTCTCTTTATCTGTTACTACTTCTATAGTATCGGTAATGTAGCCCGGATGACTAATTACAAGCTTTTGTTTAAAAGTTACTTTACGTGCCGGGTATCCGCTGAAGTAGCCCTGTGCATTACACCACCCTGAATTGTTCTCGGTAAGAAAATAGAAATTTGCCGCCAATCCTTTACCACTTTCACCATCCACCACCCTGCCGGCAATCTCGCCTCCCCGGTCTAACTTCATTTCAGCATAGTGCTGCGAACCATAAAAAAGTACTTCAGGAACCCCGTGATTCTTATCATCATAGCCAATAGATTTTGCATTTACTACATGTAGCGGGCCAATTGGCTTAAAACTACCTTTCTCATAAAGGATAGATAGATCGTTGAACTCAAACTCACCATCGCTACCGCGGTAGCTATACCGCTTAACTAATTTTGAGCACAGCGAGGGGCAACTACTCAAGTCTGCAGAAAAACCTTTTTCGTCTTGTGGTGCTGCAGTTGGCACGTAAGTAAGGGCATGTTGATTGCTGCCTAAATAGAAACTGTTGAGTACGGTTAAGCCCGGACGTGGTTTTCCATCAAATTTATCCAACACTATACCGGCTACCCGCGGGTGTTTAGCCGCCATGCTAATAGTTTGGTAATATGTTTCGCCAGTACCATTACCTGTAGAAAGAAACTTTCCTTCCGGGTCGCTATATTTTTTAAATATTTCAGGCCCGCTGATAGTAACATAGTTATAGAAGCCTGTTTTGTTCTTGTCAAAGTCTGAAAAGATATAATAATCATAGTTGTTATTGTTATGAAAAACAATCCGGTCGAAGATTGCCTTTCCCTGGCTGTTAGTTTTTGTTTGTGCTACTACTTCAAGTGCTCCTAAACCATCAGGGGTATTACTACCGTTATCAGGCAGTCCATCATCCTTCGGATAAATATTGGCGCTCCAGACACTAATAGGTTTCCGGCATAGATAAACGTTGGCATCCGGCAAGGTTAGGTTAGATGTGCCATACATTTGATTGGTAGTGCTGCCTGTGCGCTTTACGGTAACTTCAAGCTTGCAGGTTTTTACGGAAGCTACAAGCTCTCCTGCATTTATTACTTCTGCTGAAGCAGGCGCAAAAGTGTTAGTGGGTGAAAAGAAGTATTGATTATGTGGGTATAGTATTTCCACCACAGCTCTGCGATACAACACACCTTTATTCTTAAACTCTCCACTACCTATAATAAAATCATCCTGCAATTTCCCGAAGGGAAATGTTGGTGTAAAACTGAAAGTAAAATTACCTGCCTCATCAGTGCTAGTTACAGCCAGTTCTTTGCCGGAACTAACTCCATTGTAGCTAACCCCATCGGCAATAACTTCTGTGCCATTCTCATTCAAATAGTATTGTACTTTCAGACGTATAGTTGTAAACTTCATTGGGTATTTAGTGCCAGTCCCACTGTTCCATTTATACACAAGTTTGCCATTTACCTGGCAAGGTATAAGCATTGCCGGTACGTAGGCTGTACCTTGGGTGGGGGTAATAACGGGTATAAAAGATAATATCCCTTCATCACCGGATGAGGGAGGACTCAGATCGGTGAGATTATCTATGCTTGGAGTGGCTGTAACTTCAGGTAAAAGATTATTGGCAGTTCCCTTGTAGTTAAATGCACAGGCTTCGCTGAAACCGTTGTTTTTAAATTGAACATTATTAGAAGGATCTACACACTTTATGCGCCATACATACTTTTTGCCGGCTTCTAACTGCGGCAGCGCATTGGTATATAACAGCGAAGTAACAGATGTAACCGAAGTAGAGAAAACTACCGGGAAAGCGGGGTTTTTTACAACGTCATTAGGATTAAGGTTATTGGGCACTACTTTAAGCGTAAACTCATAATTAATGTTACCGGGTGCTGTGGCAGGAGGGGTCCATGTAAATAAAATATTTTGAGGTTTTCCTTGCTGGACATCACTTCCACAACTGGGTTGAATAGCCATACATGGGTCTATATAACTTACTAAAAAAGGCGATGTACAACCCTGCCCGTCTATTGAAAGAGGTGTACCGCTATTGTAATCGAATGCTTTTATACAAATGGTGTAAGTGCCCTCGGGTAATGCCTGATTTTGTATAAGGGCTGTTTTGGTGATACCAACCAGCACTATATTGTTGGCATCAAAGTAACTTTTGGTTTCATTGCTGCTAAAGTCAATCACCTTGGTTTGAAAAGGCGGAATTACAATGGGTGCTTGTGGTTTATACCCTGAGCTGGTAGTGCCGCTTACACCGTTATCCCCTGCTATACGCACCCACAACTTAGCGCGTTGCTCCTGCCCGGTTGTATTGGTAAGTGTCAATAGCAGTTTGTTGGGGTTATCTACATAAGTACTGATGTAAGGTGAGTAGGGTGGTATTACCTGCGCATTTATCACTAGCTGAGTTTGTGCAAAAGCAAAAATTCCGGTTAGCAAAGAGCCTACAAGGAAAAGCCATTTAATAAGATTGCTGGGCATGGCGGTGTGTTTTAGATGTCCAAAGGTGGTATTCCTTTTATTTAGAAGCAAGAGAAAATAGCATGAGTTTCGTAATGTTGAAAAGAAGTTCTATGTAAAGTAGTGTAATACGATTGGATAGAATTCAAAAAAACTTCAGGTTTGAGTTGATGTAATATACTTATTTAAAGAAAGTCATCAAGCCAGGCGGCAAAGCAACCTACTTTTAATCCTGTCTTATCCGCTGCACGTCATGTTTCCAACTGTTGTTAAAGTTGAGGCTGCTTAGTATTGGCAAAGCCGCTCATTCTTCTATTTTTAGCCACCTTTAAAGCTTAAGTATTAGTAATGAATAGAAAGTGGATAGCTGTTTTAGTGTTGCCCGTAGTATTGGTGGTAGGCGTATTGGCATGGTGGGGCAATACCCCGCAAACAGAAAAAAGCCGCCACGTTCGGTTAACAGAGTCCTCCGTTGAGCCGCTTATCCGTTACGGACTCGATATCAGCAAGTTTATTGTAAAGAACCACGTAGTAAAGCCCAACGAGTTTTTTGCCGATATACTTACCGGTTACAATGTGGCCTACGCCAGCATTGATTACATAGCCAGCGAATCGAAACAGATTTTCAACCTGAATAAAATTAAGGCCGGCAACAACTGCACCATGCTGTGCGAAAAAAACGATTCGGGTTTGGTATGTCGCAAGCTTATTTACGAGGAAAGCAAAACCGATTATGTGGTGTTTAATATGGACGACTCGCTGTATGTATACCGCGGGCAAAAAGCGGTGGAAAGAAAGAAGCGCGAAGTAAGCGGAGTTATTAACTCATCGTTGTATGAAACACTTTCTGAAAACGACATAAGCCCTGCTTTGGCGGTGCGCATGGCCGATATTTTTGCCTGGAGCGTTGATTTTTACCGCATACAAAAGGGCGATAAATTCAAAGTTATTTACGAAGAAGACTTTGTGCAGGGCGAAAGTGTAGGCATAGGGCACATACATGCCGTGGTGTTTAACAGCGGAGGGAAAGATTTTTATGCCCTTTACTACGATAAGGACGGAACCGGCAAAGGCGATTACTACGATGAAAACGGAAACAGCATGAAGCGCATGTTTCTGAAATCGCCTGTTAAGTTCTCGCGCATTTCATCGCGCTTTAACCTGAAGCGTTTCCACCCAGTAACCAAGTCGGTAAAGGCACACTTGGGCACCGATTATGCGGCCCCTTACGGCACCCCTATACTAGCTACAGCCGATGGGGTGGTAGAAGATGCCCGCTTTAAACAATACAACGGTAACTACGTAAAAATACGCCACAGCGGGCAATACAAAACACAGTATTTGCACATGAGCAAAATAGCTAAAGGAATACGCCCCGGCTCCAGAGTAAAGCAGGGCGATGTTATAGGCTACGTGGGCAGCACCGGCCTGGCTACCGGCCCTCATGTGTGCTACCGGTTTTGGAAGGACGGCAAACAGGTAGACCCGTTGAAGCAAAAACTCACCTTCGAAGAACCGCTGCCCGCTAAATACAAAACAACATTCTTAGCTACCACTAAGGGAACCAAAACTTCTTTAGACGGCATTTCGTACGAGCAACACAACATTGCCGTTATTAAGCAAAAGGAAGAAGCCCAGCTAAGTGCTGTTAAGGATGCCGAACAGTTTGTAAAGAAGTTCTTTTAAACTACTGCTTTACCAAGCGTCCGGTAAAACTGCCCTGCTCGGTTTGCACCAGTAACAGGTAAAGCCCCGCCTTTAGTTCCGAAACATCTACCGAAACAGAAGAGGCGCCAATGCCTTTCATTTCTCTTACTAAGCGCCCCTCGGTATTCATTACCCTAACTGTGTTTATCACATCGCCTTCCCTTTTCAGGAAAACAATATTGGCTGCCGGGTTAGGATACAATTCGAATTTGGTTTCGTTTATGGCGGTTATGCTTGTATTTATCTCCACCGTTACCGTATCGGTATAGGTGTTAACACAGCCGTTGGAATCGGTTGCCTGCAAGGTAACCGTGTATGTGCCGGCAGCAGCATACACATGCTGCGGATTGTGGTTGGAAGAAGTATCGCCATCGCCAAATTGCCAGCTAACCGCATAGCTGGTATCAACCTGCTCAAATGCATAAGTGGTGTCGTTTACTGCTGTAGCGGTAAACTGGGCATTAGGCAGGGCATTAAAGGTTATCTGTTTGTTATCGGTGCCGCTACAGCCAAATTCATCGCTTACCGTTACCGAATACACTCCCGATTGACCGGTTTGTATAGCCGCCTGCGTATTGCCGGTGCTCCATTGGTAATTGTCATATCCTGTGGCGTCAACTACTACCGTGTTGCCGGAGCATAAAGTTGTATCGGTTCCTAAATCAACCGTTAATTCCAATACCGGCATAACCGTAAACTGTGCGTCAAGCCAGGCAAACCTGTTGGCTATCCATGTTTTAAGGCGTGTTATCTGTTCAGCATAAGTTTGTGGCAGCGGCTGAGGCTCCGGCCAGGTGGCTACACCCAGTATGGGCCACCTTGTAAAGTTACGCTGCTGTGCATCGTTGATATACGCAACGGTTGAATCAATGTAGGCAAACACGGTATCAATATGTAAATGCGATTGCCGCAGGCTAAACCAACGGCAGCGGGCATGTTGCCGAAACAGGCTGTCCTGCATCATCCTTTCCCAATGGGCGGGCACGGCAGCTCCGGGGCACACGTAGCTAAGGTTGTAGGCCCAGCCGGTATCAATGGGAGCCTGACAGTAATCGGCATTCATCCAGGTAATATCGTAATCCCAGGCGGGGCCGGCTTTCAGCTTTCCGCCCTTGCTGTGTTTGTCCTTGTGGAAGTAGGTGCTCAACCGGTAACCATCTACGTTCTTACTCATCTCATTCAAAAACATCAAATCCATAAAACTGCGCTCGCCCAGGTACCGCCTGTAGCCGTTGGTAACATCTTCAAAACCGCCTGAAAACAAAGCTGTCTCAGCACTGTCTACATACCGGGCTATATAGTCCTTTTGGGGTTGGTTAATTTCTAAATCGTTCGGATACTCGTATTGGTAAAAAATACCATCGCCCACCGGGTTTGACGGAGGATAACTGGACGGAAAGCCCGCTCCTCCACTGCCGGTAAACTTATCAATCTTAATAATATAACCTCCGGTAAGCGCATCACCGGTAGTATCCTGTGTGTTTAGTTTGGCAATATTCACCCGGTTTTCATCGCGCTTTATTTTTTCCATAACCACATACACCCCCTGATAGTGACCATTAATAAACAACTCGCAGTAACGGGTGCGCGAAGCATAATGCCCCATATCATTAAACAACTTGTAAGAAAGTACATTGCGCATCAGCGTTTTATCGTAATAGCTGGCGGAAAGTATCCAGTCGCTCTGCGCAGGCAGCCCTAAAAAGGAAGTATCTATTTCAACCCCGTTGCCATTCCAGGTTTCAAA
>CAZLXD010000056.1:0-15672 GCA_964563185.1 uncultured Chitinophaga sp.
AACAATCAGTTCGGCAGAAGGAAATTGAAGTAGTATTTGTTGGAATGCGGTCGAAACCCTTTCTAACCAGCCATCGGGTGGATTATAGCAGGGAAGAATAACCGATAATTTGTTTAAATTGCTCAGAACAACGTTTTCGAAAGGTTAATTCAAACTTCTAAAGTCAACCGGCACCACGCGCGACACTCCCATTTCGGCCATCGTAACTCCATAGATAGCATCTACCGAAGCCATAGTGGACTTGTTGTGTGTAACAATGATGAACTGCGATTCTTTAGAAAACTCGTTGATGATTTTGTTGAACTTGGCAATGTTCGCGTCATCCAGCGGAGCATCCACCTCATCGAAAATGCAGAACGGAGCCGGCTTCAATAAGTAAAGCGAGAACAACAGGGCCGTAGCCGTCAATGTTTTCTCTCCACCCGAAAGCTGGTCAATCACCGTTGGGCGCTTGCCTTTAGGTTTAGCCACAATCTCAATCTTCGATTCCAAGGGGTCTTCGGGATTTACCAGGAACAGGTCGCACTGGTCATCGGCACTAAACAGGGTATGGAATACATTAATGAAGCTTTCGCGCACCTTGCCGAAGGCTTCTAAGAATTGCCCTTTGGCGGTGTCTTCAATTTCTTTGATAGTATCAAGAAGGGACGCTTTTGCATCTTCCAAATCTTTGCGTTGAGCAATAATGAAGTCGTAGCGCTTCTTCATTTCCTCAAAAGCTTCCAAAGCCATTGGGTTAATTTCCCCGAAGTTCTCTAATCGCTTTTTCACCTTCTCGGTTTCCGCCTGCACTTCTTCCAGCGGCTGCACCATTTCAAACTCTTCGTTCAAAAGCACGTTAATGTCAATGTTAAACTCCACACTAAGGCGTTCCTTCATAGAAGCCAGCGATAGTTTCAGTTCATTGAATTTATCGTGTATTTGCCCCAACAGCATAGCTACGTTATCGCGGTTGCGGCTCAGCTCGCGCACCTTGCCATCCAGTTCGTTAATTAACCCGCGCGAGTCGTAGTAAGTTTTTTCCGCCTCGGCTACTTCGTTTTGGTAGCTTTCCTTATCGGCATAGTTGCCTAATAAAATCGCTTCCAGGTCTTTCAGCTTCTTCTGGTTTTCTTCTACCTGCATACCGCTTTCCAGAATTACCTCGTTGTTGCGGGTAAGTTGCGAGGTAAGCGTTTCAACCTGCGTTTTCTTAAACCCTAACTCCTGCGCAATGGAGTTTACTCTGTTCTGCTGTTGGTGAAATTCAATATTCTTTTGGTTGTAGCGCGAAGAAGCCTCACTCAGTTTATTCGTTAACTCAATAAACTCCTTGTCGGTTTTCTCCAGTATCGCTTTCGCTGAATTTTGTGTTTCGCGTAAAGCATTCAGCTCGGCATTAATGTTTTCCACCTCGCCTTTCAGTGCTTCCAGCCTTTCGGTAATTCCTTTGCTCTTGGCATCGGCACTTTCCAAAAACTTCACTAAACTTTGAATACTGGCCTGTGCGGCAGATGATTTGGAGTTGAGTTGATTTACCAGATTACGTTGCAAATCAATATCGCGCGCCACAGACGAAGCCTTGAGTTGATTGATTTTAACCTGTGCATTGGCTACCTGCTGGTGCAACTTGTAAGTAGTTATTTCCAGCACTTTAATTTCTTCCTGCAACTTCTCTAAGTTCTTAGCACGGCCTATCTTTTTGCCTTCAAACAAGCCAACGGCACCACCGCTTAAGGAAAAGTCTTTACGGATATAGCGGCCGCTTTTAGAAAGCAACACAATTTGCTTACCGTGTGTGTTCAGCGTTTTAGCATCGAACTGGCCGCTGTCGTCCACCATGTAAACGCGGTCTAACAAGTAAGCGCCCAGTATTTTGTAACGGGCATCCAACTCCACTAACTCACTTACCGTTTTGGCGCCTTCAATAGCCAGTTGCTCGTTGCCGTTGTAGCTTTCAAATTCATCGAGTATAAAGAAGTTGGCGCGACCCATCGAAGAATCGTTCAGAATGTTTAACTCCATTATCGCCTCTTCAAAATTCTGCACTACATAGTAGTTAAGGTAAGGCTCTAAGTAGTTCTCAATAGCTACCCGGTATTCCTCGGCACAGTAAATAACATCGGAAAGGAGAGGAGTGTCGGGGCTCCATTTGGCGTTCTTCTTCAGGAACTTGATACTCTCCGGAAAGCCTTCCAGATTCTCTACTAAACTCTTGGTAAGGTCAAATTCATTTTTGCGGGCGTCCAGCTTTCTGGTTTCCTGCGTTAGTTCCAAACGGGTTTTCTCTACAGAGGCTTCCAGTTCAGCAATTTCCTTTTTCTTGTTTTCTTCTTCCCCAATAAGCGATTGAAGTTTTTGTTCCGCGGCTTCCTTATCGGCTTTCAGTTGTTCAAAGTCTTTTTGCAACTGTTCCAGTTCGTTGCGCTTTTTCTGCACATCGCCCTCGCTTTGACTAAGGTCATTTTGCAGGGCTTCGTTACTGCTGCGGTTAACGGCCAGCTTCTTTTCCAGTTCAAAAATGTGGCGCTCTTTTTCGGCAAAGGTTTTCTGTTCGCTGGTGAGGGAGTCTTTCAGGCTACCGTGTTGCGCGCGTATTTCGTTCAGTTCGGCTTCTAAAACCGCGAGTTCCTGCTTTTTGCCCTCCAGTATTTTGCCTTCGCTTTCGTTATCAATGCTCAGTTTGTCAATAGAAAGTTTCAGCTTCTCTACCTGGTCGTTGGCTTCCAGTATTTGGCGCTCGGCAGTGTCGCGCTTGTCGAGCGCGTACTTAATTTGCTGGTTGAGCAGGTTGCGTTCGTTTTCTTTTTCGCCAACACCAGCTACCAGGGTGTTCAACTTTTTCTGGACTTCGAAAAGCGATTTCTCTTTTTCAACGTTATCCAGTTTTTCTTTTTCCAACGAAGCTTCTACCTGAGCTACGGTAGTTTCAAACTCCAGTTTCTTATCTTCTTCGGTGCGCTTTTGCTCTTCAAGGGTTTTGAAAGTTTCCTTGTAAGATTGAAGATTATACTTGGCAAGCAACAGGCTAAGTTCCTTGTATTCGTCCTTTAGTTCGTAGTAGCGCTTGGTTTGCTTGGCCTGCTTCTCGAGGGTTTTTAGGTTGTTTTCAATTTCAAACAACAAATCCTTTACGCGCTCCAAGTCGGCATCGGTGCCTTTCAGCTTATCAATGGTTTCCTTTTTGCGCTTTTTATATTTGCTAACTCCGGCAGCCTGTTCAAACAACTTCCTGCGGCTGTTGTCGCGGTCGTTCAGAATTTCGTCAACCATGCCCAGTTCGATGATGGCATACGAATCGCTGCTAACACCTGTGTCCAGAAACAGAGAGGTGATATCGCGAAGGCGGCAGGCCACCCCGTTTAAAAGGTATTCACTCTCCCCATCGCGGAAAAGCCTGCGGGTAATGGTAATAGTTTTGTAGTCGGAAGAAAGGACGTTCTTGGTATTCTCGAACGTAAGGGAAACCTCCGCCAAACCCGAGGGCTTGCGGTTTTTGGTTCCGTTGAAAATGAGGTTCTCCATCTTCTCTAAACGGAGCATACTGGTTTTCTGCTCGCCTAATACCCAGCGAATGCTATCCACTACGTTGCTCTTTCCGCAACCGTTAGGCCCCACCACTCCGGTAATTTTGTTGTTGAAGTGGATGGTTGTTTTTTCGGCAAAACTCTTGAAGCCTTTTATTTCTAAAGTAGTTAACTGCATAGTATATCCTGAGTTTTGAAAGGGCAACGAAAATAGAAAAAGAAGGAGGGGCTAAAACCCGAAGAAACCAACACGTTTCCACAGCTTTTCCACAGTTTGGAGGTAGGGAAAGCTGCCGGCTAACCGAATAATGGCGGTAAAGGCTGTTTCAGGTAAAATGCGGGCTTGGAAAGCGGGTGTGCTTTGTGCAAAAAAGGCGATTTAATTAACAAACAAACACTGGCGCGAACCATGTTTATAGCGCAAAAAAAATCTGTTTGCGATTTGATACTGGCTTAAGTAAGAAGCAAGCCGAAGAGATTGCCCCGTAGTTTCCTACTTTTTTACTAAACCGCGAATAAAAAGTGCGCCCTTAGTTACCGGCCTCTGCAGTTTCTTTTATAGCCTCCTCTACCGAAATTTCAAACAACTTTTCTAAACTAATGCCTACACAGGCGGCCTGTTGGGGTAGTATGCTGGCTTCGCTAAGGCCGGGTATGCTGTTTACTTCCAGCATATAGTAATCTCCTTCCATTATAATGTAGTCAATACGGCACATGCCTTTAAAGTCGAGCTTGGTATATATAAATTCCGAGGTACGGTGTATTTTTTCAGTTAAGGCGGCATCAATTTCGGCAGGGGTAATTTCCTGCGAAAGCCCCTGATACTTGGCTTCGTAATCAAAAAACTCATTCTTGCTGCGCAACTCGGTTACGGGTAAGGCGGTTACTTTGCCGTTTATGGTAATTACACCGCAGGTTACCTCGGTGCCTTTCAGGTAATCTTCCACTAGCATTTCGTCATCGTAGTTGAAGCCATTTTCAATAGCGGGCAGTAGTTCTGCGGCTGTGTTTACCTTGGCAGCCCCATAGCTGCTGCCGTTTTTGTTGGGTTTTACAAACACGGGGTAGCTAAAGTTTTCGGGCTTCATATCCGATGCTTTATACAAAGCTTTTTTCAGCAATATGCCTTTGGCTGTTAGCACGCCAAAGGTTTGCAGGTATTCTTTGCAGCGCAGTTTGTCAAAAGTAAGGGCTGCCTGCAATACCCCGCAGCAGTTGTAAGGTATGTTTAGCAGGTCGAAATATCCCTGTAGTTTGCCGTCCTCGGCAGGGGTGCCGTGTATCGCTACAAATACCGCATCAAAAGTTATCTTATGTCCCTGCACGGTAAAACTGAAATCGTTTTTATCTATTTCGATACGCGTAGGGTTATCGCGCTCCACATACCAGTGGCGGCCTTCCATTACTATTTTAAATACATTGTATTTGTCCTTGTTCAGGTGGTGGTACACCACATCGGCACTCTTCAGCGAAATTCCCAGTTCGCTGGCTTCGCCTCCGGTTATCACGGCAATATTCTTTTTCATGTGCTGCGCTATGCTTAATTTATGCTAAGGAATTGCATTATGCATTATGCCTGTAGGCTATCTTTTCAACAAGCCCTACAATTTTAATTTCGTGCATTTATTTATGGACAAAGCAATAAGCAACAGGTTACAACATTTAGCGGCCCTGGGCAACAGCCTGAGAACTTCCGGGCGGCTGAAGGAGAAAATACAATGGGCAGAAGCAAAGAACCCCTGGTTTACCGCTGAGTTTGTGCAAAATGCGGTTGATGCTATTGCTAACGAAATGCTGGCGGAAGATAAATTACGCGCCTGGCTTTCGGC
Organism: uncultured Chitinophaga sp.; assembly: GCA_964563185.1. Taxonomy (GTDB): domain Bacteria; phylum Bacteroidota; class Bacteroidia; order Chitinophagales; family LD1; genus Bog-950. Next base: position 5,336 of record CAZLXD010000056.1, read on the forward strand.
ATACTCTCTAAAACCTGTAAACAAAACTATCGGGTTAATTTTTGCCGGCAATGTTCCTTTGGTGGGCTTTCACGATTTTTTATGTTGCTATGTGGCCGGTTGCCCTATGAAAATTAAACTTTCATCGAAGGACGATGATTTGTTCCCCACCGTGTTAGCACTGTTTGCCGAAATGGATACATGGGTAAAGGATAATGTAGAACTGACCGAAACGCTGAAAGATTTTGATGCCGTAATTGCCACCGGCAGCAACAATACCAATCGTTACTTCGAGTATTACTTCCGCAACTCCCCCAAAGTACTTCGGGCTAACCGAAATTCGGTAGCCATACTTACCGGCAGCGAAAGCAAAGAAGATTTGGAAAAACTTGCCGATGATATTTTCCTGTATTTCGGTTTCGGTTGCCGGAATGTATCGAAGCTATATGTGCCGGTGGGATATAACTTCGGCAATCTCTTTCCGGCTTTTGAAAAGTACAGCTGGCTGCACCAACACACCAAGTATATGAACAACTACGACTACCATCGCACTCTGTTGCTTATGAATAAAACCCCGCACTTGTCCGATGATAAGGTAATGCTGGTGGAAGATAGCCGTATAGCTTCGCCCATAGCCTCCCTGCACTACGAATACTGGCACGATGAAAAAGTGCTGGCAAGTAAACTAAAGCACGATGCCGAAAAAATACAATGTGTGGTTTCCGGCACTCCCGGCAAGTGGGGCGCAGTGTCCGAAGCTGCTTTCGGCAACGCCCAGCATCCGGCACTGAACGATTATGCCGATGGCGTGGATACTATTCAGTTTTTGTTGAGTTTATAAATGCTGAAGAGTTGCGGGTGGTTAGTGCCTTTCTGCTTCCCCGTTCTTTATTAGGTTTGTGGCGTGGGTACTTTCCTTCAAATATTCTGGCAAAGTTTAGTGCTATCTATAGAAGAACTGCGGGCGGCCAAGTTGCGCAGCTTCCTTTCCCTGCTGGGAATTACAATAGGCATTTTGTGTATTATATCGGTGCGCACAGCTGTTAATTCATTAGAAATGAATATTCAAAACAGCCTGGCCTCATTCGGTAACGATATTATTTATATTCAAAAATGGCCGTGGATATGGACCGAAGAATATCCCTGGTGGAAGTATCTGAACCGCCCCTCCACCAACCGCAGAGAACTGGAGCAATTGCAGCAAAGAACCCAAGGCGCTAAGGCTGCCTGCATTATGTTTTTTGCCGGTAACAGTACCGTTATAGCCGGTGACCATATAGCCGAAGGTGTCTCGGTAAATGGAGTAAGCTATGATTACAACAAAGTAAAAGAGATGGACTTTATGGAGGGGCGCTACTTTACCCCTTCGGAATCGAACAATGCACAGGGCGTAGCTTTGTTGGGTGCCGCGGTAGCCGAAACGCTTTTTGAAGGCCGCAGTCATATTGTTGGAGAGGAGATAAAAATAAGAGGCGTAAAAGTGAAGGTGGTGGGTGTGCTGAGGAAGGAGGGAAGCGACCTTTTCGGCTTTACGCTCGATAATAATGTGTTGGTGCCTTTTAGTTACATGAGCATGTTTGTAAATATGACCGATGGCGGCAGCGACCCCTTAATAGCGGTGGTGCCCAAAGAAAATGTGCCTATTGAAGAATTGAAGTATGAATTAAAAGGCGTTATGCGCTCCATACGCAGGCTGTCACCTTTTGCCGAAGATAACTTTGCTATTAATCAGGTAAGTGTTTTTACCGAAGGCATAGCCTCTATATTTTCCATTGTAAGTATAGCCGGCTGGATCATTGGCATATTCTCCATAATAGTGGGGGCATTCGGTATTGCCAACATCATGTTTGTGGCCGTTAAGGAACGCACCTATATTATAGGTATTAAAAAAGCTATAGGCGCCAGGCAATCGTTTATTCTTTTAGAGTTTTTGCTAGAGGCGGTGGTGCTTTGCTTAATAGGCGGGGTGGTGGGGCTGTTGGTGGTAGTTGGTTTAATTCAAACCCTGCAGTTTTTTGTAACCAATGTTTGGGAGTCCGATTTTCACTTTTACATCACATTTTTTAATCTGGCGCTTGGGGTATCCATTTCAGTAATAGTGGGAATAATAGCCGGATTTATTCCGGCATGGTCGGCCTCCAGAATGAGGCCGGTAGATGCCATAAGAAGTAGATAACCGCCCTGTATTTTGCCTTAATAATAAACCTGCAAGGCTATTTGCTCAATTCCGTTATTCGCGTTACCATTACCCTTCGTTTAATTCAACCTTTTAACCGTTCAAAGCATCTTTAAAGAATGAAAAACCTTCTACTGTCCATTTCTGCCGCACTTTTTTCAATCGGCTTATCGGCACAACACAAATGCTACACTAACGAAGTAACCACCCAGCACAAGGCAGCTAACCCGGCTTATAGCCAGGAACTGCACGATGCGGAGTTGGCCCAGCAAAAGTGGGTAAACAGCCAGCAGGAAGACCCTAACTTTTCGGCCCGTGCAGTGCGCACCATACCGGTGGCCGTGCATGTGTTGTATAATACTTCCAACCAAAACGTAAGTGATGCAGCTATACAAAACGTAATAGCCCAGTTAAATGCCGATTACCGTAAAACCAACACAGCACTTAATTCAGCTCGCAGTGCGGTGCAGCCTTTGGCGGTTGATGTGCAAATAGAGTTTTGTCTGGCACAGCGTACCCCTTCAGGCGCAGCTACTAATGGAATAGAACATGTGCAAACCGCTACTACAAGTTTCAATTACAGTTCAGCGCCTAATGCCATGAAGAGCACTTCTACTGGTGGCGCTAATCCGTGGAACTCTTCAAAGTATTTGAATGTATGGATTGTTGATTTAGCAGGAAGTTCACCCACCACAGGAGGTATTGCCGGTTACGCTTATTTACCAACCACCGGTATGCATGGCAGCAGCATTGATGGTTTAGTTATTGAATATTCCATTGGAATGAATAACGAAACTTGGACGCATGAGATTGGACACTACCTCGGACTGCACCATACCTGGGGCGATTTATCGAGCAATGCCTGCGGAAACGTATTTCCTGATACTGATGATGGTTTTAGTGATACCCCTGATTCAAAAGCGCCCAACTATGGTTGCAGCTATAACATGTCATGCACCAACAACTCATCGTATGGCGACCAGTACGAAAACTTTATGGATTACAGTTCCTGCACCGTTTTGTTTACCACCCAGCAAGCTAATTACATGAATAACATACTTACCAATACACGCGGCAGTTTAGTAACCAACAACCTTGCCTGCACACCTATAGGCGGTCCGGTGGCAAGTTTTACCGCTTCCCCTACCACTATCTGCAACGGCCAATCGGTACAGTTTACTAGCACCTCAACCGGTACCAACTTAACTTACAACTGGTCTTTTCCCGGAGGTACACCTTCTACATCAACTGTTCAAAACCCTTCGGTTACCTACAATGCTGCCGGTACTTACAGCGTAACACTTACCGTTACCAGTGGCGGACAAAACAACACTTCAACACAAACGAACCTTATTACCGTTTCAGGTGCCGGTGCTTTACCATTATCCGAAGGCTTTGAGGGAACAACCTTTCCACCAACCGGATGGACAAAAAATAATCCTGATAACAGCACCACTTGGGTGCGCACTACTTCAGCCAGTGGTTATGGCGCATCCAGTGCCAGCGCGTATGTAAACAACTACAACTACAGTTCTACCAACCAGAAGGATTGGTTAATTACTCCTTCATATAACTTCAGTTCAGTTAGTGCCGGAAGAATTAAGTGGGATTACGCTTATGCGCCATATACGCAGTCCGGATATTCCGATTCGCTGGAGGTATTCTACTCCACTAACTGTGGCGCTACCTGGACTTCGCTTTGGAAAAGAGGGGGCACATCTTTGGGTACTGCCACAGCTACATCTTCCAACTTTGTTCCTACTTCATCGCAGTGGAAATCCGATTCGGTTTCATTGGCTTCCTTAAGCGGGCAGGGTAATGTTCGTTTCGCCTTCGTAAACACCAACCGCTATGGCAACAATATTTTCCTTGATAATGTGAACGTTTACAATACATCATCACAACAGGGCCAGGCTCCTGTAGCCGATTTTGTGGGGGTACCTACCACGGTTGTTGTGGGCAACAGTGTTTCGTTTACTGATTTATCAACTAATAACCCAACGGGTTGGTCGTGGACTTTTGCCGGAGGTACCCCCAATACATCAACTACACAAAATCCCATTATTACTTACAATGCGGTGGGTACTTACACCGTAACGCTTACTGCTTCAAATGCCAATGGTAATAATGTAGCTACTAAAACAGCATACATCACAGTAGTTGCATCGGGTTCGCAAAGTTGCGATACACTTTCCAACTTTGTAGCAGGCGATACACTTACCCTTTACACATTTACTAACAACGGAGGCTATTTAACCGGCCATAATGCTTATGCCGATAAAGCAAAAGCAGAGTATTACGTTAACCCTACACCGGGTGCGCAGGTAACCGGTGCGTTATTCTACTTTGCCGTGGCAAAAACGCTGAATCCGAACAGTGCTTCCATTACTGCTAAAATCTGGAATGCGAATGGTACGGGAAATTCACCGGGAACAGAGTTGGCTTCCAAGACTGTGTTAATCAGTTCTATTGCTGCCAATGTTACTGCTCAGCAATTGACTTATGTAAGCTTTACCACACCGGCTACTGTAACGGGTAATTTCTTTGTAGGCTTTGAAATGACGAATGCTGCCGGTGACACAGTGGCATTGGTGTCATCTACCTTTAATTCACCTAATCCTGATTACGGTTGGGAGAAACAAAGCGATAACCTGTGGTACCGGTTCGATTCTGTGTATGGAGCCGGCCTCGATATTTTTGCGTTGCCAATCATCTGCACCTCCTCGGGCGGTCAGGGGCCTACGGCTTCCTTTACAGCGAATGATGTGACTATTTGTGCGGGAACTTCGGTTACTTATACCAGCACCTCTACCGGAAGTCCTACTTCTTACAGTTGGTCATTCCCCGGTGGTGCGCCATCCACTTCAACAGCTATAAGCCCTACGGTTATCTATAGCACCGCGGGAACTTATAATGCCACGCTGACGGTTTATAATGCCAATGGAAGTAATACCTCTACTCAAACCAACTATGTTACAGTTTATGCAAAACCATCGTTGAGCCTCAATGCCACAGCGGTTTCCTGCTTTGGTGGTAACAATGGTTCCGCTTCGGTAACAGCCACCGGTGGGCAACTGCCTTATACTTATAGCTGGAGCGGAGGAGGTTCAGGAACCAACATTAGTAACAAAGCAGCCGGAACTTATACCGTATCGGTAACTGACGGCAACCAGTGTTCTGCCACGGGTTCTATCAATATTGGTCAGCCTTTGGCCGCCTTATCGCTTACGCCAAACGTATCGGATGCTGTTTGTGGCCTTCCCAACGGAAGTGCTTCCATTACCGCAACAGGCGGTGCCGGTGGTTACATATACAACTGGAACACAAGCGGCACCAACCAAACACTGGTGAACCTAGGCGCAGGAACATACAGCGTTACTGTTACCGATGCCAACAACTGTACCGCCACAGCCAGTATGACTGTTACCAATCAGAACGTGAGTGTATCGGTAAATGTAAATACTACCGCTGCATGCGGCTCTAACAACGGAACGGCTGCTGCTGTAGTAACCAACAGCACTCAATCGGTAAGCAGTTATAATTGGAATACCGGTGGCACATCGGGTTCCATCAGTAACCTAGCACCCGGTTCGTATTCGGTAACTGTTACGCTTGCAAATGGTTGCACCGGAACTGCTACCGGACAGATAACTTCAGCTACTGCACCAACGGCTGCAGTTGCCCCAACCAACGGAACCTGCCAGTCGGCACCGCAAATTAACCTGACGGTTAGTGGCGGCACTTCTCCGTTTACTTACTCATGGAGTAATGGCTCTAACTCAGAAGATATACTGAATGTTCCGGCAGGTGCCTACAGCGTAACGGTTACAGATGCCAATGGATGTTCTGTATCAGCGAATACATCTGTTACCGATAATTCTACCGTTTCCGTTTCCTTTAGTACCGTTAATCCGGTGCAGGGCAACGATGGTAGTATTACGGCTAATGCAGCAGGCGGAGCAACACCTTACACTTATCAGTGGAGCAATGGCGGAAATACACAAACCATCAGCAACCTTACTCCGGGTACTTATACGGTAACAGTTACCGATAATTCAGGCTGTGTGAAGGTTTCGACTGTAACGCTGCTAAGTACCGGAATTGCGCAGGTTACCGATATAGCAACGCTGAATATTTTCCCTAACCCGGCTAATGATGTATGCAACATTGGCATAGAATTGAACCGTGCGCAGGATATACAGCTGGAAATAATGAATCAGTTAGGCCAGCAGCTTTATTCCCTTAAACTGACGGATTATGCCGGAGGAACAGAGCGCATTGACATAAGTAACTTTGCGCATGGTGTCTACTTAGTGAAGGTGCATTTGGGAAGCACCGTTCATACCGTTAGGCTGTTGAAACAGTAAAGTAAAACCTAAGCATAACAAAGGCGGAAGCAATCACGATTCTTTCCGCCTTTTTGTTTTAACATATCCTGCCTAAGGTTAGGTTGCCGGCACTTTTATTTTCGGCCCTGCATTGCTATGTTTATCCCTGCTATGAAAAAAATGAACCTATGCATGGCGGCATTCCTGCTGCTGTTGTTTTTCGCCTTCCCTTCTTTGGCACAAAATGAATGGTGCGGTACTATGCACAATGTGCAACGTAAGATACAGACTAACCCTTTGTTGCAGGCGGAGTATCAAAACATGCTTGACCGCTTTCAAACTTTGAAATAGGAAGAAGGAACCCGCGGTATTAATGCAGCTAACGAAATTATTACCATACCGGTAGTGTTTCACATAGTGCATGACGGGGATGTGGTGGGAAACGGTGAAAATATCAGCGAGGCACAAATCCTTTCGCAGATAGACGCCATGAACAAGCACTTCAATTTTCAGGATCCGGGCATACCAACCGTGCCGGCTGCTTTTGAAAATCTGGTAGCTGACTGCGGTATTAAATTCTGTTTGGCAAAGTTCGACCCGCAGGGTAACCCTACCACGGGTATTCTGCGCCATCAGTATGCACAAATGTATTGGGAGACCGAGAATGATATTGACAACACGCTAAAGCCCGCTACTATTTGGGATAAGAACAGATACCTGAATATTTGGAGTGTGCGCATGGGCGGAGCATTGGCAAACGATGGGGTTTTGGCTTACGCTACCTTTCCGTTTTTCGGAGCAGCCGATGAAGACGGAGTAGTAGCCCGTTATACAGTAATAGGCACTACGGGCTCTGTAATGGCTCAGTATAATCAGGGCAAGTCGGTTACGCATGAAGTTGGCCACTGGCTGGGCCTTCTCCACACCTGGGGAACAGGTGCGGGTTGTGGCGATCAGGGTGATTACATTGCCGACACTCCCGACCAGGATGATTTGAATTTCGGGTGCCCTAATTTTCCGAAAGTATCGTGTGTAGCCAGCGGCCCCAATGGAGATATGTTTATGAACTACATGGATTATACACTGGATGCCTGCCGCACTATGTTCAGCAAAGGGCAAAAGGACAGAATGATAAGTATACTGAATGGTTCGCGGGCTTCTATTAAAACTTCTGCCAACTCTGCCTGCTACTATAATCTTGATGCCAACGTAGTAAGCATAACGTTTCCAACTGACACTATTTGCGCCACTACTTTCCGCCCTATTATTACTTTGCGGAATGAGGGAGTGGTAACACTTACTTCGGGTAAATTTTATTTTCAGTTAGATGGCGATGTGGTGCAGATTTATAACTGGAATGGCAGCATTCCTTCGCAGGGGCAATTGGATATTACCCTGCCCGACCAGTTTACCGTTGGAGGTATGCATACCTTTGATGTAACCTTTGGCAATGTAAACGGACAGGCCTCTGATAACTTTGCAGGTAACGACAGCCGCTCTTCCAGCTTTTTTGTTTACGATGGAGGTGCCGGAAGCAGCGTTCCGTTTACTGAAGATTTTCAGAATTCTTTTCCGGCAGCTAATTGGAGTGTGCTGAATCCTAACAATGATGCTACTTGGGAAAAGAACCTTTCGTTTGGCGGTTACGGGCAAAGTTCTTCCTGTGTTTCAATGGACAACTTTAGCTTTGGCACTAACCCGGGCAAAAGAAAAGATGCCTTTGTTACCGAATCGTTTGATTGCAGCAACATTAACTACCCGCAGTTGAAGTTTGATGTGGCTTATGCCAACTACAGCAGCACCCGTGCCGATTCGCTGAATGTTTACTACAGCCTTGACTGCGGCAGCAATTGGATAAAGGTTTGGAACCAAAAAGGAACGGAGTTAGCTACTGCGCCCGAGCAAACATTGTTGTTTACCCCCGCTTCCGACCAATGGAAAACTGTTTCGGTTCCAATGCTGAGCGTGGCCGGGCAAAACAAGGTGAGCTTTAAGTTTGAAAACGTATGCGGTTGGGGGAATGTGATGTATATAGACAACATTAACCTTGAGAACAACACCGGGCTTTCGGCCGAGTGGCTGAATAAAGTAGAGGTAAAAATGTTTCCTAACCCGGCTTCGCATTTAGTGGCACTGCGCTTACCTGCTACCCATCCTTTCCGTTCGCTGCGCATTTACAATGCCATAGGCGAACAGGTGTATCAATCGGAACTTATGCAGGAATCGGTTGTTGTATCCACTGCCGGTTTTCATTCGGGCATTTACTTTGTGAAACTGCAGGGCGGAACCTTTACGCAAACCGAAAAACTCATTATTTCAAAATAAACCTTCATGAAAAAACTCTTTTCCTTAGTAACTATTGCTGTTTCTGTTTTCCATTTTGCCAATGCCCAGGTTATTCAAAACCGCTGTGGCACTTTTGATGTAATGAAAACCCACGACCAGGAAAGCCCCAGCTACCTGAACCGTGTAAATGCCGCCTTTGATTACGCTAAGCAAACAGCCGAAGCCAATAAAAACAACCGTGCGGTTGGCGATACCGTTTATCGCATTCGTTGTGTGTTTCATGTGCTGTATACCAGCGCCACCGAAAATATTCCCGACTCGGTTATTTACTCGCAGTTGGAAGTGTTGAACGAAGACTACCGCAGAAGGAATGCCGATACCTTTAAAACCCGCGATGTTTTTAAAGATGTAGCGGCCGATACACGCATTGAGTTTTACTTAGCCGATACCGACCCCGATGGAAACCCTACTACGGGCATTACCCGCACACAGGGCAATCCCGGCTTTTTGGGTTACAACCCTTTTCAGGATAATGCTAAAAGTGCCGCCACCGGTGGTATTGACCCCTGGCCTACCGACCGCTACCTGAACATTTGGGTTTGCAATATTCTGAACGGGCTGGGGGTATTGGGGTACGCTTTTCCGCCAAGCAATGCACCTAACTGGCCGCAGGGTTCTGCCACCGACAGCAGCAAGCAGGGAGTGGTGTTGCATTATCCGGTAGTGGGCCGCAACTACACCGCGCCTATTGACCCTACCGTTGCCCGCGGCAGAAGTGCCGTGCATGAAATTGGCCATTACCTGGGGCTGCGCCATATTTGGGGCGATGGCGATTGCACCGAAGATGACGGCATTAGTGATACACCACTTTCTGATGCGGCACATCAGCAAACCTGCGATACTACCGATAACAGTTGCCCCGATTCTCCCTCCGATTTTCCGGATATGATGGAAAACTACATGGATTACTCTGACGACCGCTGCCTGAACATGTTTACGCAGGGCCAGGTAGATATTATGCAGGCCATGTTGCAAACTACGCGTGCCGGAATTGCTACTGTAGTGGTGGAAACCGGTATTAACGAAACTGACAACTACTTTACCCGCACCGATGTATTCCCTAACCCTACCAACGGCATGGTTACCCTACAGGTGCAAACCAAAGGCGGCAGAAACTACCGCTACGAGGTGTTTAATGTGGTGGGCGAAAAACTGTTCAGCGAAGCAGAACTATCGGCTGCCTTTACCCAGCGCTCGCTCAACTTTTCGGAACAGCCTGCCGGTATCTATTTTATCAAAATCAGCTCGGGCGAGCAGGTGGTGGTTAAAAAGGTGCGGGTGGCTAAATAGGCTCGGCACAGTTTCGTGCCTCTGGTTGGCCCCTAAAAAAGGCAAAAACTGGCCCAAAAGGCAGTTTTTGCCTTTTTTAGCCCCAAAATTTGATTTTTGCACTATTTGTTAGCTCTAACGGGCCGCCTGTGAAGCCTGACAGACCATGTGTGAAGCCTGAAAAAAAATGGTTTACGTATTTAATGCGAGCAGTGAGCCATGAACTGCTAAATGTCATA
>CAZLXD010000057.1:0-11875 GCA_964563185.1 uncultured Chitinophaga sp.
ATACCATCCTTAATCAAAAAGAGTTTTATGATAAAGGCGAACCGGTTTACTGTATATATGTAGCCTGCGGGCAAAAAGCATCAACTGTTGCCCGCGTGGTTAAAACCCTTGAAGACAATGGTGCTATGGCTTACACCATCGTAGTATCTGCTTCAGCTGCTGACCCGGCTCCTTTGCAGTTCTATGCACCGTTTGCAGGATGTGCCGTTGGTGAATTCTTCCGCGATACCGGTCGTCCGGCTTTGATTGTTTATGATGATTTGTCAAAGCAGGCTGTTGCTTACCGCGAAGTATCATTGTTGTTGAGAAGGCCTCCGGGACGTGAAGCTTACCCTGGTGACGTATTCTACCTGCACAGCCGTTTGTTAGAGCGTGCTGCAAAGGTAAACTCCAATCAGGAAGTGGCGTCTGCAATGAATGACCTTCCTGAATCAATCCGTCCGTTAGTAAAAGGTGGTGGGTCATTAACCGCTCTTCCAATTATCGAAACACAGGCCGGAGACGTATCTGCTTACATCCCTACCAACGTAATTTCTATTACCGATGGTCAGATATTTCTGGAATCGAACCTGTTTAACGCAGGTATCCGTCCGGCTATCAACGTAGGTATTTCGGTAAGCCGTGTGGGTGGTAACGCGCAAATTAAGGCAATGAAGAAAGTAGCCGGAACATTGAAGTTGGATCAGGCGCAATACCGCGAATTGGAAGCATTTTCTAAGTTCGGTTCTGATTTGGATGCTGCTACTAAAGCCGTATTGGATAAAGGTGCCCGCAACGTGGAAATTCTTAAGCAGGCTCAGTTCTCACCATTTACTGTCGAGAAGCAAATTGCCATATTGTATGTAGGAACCAAGAACCTTGCTTCGAAAGTGCCTGTAAACAAAATGAAGGATTTCGAAAAGGACTACATTACTCAGTTGGAAACACGTTTTCCTGATTTACTGAAAGGATTGAGAAACCCAATGGATGCTACTGTTGAAAAGCAGTTAACAGATTTAGCTGCTGAAGTAGCTTTGAATTATAAATAGTTAATAGATAGCGGTTCGCAGTTTACAGTAAAACAACTGTAAACTGCAAACTGTAAACTGTAAACCCGAATGGCAAACCTTAAAGAAGTAAGAATACGCTTAGCGAGTGTAAACACCACCCAGCAAATCACTAAAGCTATGAAGTTGGTGTCTGCTTCGAAATTGAAGCGTGCTCAGGACAGAATTTTGCAAATGCGTCCGTACTCGGAAAAGTTGAACGAAATTCTAAGCAACATTATGAGCAACCTCGAAGGAGGTTCATTGCTTAGCTTCAATAAAAAGCGCGATGTTAAAAATGTGTTGGTAGTGCTTGTTACTTCTGATAAGGGATTGTGTGGTGGGTTTAACTCTAACTTAATTAAAACCGCCCGCAGATTGGCCAACAAGACCTATGCATCTCAAAAACAGAAGGGCGGACTTACTTTCCTTTGTGTTGGCAAGAAAGGATTCGATTTTTTTAAGAAGGAGAAAGACATAAACTTCATTACAGATTATCAGAACCTTTTCAGCAACCTGAACTTTCAGAGTTCACAAGGGGTTTCAGAAAACCTTATGAAATGGTTTATTGACGAGAAATACGATGTGGTAGAGTTGGTTTATGCCAAATTTGTAAACGCAGCTACGCAAAACTTTTTGGTGGAGCGTTTCCTTCCGGTAACTCCGGGCCAAACCCGAGGCAATAAAAAATCTTCCACCAAAGCTGATTATATCTTCGAGCCTGAGCAAGAAAAGTTGTTGGAAGAATTAGTTCCTAAAATTCTGAATACACAATTCTTTAAAGCATTATTAGACTCTAATGCATCGGAGCATGGTGCACGTATGGTGGCCATGGAATCGGCAACCAACAACGCACAGGATTTAATGCGACAGTTGCGTATTCTTTACAACCGCGAACGTCAGGCTGCTATCACCAAAGAAATTTTGGAGATTGTAGGCGGTGCCGCAGCGTTGGAGGAAAACGGATAGCAGAACAAGCGCTGATTATGGCATCGCTTTTTCCGTTATTAGGCGTTCAGCAGGAAAGTTCACCAGTTTATACAATGGAAAATCTTCATCAACATATTGAAGCATTAGTTTTTAGTTCTGAAAGTGCTGTAACTATTGATGATATTTTGGAGGTTATTAAGAAGGCTTCCCCTGGTACGGTGCTTGATGCACAGGTAGTGGAGCAAATTCTTGGTGACCTACAGGAGAAATTCAAGAGCGACATATTTGCTTTTGAGTTACGCATAATTGGTGGCGGATACCAATTCTTTACCAAAGCAGAGTTTCATCCTACAGTTGCTGCTATGATTGGTATGAAGGAAAAGAAACGCCTCTCTACCGCAGCGCTCGAAACACTCTCCATTATTGCTTACCGTGGTCCGGTTACCAAAGGCGAATGTGAGAAGATACGCGGGGTTAATTGCGATTACTCTGTTGAGAAGCTTTTGGAAAAAGAACTGATTGAGGTTGCAGGACGTATTGAAGATTCTCCCGGCAAACCTGTCTTATATAAGGTAACGCAAAACTTTCTCGATTACTTTGGAATCAATTCTACCACTGAACTTCCCAAACTGAAAGATGTTCTTCCCCCGATGGAAGAGAATATGATAGGGAATAATCCGGAAACAGTTTCTGATTTGCCTACAGCCGATAGCGAAGAAGCTACGGGCGATTCAGAAAATTTGTAAAATGATTTTTATGTGCCTTTTTTTGGCACAAGGCTTGGCTATTAAGCACTCAACATAAAAGCTATGAACAAGAAACTACTTGCACCCGCAGTATGCCTCATGATTTTCCTCTCGGCCGCTGCACAGCCACAACCTGTCGGCCATCTTACTATCTTTTCTGAAGATGGAGATAAGTTTACTCTTATTCTGAATGGAGAAAAACAGAACAACACCCATCAAACCAACCTGCGTGTAGAAGACCTTACGCAGGACTACTACAATGCAAAAGTGATTTTTGCCGATGCATCGCTTGGTGAAATAAGTAAGAACTACTTGGCTATTGCTGATGCCAACGGTGTAAAGCAGGATGTTACTTACAAAATCAAGAAGAATAAGAACAATGGAAAAATGACACTCAACTATTTCAGCATGGCTCCCGTTGTTCAGGGGTATGTTGCTCCTTCAAATGTATATGTGGTGCGCACCGGACAACCGCAAACGGTAGTAACTACCACTCCGAACACTACCGTTACGCAAACTACCACTACTGTAACAGGTGGGAATACTGTAGGCGCCAATGTAAATGTAGGCGGAGTAAACGTGGGCGTATCTATTAACGACCCGCTTTTGAATGGCAGTGTTACACAAACTACTACTACTACACACACCACTACCAGCAGTAACACATCAACCACTAATAGCGCACCGGCTGCGGTTGGTTGCCGTAATGCGTACCCAATGGGTTCTACTGATTTTTCCAGCGCATTAACATCTGTGAAAAATCAGGGGTTTGATGAAACACGTTTGAAATCAGCCAAGCAGATTGCCGGTAGTAACTGTTTAAATGCTTCTCAAATTAAACAGTTGTGTCAGGTATTCGGTTTCGAAGAAACGAAACTCGACTTTGCCAAATTTGCTTATGACCACTGCACAGAGCCTAATAACTATTTTAAGATAAACGATGTATTCGGTTTCAGTTCCAGCGTTGACGAACTGAACGATTATATCTCCGGTAAATAGGTTTAGATACAAACATTTTCGAAAGGCTGCTAAAGATGCAGCCTTTCGTATTTTTATGCAGAGATGAATAAGTTAATTGTGCTGTTTTTTTTGTTGGTGAGTGCAGGCCGGGGTTTCTCTCAATCCAACCGCCCCGTTTATAATCCTTGCGTGTTGTCTGATAGCGTAGAGAAGAGGCTGGATTTTATTCGGCTCAATGCATCCCGTATTTTTCTGGATACGGCCGACTGTAAGCAGCAACTCTTTGACAGTATAGCAGAACAATATGTGAGAACCAAGGACAAAAAGTATCTTGATGCTCTTTCTTACCTGCGTAATTCCAGCGCTTCAAACAAAGTGGAGAATTTATATACCGATGTGATAAGGAAGTTGGTGCAAACCAATTTTAGTGATTTTTTGCTACAACTTTATACAGCTAAAGGCAAGTATTTAGCCTTAGAAAACGAACTGACTATAACCATGAACATGATTATTGACGGCCGTCCGCTAAAGCAGAAATACGTAGGCCTGCTAAATGTGGAGATAAGCAGAGCGAAAGATGCTAAAAACCTTGGCTACGCTTCTTATTTGGAGAAGCTGAAAATTAAAATTGAGGAAGACCGGCACTAACTATTTAGTTCTGAATTTCACAAGTGGCTTTTTTAATTTGCACACTTTATTTTACCGGTAAAACGTTATAGGATAAACCTAACGCCATGACACTCGTTGCATTACTTGAAGTTTTGAAGTACACCCTTCCGGCTCTTATGGTTTTCCTTACCGCTTATTTTTTGCTTACCCGCTATATGCAGCGCGAAACAGCTGCTAAAGCTATAGAGTTGAGAATGAAGCGCGACAAGGAGATAGTGATGCTTCGCTTACAGGCGTATGAGCGACTGGCGCTTTTTCTGGAACGTATCAACTTTGCCCCTGTTATTTCGCGTGTTCGTACGCCTGATATGCTGGCGAGTGAGTTACAGTATGCCATGATAAAAAATATACGCGAAGAGTTTGAGCACAACCTTTCGCAACAAGTATATGTAAGCAGCAATGCCTGGATTCTGATTGTGCAGGCGAAAGAGGAAATGATGAAAACAGTGAACCTTATCGGAACACAATTGCCTGGTGAAGCATCGGCAGGGCAATTGATTAATGCACTGTTCAGCGGAATACAGAATGCAAATTCACCATTACCTACCGAGCATGCATTGGAATATTTAAAGGCAGAGTGCCGGGAGTTGTTTTAATACAATAAAAAAAGGATGAGCAAGAAGTTTACCACTGATAGCGGAATAGAAATACAGCGCACCTATCCTGCGTACAAGAACGAAGTAGGGGAACCGGGTGAGTTTCCTTTTACAAGGGGTGTGCATGCCGATATGTACCGCAGCAAACTTTGGACTATGCGGCAGTACGCGGGCTTTTCTACTGCCGAAGAAAGCAACAAGCGATATCACTATCTTTTGTCGCAAGGGGTAAGTGGTTTAAGTGTGGCTTTCGATTTGCCCACGCAAATTGGTTACAATAGCGACCATGCATTGGCTGAAGGAGAAGTTGGTAAAGTAGGCGTGGCGATTGATTCCCTGAAAGATATAGAAACCCTCTTTAGAGGGATTAGGCTGGAAGATGTGTCCACCAGCATGACTATTAATTCCACCGCTTACATACTGTTAGCGCTGTACATAGCGCTCGCCAAAAAACAAGGGGCTGACCTGAAAAAGATTTCAGGAACTATACAGAACGATATTCTGAAAGAGTATGCTGCCCGTGGCACTTACATCTATCCGCCAAAGCCCAGCATGAAAATTATTACCGATATTTTTGAGTATTGTAACACTGAGGTGCCGAAGTGGAATACCATCTCTATTTCAGGATATCACATACGCGAGGCAGGCTCTACGGCTGTGCAGGAAATAGCCTTTACCCTGAGCAACGGAAAGGCCTACTGTAAAGCTGCAATGACAAAAGGCCTTGATATTAATAAGTTCGGACAGCGGCTTTCTTTCTTTTTTAATGCACACAACAACTTTTTTGAAGAAGTGGCCAAATTTCGTGCAGCGCGCAGAATGTGGGCAAAGATTACCAAAGAGTTGGGGGCCACTGATTCGCGCGCACAAATGTTGCGCTTCCACACACAAACCGGGGGGAGCACCCTTACTGCGCAACAAGCAAAGAACAACATTTCGCGAGTAACACTACAAGCTTTGGCAGCTGTATTAGGTGGAACGCAATCGCTGCATACTAACGGATTTGACGAAGCACTTTCATTGCCTACTGAGGAAGCTGCCAAAATAGCCTTGCGCACTCAGCAGATTATTGGCTTCGAAAGCGGGGTAACCGATACTGTTGACCCACTGGCCGGCTCTTACTTTATTGAATCACTTACTGATCAGATAGAAGAAGAAGCATGGAAATACATTCAACGTATTGACGAAATGGGTGGCAGTGTAGCTGCAATTGAGTCGGGTTTTATGCAAAATGAAATTGCCCGCTCATCGTATCTCTACCAACAGGCAATTGAGAGCAAGGAGAAAACTATTGTAGGGGTAAATCAGTTTACAGAGAAAGAAGAACGGCCTAAAGATTTGCTGCGCATAGACGATTCGATACGCAAGGTGCAGCGCGAAAAGTTAGCGAAGATACGGGCGGAAAGAAATAATGACGGAGTTCAGGAGAGCCTGAATAAGATAAAACAGGATACACTGGAAGGAAAGAACATTATGCCGCATGTAATAGAGGCTGTAGAGCAGTATGCTACCTTAGGTGAAATTGCAGATGTGCTTCGGGAAGTTTATGGTGAATATCAGGGATAGGAAATTTATGAAGTCCAGGTTTCTGTTCCTTATCTTCTTATCTGCCGCAGCTTGTAACAAATCCTACATTCCTGCAAGTTACAAGTACGCTGAGGCTAAGGTTTCTGTAACTGATCCATCCGACAGAATAGTTGATTCTATCGTTCATCCATACAAAGAGGCACTTGACAAGGAGATGAACATTGTTCTAGGTAAAGCAGATGATGCTCTTACCAAAACGCAACCTGAGAGCGATTTGGGAAATTTTATGTGTGACCTCGTCCTGAAAAAGAGCAGAGACTACTATAATGGTCAGGTTGATTTTACTTTTCTGAATCATGGAGGGATACGGCTTCCGTCATTGCCCAAGGGTGATATCACAATGGGGAAAATGATTGAGTTGATGCCGTTCGAAAACCGTGTAGTGATAATGCAGTTGGATGGCGTAACAATGGATTCTCTGTTTAATCACATGGCGGCAAAAGGCGGTTGGCATGTAAGCGGAGCAGCTTACACGATTAAAAACGGCAAGGCTGATGACATTGTGATACAAAATGAGCCATTACAAAGCCGTGGGGTATACATAGTGGCAGTATCCGATTATCTGGCACAAGGCGGAGATAACTGCACTATGCTAAAGGGCAAGCCTTACATTGATACAAAAAAGACCCTCCGCGATGCTTTGATTGAAGGGTTAAAAGAGATGGCTGCAAGAGGTGAGCATATTAAAAGTGTGGTGGATGGAAGAGTGCGAAAAGCAAACTAAGCAATGAAGAGGAAAGATTTTATACGTCATTCGTTTACAGCAGGTGCATTAATGGGTGCAGGTGCTTTTCCTTTTGATGCATTTGCTGCTACCGGCATACAAAAGTTCACCATTCTCCATACCAACGACCAACACAGCCGCATAGAACCTTTTCCAATGGATGGCGGGAAGTATCAGGGTTTGGGTGGATTTTCGCAACGAGCTGAAATGATTAAGCTAATCCGTTCTACAGAAAGGAACGTTTTGCTGCTGGATAGCGGAGATATTTGGCAAGGGACTCCTTATTTCAATAAGTACTTGGGCGAACTGGAGTTTAAGCTAATGAGTGAAATGAAGTATGATGCTTCAACACTTGGTAACCATGATTTTGATGCAGGATTAGATGGCTTGGTAAAGCAATTGCCGCTGGCATCGTTTCCGTTTTTAAATGTGAACTACGATTTCAGCGATTCGCCATTGAACGGAAGAATTGAACGATTCAGGATTTTCAAATTTGATGAGGTAAAGATTGGCGTGTTTGGTGTTGGTATAGAATTGGAAGGTTTAGTGCCGGCAGATTTGTTTGGAGGAGTTCGGTATAATGACCCTGTTGTGCAGGCAAACAAAGCTGCAGCAGAACTAAAGAACGATTACAAATGCGATTATATTATATGTCTTTCTCACCTTGGCTATAAATATGAAGAAAGAAAAGTAAGCGATGAGTTGCTGGCACAGTCATCTGAGCATATTGATTTGATACTGGGCGGGCATACGCACACTTTTTTAGATAAGCCCGTAGAGATCAAAAATTCTATAGGCGAAGAAGTGCTGATTAACCAGGTGGGTTGGGCCGGTATTTACCTCGGGAGAATAGATGTTTTCTTCGAAAGAAAGAAACGCGCAAATGTGAAACTGCATACCCCGCAGCTCGTAAAAAGTGACGTTCGGAAGTAGAATTTTTTTCTGAAAAAAGAAATCACAACCAATATTTTTTCAGAAAAGTTTCTTTCCCACACACCCGAAAAAAAAATCACAAACACAAGCGCAGAAAAATTTTTTTTTGAACAACGATTTATTCATTTTCACGTCACCTTTCGAGATACACACAATTTATTAACCCTTATAAACTAACTAGTGAGCATGAAGGAAAAATCGGCAAGCACTATCTGGAATAACTGTCTGGAGATAATTAGAGATAACGTTAGTGCACAAAGTTTTAAAACATGGTTTGAGCCGATACGACCTGTGGAATTGAAAGGTACAGTATTAACCATACAGGTTCCCTCACAATTTTTTTACGAATGGCTCGAAGAGCACTACGTTTCATTACTTCGCAAAACAGTAAAACGCGAATTAGGAAACAGTGCCCGTTTAGAGTACCGTATAGTTGTGGAGAACTCGTCAAATGGAGCCTCTCCTTCCACAGTTGATTACCCGAATTACAATGCGGGAAACTCGACTAACCCCGAAGTAGGATTCCCTTACTTCCTTTCAGGAAATCAAATTAAGAATCCGTTTATCATCCCGGGCCTGAAGAAGATAAACATTGAATCACAGTTGAATTCTAATTACAATTTTGATTCGTTTGTAGAAGGTGACTGTAACCGCCTTGCACGTAGTGCAGGTTACGCGGTTTCGCAAAAGCCCGGAGGAACAGCATTTAACCCATTAGTGCTATACGGTGGCGTTGGTTTAGGTAAAACACACTTAGCACAGGCAATTGGTAACGAAGTAAAAGCCAACTTCCCGAACAAGACGGTACTGTATGTATCAAGCGAGAAGTTTACCAACCAGTTTTTCGATGCGGTAAAGAATAACTCGGTAAACGACTTCGTACACTTCTATCAGTTAATAGATGTGCTGATTGTAGATGATATTCAGTTCTTCGGCAACAAGGAAAAAACACAGGATATCTTCTTTCACATATTTAATCACCTGCACCAAAACGGAAAGCAGTTGGTATTAACCTCTGACCGTCCTCCACGCGATTTAGAGGGAATGGAAGAGAGATTACTTTCCCGTTTTAAGTGGGGATTGAGTGCTGACTTGCAGGTTCCTGATTTTGAAACCCGTATTGCCATTCTTGAAAAGAAGATGTATGCGGATGGAATTGAGTTACCCCGTGAGGTGGTAGAGTTTGTTGCTTACAACATCAACACTAATGTTCGTGAACTGGAAGCAGCTCTGATTTCATTGTTAGCTCAGGCATCGTTGAATAAGAAGGAAGTTGACTTAGACCTTGCCAAGAAAATCATCAAGAACTTTGTAAAGAGTATTTCGCGCGAAGTTTCTATTGATTACATACAAAAAACTGTTTGCGATTACTTTAATGTGCAGGTAGATATGCTGCGCGAAAAAACCCGCAAGCGTATGATTGTGCAGGCGCGCCAGCTTTCCATGTTCTTAGCTAAAAACTACACCAAGAATTCATTAAAAGTAATTGGCAAGCACTTTGGAGGCAGAGACCACTCTACTGTTATTCATAGTTGCCAGGCAGTGCAGAATCTGATAGATACTGATCAGGAATTTCGCGAGGCAGTAGCGGATATACAGAAGAAAATTCAAATGAGTATTTCTTAATCAGAATATACGGACATACACAAAGGAAAAACCTCTCTGAAAACAGAGAGGTTTTTTTATTTATTGCCGTTGGTGAATTACTCGGAATTTCTATTTTTGTCGTCCTTTCGGAAAAGCTGCGAGGGAAGGTGAGGTGGATGAGTGGCTGAAATCAACAGTTTGCTAAACTGTCGTACTGGTAAAACGGTACCGAGGGTTCGAATCCCTCCCTCACCGCTCAAGTTTTTGAAAGAACGAGGAAGTAACCTCAAAATATTCGGGGTGTAGCGCAGTCCGGTTAGCGCACCTGCTTTGGGAGCAGGGGGTCACAGGTTCGAATCCTGTTACCCCGACAGAGGGGAAACCACTAAAAAAGGTTTCCCCTTTTTTAGTGGTGTAAACATGTTGTAAATTGAAGCCCCTTTTCGTTTTAGGAAAGTAGCGGCTGAGTGCCTTGCAAGGTAGGTGGTAAGGTTTTCTATAATACCGCATACATCGGGTTCTTAAACTCGTTATTCCCCCGCTCCCCCCCCAAAAAAACAAAGAAACTAAAACACCGCAGGCTCCTGCTGGCTGAGGCAATGGAAACTGCCAAGCCCCCAAATCAGGTCGGTAGAATCAAGCCCCACCACCTTGTGGTTAGCAAAGCACGACTGAAGGATGTTCAGTGCTTTATCATCATTCTTCTTATCGCGGAAAGTTGGCACCACCACATATTTATTGGCAATATAGAAGTTAGCATAAGAGGCGGGCAGGCGCTGGCCTTCCCAAACTACCGCATGCGGCATGGGCAGTTCCACAATGTTCATTTGCCGGCCATTCTCCAACCGCATGGTCGAGAGCATCTTCAGGTTTTCCTGCAGTATCCCGTAATTCTCATCGCTCTTGTTTTCTTCCACCACGGTTACTACGGTGTCTTCATTTACAAAGCGGGTAAGGTCGTCAATGTGCCCATCGGTATCATCGCCCACTATGCCATCACCCAGCCAAAGTATGTTCTCCACTCCGTAGTAATCGGTCAGGTATTGCTCAATCTCGCCCTGCGATAAATGCAGATTGCGGTTCTTGTTCAGCAGGCAGGCAGTGGTAGTCAGCAAAGTTCCTTTGCCGTTAAACTCCACACTTCCGCCTTCCATTATTATTTGCGGGTAAAAAACTTTCAGCCCTAGCTTTTCGCCAATCAGGGTAGGTATCACATCATCCAAATCATACGGAGGATACTTATCGCCCCAGGCGTTGTAATCCCAGTCAACAATCGCTTTTTCTTTAGTGGTGTGGTTAAGCACAAAAGCCGGTCCGTGGTCGCGGCACCAGGCATCATTGGTGGGATGGAAATAAAAATCAATCTGGCTTAAGTCAGCTTCTACTCTTTCTAAATGCGAAACAGCAAAGGCTTTCATGTGCTCGTTAGCCACGTTAATACAAACGCGTTGTCCTTCGGCCACCAGCTTAATAAACTGAGAGTATACCGGAAAGATAGTATCAATCTTGCCCGGCCAGCTGGCTTCCTTATGCGGCCACGAAAGCCACATAGCGCGTTGCGGGGCAAATTCAGCGGGAAACGTGAATCCTAAACTTTTGGGTGTCTCTTTCATTCTCCGTCAATGTATCGCTTGGTAATCGGCTCGTAGCTGTCAATTCTTCTATCGCGCAAAAAGGGCCAGTGCGTACGATAGAAGTCGCTTTTTTGTAAATCAATTTCTACTACAGCATTCTCATCTTTATCGTGCGAAGCCAAGTATTCTAACTTGCCAAAAGGATTGCTTACAAAACTTCCGCCCCAAAATTTCATAGCTCCATTTTGCTCTATGCCTACACGGTTTACGCTTACCACATGCACTCCATTAGAAACAGCATGGGCGCGCTGCATAGTTTGCCAGGCGCTGTATTGCTCTTTATTGGTTTCCTCGTCCTGTGCAGTAGCCCAACCTATAGCGGTAGGGTAGAAAAGAATTTCAGCACCCATCAACGATGTAATGCGGGCCGCTTCAGGGTACCATTGGTCCCAGCAGATGAGGACGCCAAGGGTGGCGAACGTTGGTTTAATAGCTGTGTACCCCAAATCTCCGGGCGTGGTGTGTAGCTGCGCGAAGGGGGGCG
>CAZLXD010000057.1:11885-15544 GCA_964563185.1 uncultured Chitinophaga sp.
AGTGAAGTAAAACTTCTCAAAGTAAGCCGGGTCATCGGGTATATGCATTTTGCGGTACTTACCCAAGTAAGCTCCATCTGCGTCCAACACGGCTGTTGTGTTATGGTAAAGTCCCTGTGCGCGTTTTTCAAACAGCGAAGCAATTATTACCACCCCCAATTCCTTTGCCACTTGCGAAAGTGAATCAGTAGTAAGGCCGGGTATAGGCTCGGCCAGTTTAAAGTTTTCGTAATCCTCCACATCGCAGAAATACAGCGAGATAAATAACTCCTGCAAACAAACAATTTTCGCACCTTTCGCTGCGGCATCGCGTATACCGGCAATGGCTTTATCTAAATTTGGCTGCGCGTCTTTCGCACAACTCATTTGCACCAATCCTACTTTTACTTTACTCATGTGGCAAAAATTTATCCGAAACACTACTTCGGGAGTGCGCGAAAATAAATGATTACTTCGGTTCAAAAAGCGTAGTTAAACCAAAGGAAACGCGCCTGTAAGGTTGTTCCCCGGCAGTTCACTATTGGTATTTTTTGAATTAAAGAAATCTGAGTAAACAGCGTGTAACGGTGTTGTACGAGTTTAACTTAACAATAACATGTTTGTAAAACAGCATACTAAACAAGGAACGTGAGCACTTTCGAAAAAAATATTTGAAAACCACGGTAAATTGATAGAGGAAAGTTAGCGCTAGACTCTAATTACTTCGAAAACTTAAGTAAAGGACAAAGCCCCGAAATTCTTTACATAGGCTGCTCAGATAGCCGTGTAACAGCAGAGGACTTGATGGGTGTGCAGCCCGGTGAGGTGTTTGTACACCGAAACATAGCCAACATGGTTATTAGTATTGATATGAATGTGATGTCGGTGATAAATTATGCGGTGCGCCACCTCAAAGTAAAGCGTATTGTAGTATGCGGGCATTACTATTGAGGAGGTGTTAGAACTGCCATGTTGCCTACCGACATGGGGATACTAAACCCCTGGCTGCGGAACATACGTGATGTTTATCGCCTTCATAAGAACGATTTGAATAACATTGGCGATGAAGATGCACGGTACAACCGTTTGGTTGAGTTGAATGTGCAGGAGCAGTGTGTTATGCGATTAAAGTTGCATCGGTGCAGCAGGCCTACAAGGAACGAGGCCTTACCGTTCATGGCTGGGTGTTTGATGTGCATATCGGCAAGCTGATTGATTTGAAGATTGACTTTCCGAAGATACTGGGAGAGATAATGGAAATTTACCGCCTTGATTAAAAGCAGCTACACTTCATCTGTAAACCTGTGCCGGTGGAACTTATCAAACAGCAGTTGATGTAAAATAGGTAAGTTCGTTAACACCCGATGAGTGAACTCACAGAGCATTATCTTTTAATAAAGGAAGTAAGCAACGGTAATGCAAAGGCATTGGAGAGGTTGTTTCTGCTTTTAAAAAACGGGGTGTTTAATGTGGCACTCAGCTATACCCGCAACCGCGAAGATGCCGAAGAGATTACACAGGATGTATTTGTAGAGATATACCACTCCGCATCAACTTTTAAAGGCGATAGCAGCGTAAAAACCTGGGTATACCGAATTACTATCAATAAGTCGCTCGATTTTATCCGCTATAAAAACCGAAAGAAGCGCTTTGCCTTGCTTACTTCCCTTTTAAGTAAAGAAACTGGTGAGGTGAAATACCATCAGCCTGATTTTGACCATCCGGGAGTTTCGCTCGAAAACAAGGAGAATGCGCAATATCTGTTTGCCGCTATTGATAAGCTTCCGCAAAATCAGCAAACAGCCTTTATACTGTTGAAGATAGAGGGCATGAGCCAACGCGAGGCGGCTGAAACCATGGAGGTAAACGAGAAAGCGCTGGAGTCGCTTTATCAGCGGGCTAAGCAAAATTTGCGCAAAGCACTATCAGATGTTTATGATGAACTGAAGTAAGCGAAGGAAATGAGAAGTAGATAACGTCAGAAAAATGGTTAGTATGAAAAAAGAAGAATGGATAGAGAGTGTGTTGGCTGTAACCGGTTCCGTTTCGGCAACTGAGGCGCGCGCTTCTTTGTTTGCGGGAATTAGGACACGAATTGGCAAACCGTCAGTAGTGTCCACAACAATAATTTGGCTGGCGGCAGCTTCGTTTGCTTTACTAATTACGGTTAATGTTATGGTTGTTGCTCAGTCAAGCACAAAGCAAAGCAGTTCCTCAGAGGTAAACGCTTATTCTTTCACTGAAAGTCATTTTAATCTGTATTGACTATGAAGCGTGAAACCCTGCTTACAATAGCAGTAGCCGTACTCTTTTTGCTGAATTTGGGCATTGTCGGATTTCTACTGCTTAATAAAATACCGCACCATCTGCCACATCACCGCCCACCTGTTGACAGGGTTATTATAGAAGGACTTGGCCTTGATAACCGCCAACAGGAGCAATTTGAAGCGTTAAAGCACGAGCACCGAAGCCAAATGGTGGTTTTAGATAACGAGTATAATACGGTGGTAGAGGAGTATTTTAATCTACTTGGAACCGATACAGCCGGTGTTGCCTCTAAAGATTCTCTGGAAAGTGAAATGGCTGCTATTCAGACAAAGCGGGCACAGGTTACCTTAGAGCATTTCAGGCAGTTAAAACAGATTTGTACCCCTGAACAGCAAAAGAAATTTTATTTAGTTATTCTTAAATTGGTGCAGGTAATGATACCTCAAGGGCACCGCGGTGGGCCACCTCCAAAATTTTAAAGCAATTAAAGCAACGACTTTATTATGATGAAAACCCTGTTAGCTTTTCTAACCCTTGCCGTAACTGCCGAGTTATCGCAGAATGAAGCCGTACTGTCTGTTTCTTCCTGCCCAACAAGGGTAACGCAACTAACGGTGCCGGAAGTACTTTTAAGAGGAAGTTTGTGAAGTTGTAACACGTATCACAAAAGCCCTAGATAAATTAAGACCTGCCTAACCGAAGGAATACGTAATTTTCTGCCGTCTTATTGTTATTGAATTATTGCCATAATCTTAATGCTTTGTAAATGAAGTATCTGAAACTTCCTCAGCTAACACTTGCAGTTGTTGTATTGTTTATTAACTCGGTTGTTTGTGCCCAAACCCCGCCTTTGGAAATGCACTTTTCGCCTGACGGACACATGTTGCTTTCAGGCAATCAACCTACCAGCGGTTTGTATGACGAATCAGTTATTAGAACCATAGAGTTAACTTTTTCGCAGGCTAACTACTGGAACTTGCTAACGCAGAATTATGCTTCAAAAACCAACCTGCTGGCAAATATGAAAGTGGATGGAGTGGCTTATGACAGTGTAGGAGTGCGGTTTAAAGGAAATACTTCGTATCAAATGATTCAGACTTCGCAGAAAAGGTCTTTTAATATTGAAACAGATTGGCTGAAGAACGGGCAGGATGTGATGGGTTATTCCACCCTAAACCTGAATAACTGCTTTGAGGACCGTTCTTTTATGCGCGAGTTTTTCTATCTGTATCAAATACGCAAACATATTCCGGCAGCAAAGGCAAGTTTTGTTCGGTTGCTTATTAATGGTCAAAACTGGGGACTATACCCAAATGTGCAACAGATAAACAAGGACTTTCTGAAGGAATGGTTTATGACCAATGACGGCTCCAATTGGCGTGCCGATAGCCCTACCGGAGGCGGAGGAGGTG
>CAZLXD010000058.1:0-740 GCA_964563185.1 uncultured Chitinophaga sp.
CCCGAACAATGGTTTAACTATTACG
This sequence comes from uncultured Chitinophaga sp., assembly GCA_964563185.1. Classification (GTDB taxonomy): domain Bacteria; phylum Bacteroidota; class Bacteroidia; order Chitinophagales; family LD1; genus Bog-950. Next base: position 26 of record CAZLXD010000058.1, read on the forward strand.
ATTTTTGGAAGAAAGCCTGAACTATGTTACCTGTTACCGGGAATGCTCTTATTGAACTGATTCCGCAAAAGCCGCCCTTTGTGCTTATAAGCGGTTTGCATGAGGTGAACGAACACAATTGTGTTACTTCTTTTTTGGTACAGAAAGCGCATGTGCTATACAACAACGAAAGCCTGAGCGCACCGGCATTGCTGGAAAATATTGCGCAAACCTGTGCCGTAAAAGTGGGCTACGAATGTTCCCTCGTAAATAAAAAGGTGCCTTTAGGTTTTATAGGCGATATAAAAGACTTCTACTACAGCCGCTTACCTAAACATGGCGAAGAGCTGCGCACCGAAATAGTAATTGAACACCAGATTTTTGATGTAACACTTATAGCGGGGAGAATTACCGTTAACGGTGAGGAAATTGCCGGATGTAAAATGAAGATATTCGTTGAACCCGAAAAAAAATCAACCCCGCATCAGCATGGAACCAACGGATAAACTTTCAGCAGTAGCACGTATTGAAATCCGCTTTCACGACTGCGATCCACTGGGTATAGTATGGCATGGTAATTATGTAAAGTACTTTGAAGCCGCCCGCGAAGCCTTTGGTAAAAGGTATAACCTCGACTACATGGACATGTATATCAATGGTTATGCAACACCAATTATTCACCTGGAGTCGAATTTTAAAAAGACCATGCAGTACAAAGATGTGGCACTGGTGGAAG
>CAZLXD010000058.1:750-15468 GCA_964563185.1 uncultured Chitinophaga sp.
AAAATTATCTTCGATTATATCATCCGCAGTGAAAGTTCGAACGAGATAATTTGCCGCGCCAGCACCACACAAGTATTTGTTACAAATGGCACCATGGAGTTATCTTTGGTAACACCCGATGTATTTTTAAAATGGAAACAACAAAACAGCCTGTAGTGAAATCCGTTTTCATAGTATCCGATAACATTACTTCTCCGCTTGGCAACACCAGCGAAGAAAATTTTAAGCAGGTAAAAGCCGGAGCAACCGGAATACGCTTAATCAACACCCCGGCTCTTTCGCCTGAGCCACTTTATGCTTCTATGTTTAACGAAGTTCCGAACACCGGCAACTACACCCGCTTCGAACATTATTGTATCAAATCAATAAAAGATGCATTAGCCTCAACATCCGTTTCCCTTACTTCGCCCGATACCGTTTTTATTCTTTCCACTACCAAGGGTAATATTGAATTGATAGAAACCGAGCCTTACACCGAAAAACTGAGGGAACGCATTTCTCTTTTTCATACAGCAAAAAATATTGCAGCCCATTTCAATGCAGCTAATCGCCCGTTGGTAGTTTCCAATGCCTGTATATCGGGCGTATTGGCTATCGTAATTGCAAAGCGTTTGCTGCAATCAGGGCAATACAAATATGCCGTGGTTACGGGTGCCGATGTGCTTTCGCATTTTGTTGTATCGGGCTTTCAATCGCTGCACGCCATGAGCGATGAGGAATGCCGGCCTTTCGATAAAAACAGAAAGGGAATTAATTTAGGCGAATGTGCGGCTACCATTGTTTTGAGTACTGAAGTAGGAAATGGCACTATTGAAGTAAAAGGCGGAGCTTCTTCCAACGATGCTAATCATATATCTGGCCCATCGCGCACCGGCTATGAACTGGCGACTGCTGTTTCGCAAGCCATGCATGAAAGTGGAATTGCCTCGCAGGAATTTTCTTTTATTTCGGCTCATGGCACAGCTACCGTTTACAATGATGAAATGGAAGCCAAAGCCTTTGCACATGCTGGTTTATCCGAAATTCCGTTACACAGTTTAAAAGCACATTTTGGGCATACGCTGGGTGCAGCCGGTGTGTTGGAGTCTATTCTTACTTACAAATCATTGCAGGAAGGCATTATTCTGCCTTCTTACAATTACAGGGACTACGGAGTGCCTGTACATGTAACTATAAGCCAGACACTAGTTAGCAGTGAGAAACATCATGCATTAAAAACCGCCTCTGGATTTGGCGGTTGCAACGCTGCGGTTATATATTCGAACGCGTAATTTAACAACCATGAATACAGAAAAAGTTGACGTATTGATAATTGGCGCAGGCCCTTCAGGAACTGTAGCGGCCTCAATCATTAACAAAGCAGGTTTTAAAACCAAGATTGTTGAAAGAGAACTGTTCCCCCGATTTTCTATTGGCGAAAGTTTACTGCCCAAGTGTATGGAGCCTTTAGAGGAAGCAGGTTTTCTTACGGCATTAAAGGCACAGGGCTATCAGGAAAAATTCGGAGCCAAGTTTGTAAACGAAAAGGAGCAGGTAATGGATTTTAATTTCAGCGACCAGTTTACTAAAGGATGGACCTGGACCTGGCAGGTGCCCCGCGCCCATTTCGATAAAGTAATAGCCGATGAGGTGGAAAAAATGGGAGTGCCTATTGAGTATCAAACAACGGTTACTGCGATTGAGTTTAACGGAACCAACTCCACCACTACTGTGGTAACCAAAGATGGTTCGGAGAAAAAAATTGAAGCCCGCTACATTGTAGATGCTTCGGGTTATGGGCGGGTAATTCCCCGCTTGTTTAAGTTAGACCGCCCTTCGCACTTACCTCCGCGCAAAACCCTTTTTACACATATACGTGATGTGCGCAGAAACGATTACATAGAACCCAACCGTATTTTGATTGTTGACCACAAGCCTGGTGTATGGGCTTGGTGTATTCCTTTTTCAAACGGAGTTACCTCTTGCGGTTTTGTAAGCGAACCGGGTTTCTTTGATGATTTTACCGGAACACCCGAAGAACAACTGCGAAGCATTATTGCTTCAGAATGGAGTATAGCTGAACGATTTAAAGACTGCGAGTTTTTGTTTGAACCGCGTATAATACAAGCGTGGAGTGCTACCACCGAAAAGTTTTATGGCGATGGATTTGTGCTAACCGGTAACGTGACCGAGTTTCTGGATCCGGTGTTTTCATCGGGGGTAACGCTGGCTACCGTTTCATCGCAAAAGGCAGCCAATTTAGTAGTAAAACAATTGCAGGGTGAAGCGGTGAACTGGCAAAAGGACTACATGGATTTTATGTTACAGGGCGTGGATGTGTTCCGTACCTATGTTATAGCCTGGTACGATGGGTCGTTGCAGAAAATATTCTTTGCTGAAGAACGCAATGAGGAGGTTATACGCCAGTTATGCTCGGTGCTGGCAGGTTACGTGTGGGATACCGATAATCCTTTTGTAAAAAACCACGAAGCCAACCTTAAGCGCATGGTGCGCCTTGTTAACGTGGGCAAGAAACTACGCGACCTGGAAGAAAACGATTTACCGGTAAGTGAAGGGTAATTTTGCAATTCATTCATACCGCACTGCTTACCGTCAAATGGTAGCATGATACAAACAGTTAAGCATTACATTGTTAAGCCCACTGGCGATGAAAAAGAGAGCATAATTGCAAATTTCAGCAATAACCTTCCTAGCATTGATAAATGGTCACCGGTGGTAATGTTACAGGCAGGAAGTATAAATGGGGCCGATTTATTGGGAAATACATGGCGCAATTATACCTTTACTACAGGGTGGAATTTTTCCGGAATGGTGTATGATGTACCAACTGTTGGCAAAGCAACTTATGAATGCTACGCTACCACTCAGAGTAGCGTGGTATGGTATGCCATATAGCTTATACAAATAACAATAACTTAAATTATCAATACCTGCAAGTTATATGCGTCCGCTCATTTTTGACATACAGCGTTTTTCTATCCATGACGGACCGGGTATACGAACTGTTGTTTTCTTTAAAGGGTGTAACCTTGAATGTCCGTGGTGCCAGAACCCCGAATCAATTGCTCTAAAACCCGAAATAGCCTATTACCCCGATAAATGTGTTGACAGCCGCGATTGCATAGCCACCTGCCAGCACTCAGCTATTACTTATAACAACGGTTTGCAGATTAATCGGCAGGTTTGCGCCACCTGCAACAACTGCAAGGTGCAGTGTTTATCAAACGCTATTCGTATAATTGGAAAAGAATACAGCACGCAGGAAGTAATGGATGAAATTCTGCGCGATACGGACTACTACAACACATCGGGTGGCGGAGTTACTTTTTCGGGAGGCGAGCCAACACTGCATACTGACTTTATTTACGAACTGCTTTTACAATGCAAACAGCACAACATACACACCAACATTGAAACCAACGGATACTTTGCCTGGGAAAAGTTTGAAAAGATTCTGCCGCTGCTGGACCTTATTTACTTTGATATAAAAATTGCCGACCGCGAGGCACACCGGAAGTTTCTTTCGCAGGGCAACGAAAAAATTCATTACAACATAGGCAAACTGGTGGAAGCCGGTGCACCGGTGGAGTTCCGCATTCCGCTGATACCCGAATACACCGCTACCGATAAAAATCTGAACGAAGTTTTGCAACTGCTGAAACAATACAACATCTGTAAAATTCATTTGCTGCCTTACCACAACATGGGCGAAAGCAAGGCCGATAAAGTATGCAGCCCTTTGCCCAAATTAAAACTGCGCCCGTTTGAAAAGGAACGCGTTGACCTATTTAAAGAATTTTTTGAGCACGAAAACATTGAACCCGTTTTGTACCGATAAAAACCAATTAATATGAATACATCAACCATGCCTGCCGCTACCGGTGTAACCGCTGTTTCTTCTTCCATTGAGCGTTTAAATTTTTTAAAAGAAACCGTTCAAAGCAGTCCTTATTCTATTTGCATTGAGCGCGCGCTGCTGGTTACCGATTATTTTAAGCACCGCAATAAAAAAAACAACCCGGTTATTGTTGCCAAAGCCGAGGCACTGGCGCATGTGCTTACCAATAAAACGCAGCGCATTTATGCGCGCGAGTTGATTGTTGGCTCCACCACATCGAAACGTGTAGCAGGGCCACTGTACCCCGAATTGCACGGGCTGCCGGTAATGGAAGACCTTTTGAGTTTTACCAAACGGAAAGTGAATCCGCTTCAAATTACCGGTAAAGAAAAACTAAAGCTGGCAAAAGAGGTAGCGCCTTATTGGTTTAATAAATTTTTGGCGTATAAATCTTTTTCGGGCAAGGCAATGATTGATTTTTTGTTCGACCAGCTTACGCCTAAATTTTACCTGATAAACGAAACCGGTGGCATAGGGCATTTTGTGCCCGACTACGAAATGCTGATTAACGAAGGGCTTACCGGCATTATTGAAAACGCCCGCGCCAAACTAAACGAAATGCACGAGGCTGATGAGCGCAGAAACTTTTACGAAGCCGTGCAGATAATTTGCAGCGCGGTGATAAACATGGCCAAGCAATACGCGCAGGAAGCCAACCGGTTGGCCGAAGAAGAAACCAATATTGAACGGCAGGTGGAACTGATGCAGATTGCAAACAACCTTGCGCAGGTTCCTGCTGGCCCGGCACGTACTTTTTACGAAGCGCTGCAATCAATATGGTTAGTACACACTGCGCTTACCTTAGAAGGTTTAGACAACGGTATCAGTTTCGGGCGCATGGATCAATACCTGTTTCCGTTTTACGAGCGCGATATAGCTGCGGGGCGCATTACACGCCAGCAAGCCAAAGAACTGCTGGGCTGCTTAGCCGTAAAGAGTTCTGAAATTATACCTGTGTTCAGCAAAAGCATTACCGAAAACCACGGTGGATTTTTAAGCGGACAGGCGGTAACCATTGGCGGTATTGACCGCCACGGCAACGATGTTACCAACGAACTATCTTACATTTTTCTGGAACTGATGGACGAGGTGCGCATGCGCCAGCCCAATTACCATGCGCGCATTCATGCCGGTTCACCGGTGGCTTATGTCAACAAAATAATGAACAACCTGGCCAAGGGCGTTAACTCACCGGCTATTTATAACGATGAAGTAATTATCCGCTCGCTGAAACGCTGCGGCTTTACCGATGCCGATGCGCGCGAATACACCACGCTGGGTTGTGTGGAACTGAATGCGGGCGGCAAAACTTTCGGCTCTACCGATGCCGCTTTAGTGAATGTGCCTTCGTGCTTAGAAATGGCGCTTAACCGCGGAAAACTTTTCGGCTCTTCATCGCTTAGCGGTTACCCCACTGCGGCACCCGAACATATTTCAACTATGGAAGAGGTAGAGCAGGCATTTGTTTGCCAACTTAATTTTATGATTGACCGGCTGCAGAAAAACTTAGCCGGCATTGAAGAAGGCAACCGCCTGTATCATCCTACCCCGCTTACCTCGGCTGTTATACAGGGCTGCATGGAAAAGGGCACGGATGTAACTGCCGGTGGAGCCATATACAATTTCAGCGGGGTGCAGGGGGTGGGTATTACCGATACCGGTGATAGTTTATTTGCCATTAACGAGTTGGTGTTTGTGCAAAAAAAATATACCCTGCCGCAAATAGTAAAAGCGCTTAAAGCCAATTTTAAAGGCTACGAAAAACTTCGGCTCGAAATGCTCAACCTGCCTAAGTTCGGCAACGATAATCCGCTTGCCGATGAATACAGCAAGTTAACGACCGATTATTTTTACAACGTTTTTGAAGGGCGCTGCAACACCCGCGGAGGAAAATTTGTAGCGGGTTTTTATTCCACCACTACGCACTACAGTTTTGGTTTGCATACCGGTGCCATGGCAAACGGACGATTAAAAGGCACACCGTTTACTTCGGGCATTGCGCCTACCAACGGTGCCGATAAAAAGGGCCCCACTGCTTTGTTTAACTCTGTAATTAAAATTGATTTTGAGCGTGCGCACAACGGGGTAAACGTAAACGCCAAGTTCGATACCGCCACCCTGCGGGGCGAGCACGGCAAAGAAATTTTAAAAGCCCTGCTGCTTACTTACTTTAAGCGGGGCGGTATGCAGGCACAGTTGAATGTGCTGGATACCGACATGCTGAAATACGCCAAGCAGCACCCCGAACAATACCAGTGGCTGATTGTGCGCGTTTCGGGTTACTCGGCTTACTTTAACGACCTTTCGCCTGCCATGCAGGACGAAATTATTGCGCGCAGTGCCCATTCGTGTTAATCTGCCTGATTATCTGCGCAAATCCGCATCTAAAAACAAGTAAAAAAAGGGTAAAAGTTATAGGAGGGAATGAAAACAAAACTCAGAACCTTTCACAAATTTAACCCGCACTCCCTTTCGCTGTTTTCCCACCACCAGCGCCCTGAGCGTATTTCATCAGCCACATTAACAGTTTTGGTACAAGGTTTACACCCAATGCTAACATAACCCTGGTTATGCAATAGATTAAAAGGAACCATGTTTTCTTCGAGGTAATCTTTTATCTCTCCAAGTTTCCAGTCTATTAAGGGATTATACTTAATAAGTTGGTAGGTATTGTTCCATGTAATCTTTTTCAACGTGCTTCTGTATCCGCTTTGTTCCTTACGCATTCCTGTAACCCAAACCTTTGCACCACGCATGGCTCGCTGAAAAGGAACTATTTTGCGCACCCGGCAGCACTCAACACGGTTTTCAACGCTCTTGTAAAAACAATTAACTCCGTGCAAATTTACCAGTTGCTCTATGTCTTTGTGTTCAGGAAAAAACACCTCTATTTTTTTGCCGTATTTTTCTTCTGTCAATTGAATCAACTCATAGGTTTCAGCAAACAGGCGCCCTGTATCAATAGTAAATACCCTTACAGGCAGGTTGTTGGTAAAAATAATATCAGTTAATACCTGTGCTTCTTGCCCCATGCTGGTAGAAAAAACCACCTGCCCGGGAAAAACTTGGGTAAGTGTTTTCAGGCTCTCTATTGTGCTTAAATCTTTAAGTTGTTCTTCAATCTCCAATAAATCAGTCATCAGATGATTTTATCTCTATTGTGTAGTTAAAAGTATGTATGCTGTTGGCGGAACTTCTAAACCAAGGCACTTTGCTTGCAAATCTATTCAGTAATTATCAAACCGTCAGATTAACACTTCGGGCAAAATTGTTGTTTCAAATCTATACACACTTTGCGTAAATTGGTTGGCAGCAGAGTTGAAATCCTACCGTTTCTTACTTTCTCATTTTCCTATCGTCATTTGTTTCTATTTTGCCGCCCATTTTTACATGGTCATTACAAGCATTACTTCTTATGTTTCTTTGTGCAACAACCGCTTACAGCTAAACGGGCTAACCGTTTTTGAAAAGCCGGAAGCCGATGCCATAGATTTTTTGAATGAGGCTTACGAAACACTGCAACTAAACTACCCCAAGTTTTATAAGATGGACAACCTGTGCAAAACGGGTTTTTTGGCCGCTGAGTTGTTGTTACGGAATGCCAACCTGAAAGAGAAATATCAACCCGAAGAAATCGGCATCATCTTTTCCTGTGCCAACTCCAGTTTAGATACCGACCTGCGCTACGAAGCCACCCCCGGCCCGGCTTTATTTGTATATACGCTGCCCAATATTCTCATAGGCGAAATAGCCATCAGAAATGGCATTAAAGGAGAATCAGCCTGTTTCGTTTTTAATATATTTGACGCGCCCTTTCAAACAAATTACAGCAATGGTTTGTTGCAAACGGGGAAAATAAAAGCCTGCGTTTCGGGGTGGGCTGATTTTTTAAACAATAAAGCCGAAGCATTTTTTTATCTGGCAGAAATAAATCAACCTAACAATAACCTGATGCACGATTCGCAAACCGTGTCAAAAATTTTTATCGAAACATGGAAGAGTTAATGAAAACCCTTAAGCAACAGATTGTAGAGCAACTGAACCTGCAACACATAAAACCTGAAGATATTGGCGATGACCAGCCTTTGTTTGTAGAAGGCCTCGGGTTAGATTCTATTGATGCGCTGGAGCTGATTGTATTGCTACAGCAGAAATACGGAGTAAAGTTGGCCAACCCGGCCGATGGCCCTAAGGTGTTTCATACTGTCCGCACCTTTGCCGAATACATTTCGCAGAACAGAACCAAGTAATTCTGCCGGGCTATGCAGGTGTATGTGGCGGGCAAAGGGGTTGTTACGGCTATTGGTAACAATGTTGCCGAAACCCTTCAATCTTTCCGCGAAAGCAAATCAGGCATATCACACATCACCATACTTCCCACTATACACGCAGGAGCACTGCCTGCCGGTGAAATAAAGTTTACCAACGAACAATTGGCCGAATTGGCGCAACTGCCGGCTTCTGTTTCGCGCACAGGTTTACTGAGTATAACTGCCGCCCGCGAGGCACTGAACGATGCCGGCATTCCTGAACTGAACAAATACAGAGTGGGTTTTATTTCCGCTAATACCGTTGGCGGTATGGACCACACCGAAAATATTTTCAAGGCTTTTCATGAGGACCACACCAAGGCCGACCTTAGTGATGTGGAACAACACGACAGCGGTGCGGTAACAGGCATTGTAGCCCAAAAACTCGGCATTAAAGATTTCGTTACCACCATCAGCACCGCTTGTTCTTCTTCGGCCAACAGTATCATGTATGGCTCTCGTTTAATTAAGAATGGTTTAGCCGATGTAATTGTAGCCGGTGGCACCGATGCACTTTGCCGCTTTACACTGAACGGCTTCAATTCCTTAATGATTTTAGATGACAAGCCCTGCACCCCGTACGATGAAAACCGCAAAGGTTTGAACTTGGGCGAAGGTGCCGGATATGTTGTATTAGTATCGGAAAAAGTAGCGGAGACCTTGGCGAAGAAACCAACCGCAAAGTTGGTGGGCTATGCCAATGCGAACGATGCTTTCCATCAAACCGCTTCATCGCCCGAAGGCAAGGGAAATTTTTTGGCCATGACAGGCGCATTGGCCATGAGCGGCCTGCCCAATGAAGCCATTGATTACATTAACCTGCACGGAACGGGAACGCTGAACAATGATGTATCGGAAAGTATAGCTATACAGAGAGTGTTTGGCATGAATGTACCGAAGATAAGTTCCACTAAAGCATTTACCGGCCACACGCTGGGAGCCTGTGCCGGAGTAGAGGCAGTGTTCTCTATTATGGCAATGGAGCACGGCATGATTTTCCCGAACCTGCGCTGGCAAACACAAATGAAAGAGGTGCCTTTTAAACCGATAACAGAGTTAATGACCGGAGTGGAAGTAAACCATGTAATGTCTAACTCCTTCGGGTTTGGAGGCAACTGTTCCTCACTCATTTTTTCAAAAGTGAATTGATATGCTTTACATACAGGGAACCGTTTGCATCTCACCACAAAATACAGCCGATAACTCGGCCTTTCTGCCGGAGGTAAAGGCATACTCCGGCAACAAAATGTATTGTGTGGATGTAGACTATACCAAGTTCTTCGACCCGGGTTCTATTCGCAGAATGGGAAGGCTGATAAAGTTTGGAACGGCAGCCGGAATGCTTACCCTGAAAGATGCCGGAGTGGAAACACCCGGAGCTATTTCCACCGGAACGGGTTACGGATTGATGGATGTTTCGCAGAAGTTTCTGCACAACGTGATTGATTCGAACGAAACAACCGTTAGCCCCACTTCTTTTATTCAATCTACACACAACACGGTTAGTTCCAACATTGCTTTAATGTCGGGTTGCCATGCGCATAACAATACGTTTGCCCACCGCGGGTTTTCGTTTGAGAGTTCCCTGCTGGATGCCTTCCTGCTTTCGAAAGAAGGATACGACAACATACTGATTGGCGCTTACGATGAAGTAAGCGACCACAGCTACCGCTCTATGAAGCGCCTTGGTTTGTTGCGCGAAGAACCCTGCACCAATACCGAACTGTTTACTGCCGAACAAAAAGGCACCATTGCCGGTGAAGCAGCCGCTTTCTTTTTACTGACTAAAGAGAAAACCGAAAACAGCTACGGGGCTTTTGTAGATTGTAAAACCTTCTCTACTCCGGCAGGTGCCGATGAATTAAATGCTATTACGCTCGCATTTCTTTCCGCGAACAATATGCAGCCCAGTGCAGTGGATGTGATAATCAGCGGCCACTGTGGCGATAAAGAATTAGATGGGTTGAACGACTCTCTTATAACTTCGTTATTTCAGCAGCAGAGCGTTTTGGTTTACAAGCACCTGAGTGGCGAATACATGACATCTTCGGCTTTTGCTGCCTGGATAGCTGCCCGTATAATGAAGTTGAATGCAATACCCGATACGCTGGTGAAGGTAAACCGCCAGCGCCAACCCGGGAATATCTTACTTTACAACTCGCATAGGGGCAACCACAGCCTGATGCTGTTTAAGAATGACTAAGCACCGAATTGTACGGTTACTTTTTGTGCTCCTGCTTTGGGCCATTTTTTTCATTGATTTAAAATGGGACCTGCCCGGGTATGGTTATCTTTTGGCACTGCTTGTTTACGGCCTTGTTCTCTTTCTCGGTTCTTACTTTATTCAGTTAGGCTACTTTGTTGAATCGCTTTGTAAAGGCGATACCACTAAAAAGCAAATTGCCATTACGTTCGATGATGGCCCTATGCGCAATTTTACCCCGCGTGTATTGGATATACTGAAAGCGGAGAAAGTTCCTGCGGCATTTTTTCTGATTGGTAAAAACATAGCGGGCAACGAGGATATTGTAAAGCGATTAGTAAATGAAGGCCACGTAATTGGCAACCACAGTTTTGAGCACGGCTTTTGGTTTTCGCTGCAAAGCACTGCGAAAATGATTGCCGATGCCCGCAAATGCGATAATGTTATTGGCAGCTTAACGGGGTTTATGCCCCAACTGTTTCGTCCGCCTTATGGGGTAACCAACCCTATGGTGGCCGATATGATTAAAGCGCGCGGTTATCACAGCATAGGCTGGAGTGTACGCACCTACGATACTAATGCTACTTCAGCCGAAGCGCTGCTCAAAAAATCTCTTAAAAACCTGAGGAATGGCGATGTAGTGCTGTTTCACGACTGGGCGCCACATACTATTGGCATACTTTCTGAGTTTATCCGCCAGGCCCGTAACAAGGGATTTGAATTGGTACGGGTAGATGAGTTGCTGAAGGTGGAAGCTGACTGCCTGCCTAAAAATGAAGAAGAACATGCTGAATAGAATATTACCCTTAATGTTTGCTTTGTTTATCGGCTCTGTTGCCCTGGCGCAAACATTCACTGCTACAAAAGATGCCGCTGCACTGCAACAACAAATTACCGCAGCTTCGAAAAATATAAATACCATACAGTGCGATTTTGTGCAGGAGAAAGCCATGAGCATGTTAGCCGAAAAGGCAGTGTCGAAGGGGAAGTTCTACTTTAAGCGTGAGGGTAAAGTGCGCCTGGAATATTTGCAGCCGCAAAAAAACCTGGTGGTAATGAACAACGGCAAAATGCTGTTGCAGGATGCCAAAAAAACCACGCAAATGGATATGCACCGCAGCAAGGTTTTTCAGCAGTTGAACAACATTATTATAGGGTCTATCAGTGGCGATTTGTATTCGGGGAAGGAGTTTACCGTAAAGTTGTTTGAAAACGGCACACAGGTAAAGGTGGAACTAAACCCGCTTTCGAAAACCCTGAAAAACTTCTTAAGCACTATAGTAGTGGTGCTGGATAAAAAAGATTTTACCGCCCAGCGAATTGAAATGAACGAAACTTCGGGCGATAGTACCATCCTCACATTTTCGGCTAAGGCTATAAACGGAGTGGTACAGGAAAGTTTGTTTATGGTAAACTAATCTGTACGCTTTACGGTTTTCCTTTTCTAAATTCCGCTATCATTGTTGCGTTAACCAAAAGAGAATGTTACTGGGCGATTTCTACCAACTTGTAAATTCCAGCACCCAAGAAAACGGCTACCGCGCACAGGTAAAGCTGAATGCCGCGCATGCTATTTTCGAAGGCCACTTTCCCGGTAACCCGATGGTGCCCGGTGTATGCCAGCTGCAAATGGTGGAAGAAGTGCTCTCCCATATTTCGGGTAAAAAATTACGCCTTAAAACAACCGGCTACGTTAAGTTTTTACACACCATTAACCCCGATACTTCGGCTACGGTAGATATGGAGTTGCTGGTAACCGAGCGCGAAGGCCAGCCACTGGAAGTAAATGCCTCCTACCAATGGAACGGCATGATGGTTTTTAAATGCAAAGGTTTTTTTGAATGAGCGATAAGGCACTGAGCAAACAGAAGTTCCGCGATTTACGCTGTTGTGTGCTGCTGCCTACTTACAACAACAGCCAAACCATAGCACAGGTTATTGCCAATGTGTTGCAATACTGCGATGATGTGTGTGTGGTAAACGATGGCTCTACCGATAACACGCTCGAAATCCTGCAACAGTTTCCTACCATAAAGCTGCACAGCTATACCCAAAACCGGGGCAAGGGCTGGGCATTGCGGCAGGGCTTTCAGTTTGCGGTGCAGAATGGTTACGACTATGCCATTACCATGGATACCGATGGCCAGCACTATGCCGATGACCTGCCCGTAATGTTAGATGCGCTGGACAACAACCGACAGGCTATTATTATAGGTGCGCGCAACATGAACCAAAGCACCGTGCCCGGCAAGAGCAGTTTCGGCAATAAGTTTTCTAACTTTTGGTTTGAGCTGGAAACAGGCATTAGCGTGCCCGATACCCAGTCGGGTTACCGTGTGTATCCGGTAAAGGAGTTGAGCAGCATGCGCTTTTTTACTTACAAATACGAGTTTGAAATTGAAGTGCTGGTGCGCAGCGCCTGGAATGATATTGACGTGCTGGCCGTTCCCATTAAAGTGTATTACCCGCCTGCCGAAGAGCGCATTACGCACTTTAGGCCCTTTCAGGATTTTTCGCGCATTAGCGTGCTGAATACGGTTTTGGTGTTCTGGACTTTTGCATGGATAAAGCCGCGCAACTTTTTCCGCTCGCTGGTAAAAAAAAAGTGGGAACACCTTCTTGAAGAATACCTTATCCGCTCGCACGAAACACCCGAAGTAAAAGCCTGGAGCATGGCCGTGGGCGTGTTCTTCGGCATTACACCTTTCTGGGGTTTTCAAATTTGGTTCGTTATATTTTTTGCCTGGTTGTTTAAGCTCAACAAAGCGCTCGCCATACTCGCCAGCAACATCAGCATACCGCCCATGATTCCGTTTATTGTTTTTGCCAGTTATCAGGCAGGGCGTATTTGGTTTGGCGGAAACGAAATGAGTTTGAGTATTGCCGAAAACTTTAAGCCCGAAATGCTGGGCAAAAATTTTCTGCAATATGTAGTAGGCAGTTTTACGCTGGCCGCCATGGCCGGTGCCGTGGCATGGGTGGTTACTTATGTTTTCGTAAAACGGCTAAAGCAAAACACAGCCGTGTAAGCGTAACAGAAATTTATTCCGCACTCTTTCATAGAAGAATAAAGCGTTAAGCGCATTGCCCTTACCGGTCGCCTGACCGGCAAAATAAACTGCCTGTAGCAGCCGTTTGGTCAGGCGACCAAACGGGGCGCAGGGGGTGGTTGTTTATTGAAGTAGTCTCTGCCCGTTAGTTGATGCTACTCATTTATTACTTTAACTCCTCTTTGTTGCAAGGCTGCTGTAACCTGAGCAATCCGTTTGCTTGTCCAACCTTCTTCATCTCTTATTAAGGTACACACCGCCTCATTTCCTTTATAGATGGTAAAGTGCTTTTTGGAGTGTCCTCGGGGGGGAGGTATTCGTAAATACTCTTTACTATTCTTAGATATATCCAGAGAAAACCGTCCTGTTTTTGCTTTCAACTCCGAAAGCGGATAGCATTTTTCAGAGCTTATTAACCACTTCGATTTCTTTACACAAAGTTGTCCATCGGCAATACATACTTTACTGACACGCGGTGCCAACGCATTAAACAGGGCAATAAGGAAAAACGGAGCAAACGTTAACCAGTGCCATTGTGTGAAGTACCCTAAAATGATAGCGGCTATAGTCAGTAAACCTGTGTTTATTAAACGATTGATAAGGTCAGGCCGTATGGTTGTTTTCATCTTTGATCAAACCTAAAGATTTTTAATGTGCTTTTACGCCCCGTTTAGTCGGGCGACCAAACGGGGCACTCAATAATTTTTCAGGCATCCTTTTAAAGGGGGTTAACCACGCCCCCTGCCTGTGTCTGCACAGGCAATTGCGCAGTTACCGGCTGTGAAGACACAGCCTTGTGCGCTATTGGGAGCGTAAGCGTAACAGAAATTTATTCCGCACTCTTTCATAGAAGAATAAAGCGTTAAGCGCATTGCCCTTACCGGTCGCCTGACCGGCAAAATAAACTGCCTGTAGCAGCCGTTTGGTCAGGCGACCAAACGGGGCGCAGAAATTTATTCCATCCCCCCTTCCACCCCTGCCTTTAGCGGCCGCCTTTACCGCTTTTGCCTATGCCCGAAAACTTTTACCTTAGGCGTAAACAACAGCCGGTATGGAACAACCAAAAACACCAACACCCGAAACCGAACAGCCCGAACAACAGGCTATTATAGCGGTGCTACTTAAACAGGTGCGCCTTTACGAGCAGGAAAATGCGCTGCTGAAAAAAGCCCTGGGGCAAACACTGCAAAATTTACCCCGGGAAGAAACTCCCGAGTGGCTCGCACAACTGTGGATGTCCTTAGGCAAAACATGGGC
>CAZLXD010000059.1:0-5045 GCA_964563185.1 uncultured Chitinophaga sp.
GGTGGCGGCTGTCCCTTTATTCATATCCCTTAAAGAACTAAGCGCCTAATCCTATCCTTTTATTTTCTCTTCAGCTAAAGGCACAAAGCGCAGGAAAAGAATACAAGGCCGGCCATGTGTTCTATATTACCCTTCCCGATTATATGAGCCGCACCGTTGGCCTGAACAGTGCCGCTGTAATGCAGTTTAAAAATGCCGTAAAAGATGTGTACGGCTTTGTAATAGAAGACAATAAAAAGGAACTGGAAATTGCAGAAATGAAGTTTAGCTCACTGAGCGAGTTTCATGAGAGTTTTATTAAAGATTTTTTAAAAGATGAAGAAAAACGAAAAGTATCAAAAGCAAGTTCTATTACTAAGGGGGCTGTTAGCTTTATTGAGAGCGATATAACCTACTACGATAAAGATGCCCAAACAGAAATTTACTATTACGTGGGAATGGCCGAAACCAAAGATGCCTACTACAAAATGTTGTGCTGGTGCACCAAGGACAACAAGGATAAACTCCGCGAGGACTTTAAAAAGATGCTCTTAAGCATCCGCGATTAGGCACTTACTTACAACTATTTCTTAGGGCACTTTTTGCATCTTTTCCCTTCACGGAAACTCTTGCAACACTTTTTCTTTTTCTGTGTAGTGCACTTTTCCATCCATACTTTCCAGAAGCAGGGTTGCTGAAAGGTATCATTGGCAGGCTCGCGGTAAATAATCATAACGCTTTCTTTTGCATCGTTTAATCCATTAAACCAACTGCTACGGCAACGGCCACACCAACCCATATCAGTCCTTTAATGAGAAAGAATAGAAAGCCTGCAAGGCCAAACCGCTTCAACCAGGTTTTGTAATCCTTTTTATTCATCACTGCTATCTTGATATCACTTCATATGTCCTGAAAGATGATTTCATTGGTGGCTCTTTCCCTCCCTAGTTTGCGCGTACAATATCGGCAAATCCACACTTATGGCCTTCTATAAACTCAGGTGAACCCGTCCATGCTTTAAAGTATTCCTCGCTCTCCCAAAAACTTACTATCAAATAGCTGCTCTGCCCGTCCTGCGGCTTTAGCATCTGCATGCTTTTAAAGCCGGGCATACGGTCAATAGCATGGGTCCGAGTGCCGAAAAGTTCTTCAAAACGGGTTTTATAATCCTCGCTACAATCAATGTAGTTAATGGCTACAAAATTATGCCAGTGTTCATTGCCTTTTTACGTTATGCGTGGTTTAAAATGTATTCCAGTTAAGTTGCTTTACTTTCTCGTTCAGCTTAACACCTACAGTCACGTAAAACGTAAGCGGCTCGCTGGGTATTATGCCGGGGCCGGGATAGCTGGTGGCTCTTCGTGTGAAATACTTGTTATTGGTAAGGTTGTTAACTCCTGCCATTAACTGCACACATTTAATGCTGTACTTCGCGCTCCAGTCTAAAACATAGTATGCCGGAATAAGGCCGTTAACTGCTGTTGGTGTATACTCAGCGTTGGTGGCATCGGTGTACTGTGCACCGGTAAACACAGCCGAAAGAGTGGTACTGATTTTTTTATACCTGTAAGTTATACCTCCGCGCAGGGTAACCTGCGGGGCAAACTCTAAAAACTTTCCTACCATATTTTTATAGTTCGATTGAGTATAAACCGCATTGGTATAACCCGATGAAACGTACACCACTAAACTTCCCGCACTCTGCTGCACCTTAGCGGCACTCAGCAAATCGGCTTCTAAGTATGCCTCTACCCCCAACCCGCGCGAGCGGCCTATGTTGGTGGTATAGCGGTAAATGTTGTAAGCGCTGTCTATCTGTTGCAGTTGCCCTATACGGTTGTTGTATTGCAGCCAAAAGCCACTCACATCAAAACTAAACCAGCCTGCCACTGTGCCACGGTAACCCAAATCCATATTAAACCCTCTTTCATCTTTTAAAGCCGGATCTATCAACTGACTGGTGCGCACCACCCGCATATCAGTAAATGTAATGCCCCGGTAGTTTTGCGAAATGTTGCAATACAGTTCTGTGTTTTTATAAACGGGGTAGGATATTCCTAAACCTAACAACACAAAATGGCGGCTAAACGTGCGCGCTTCGTTGTTCCTCACAGAATCAATAATGTAGCTGTATTGTTGCCGGAAAAATCCGCTGGCCTTTGTGTGAATGTACTCGTAACGTATGCCAGGGATTATTTTTATTTTATTGAAGACATTAAACACATTCTCACTAAAAAGTGCCACGTTCATTCCCGGAAATTTATAATCAGAAAGGACAGCACTATCGCTTATGAAACGGAAATCAGCATCATTACCATTGTCGGCAAATCCTTGCTGCTTCCGCGTTTCCCCGGCATAAAACCTCCCTCCTATTAACAAAGATGAAATGCTCTTACCCAGATAGTATTTGAATACATAGCGGGTTTCTGCCCCAAAATTTCTGTAGTTGTCTTTTATGAAGTCGCGGTTCTGCGTTACATCATCAACCCGGTTGGCTGGGCCTAAATAACCTACGGCATTTCTGCTGCCTATAAAGCCCCATGCCCGTACGTTGAAACGGTGAAAGGCATTGTGCTTATAATCGAGATTAAATGCGAGAATGTTCCAACGGGTGCTAAACCAATTACGCGTACGCAATGCAGCCTGAGGACTGTTATTAAATTGTGCATCGGTTAAGCCGCCCGGTTGCTTAGAAAGGTATTGAGAGTGTGTATACTCAGCACTTACCGACAACCGCTCAGTGCACTGATACCCTATTGATGCAAAGGCATTGTGTAACTGATAATTGCCGTTAGGCCGCCAGCTTTCGCCTTGTTTATACTGATAGAAGCCATAATAACTAAAGCACTTTACAGTGCCACCTATACTATTAAAAGTACTCACTAACTTGTAAGCACCTGCACTGGTATACGAAGACCACTCTAACTTTTTATCGGCAGGCGCTTTTTGCAATACATAATTAAGCATACCACCAAACTGTGAACCGTATTGCAATGAGGCTGCTCCGCGGATAACTTCAATTCGCTCAACTGCTTCAGCCGGTGGAACATAATATGAATCAGGGTAGCCTAGCGCATCGGCACTCATATCGTATCCGTTTTGGCGGGCATTAAAATTGGAAGTACGGTTAGGGTCTAAACCTCGTGTTGCTATACCCAGCTGCAAACCTGCCGCATCGCTTTCCCATATATTAATTCCGGGGACCTTCGAAAATATCTGCCGAGAACAATTAACTGCAAGGTTGGCATCCATATCCTTCATTACAATCACTTCGTTCTTTTTGCCCTCGTAAATAGCAACTCCCTCAACTGCCTTTAAGCGGGTTACACCAAATGTTTGGCCACCACTGTTAATGGTAACTTCGTCTAATTGTTTTACAAAAGGCTTTATCCAAATACTGTCCAACTTCACAGAGGCACTTTCCACCAACACATCCACTACCTTACGTTCATAGGTCATATTGCGGAAAAAAATTTTGTAACTACCCGAATAGAGATTACGAAAGGCAAAAAAACCTGTAGAATCGGTTGTTGTTTTTGCATCTCCCTTTTCTAAAACCACCATTAAGTTTGCAACCGGTGTTCCATCGGTGGCATTGTATACATAGCCGCTAATGGTATAGTACTTCGCACTAAGCGAACCAAACAATAACATAAAAAGGCCACAGAAAACATTTCTCATCTTCTATCGGTCTGTGCCAGTATCCATTTCTTATGTACAAATCCATCTTTCTCCTTTGCCAAATCAACCGAAGGGTCAATCAGCAAGCGGCTACCACGTCCGTTAACGGTCACATAGGCCTCGGCATATACTTCAGGCTTCGTCATTTTCAGCGAGTACACATTGCGTAAATAGTGCGCAAACTGCAGAATCATATCCGGCTGGGTGCTCATTTGCTTTTGCTGCTGTATGGTTAAGTGCTCGTGAGCATTTACTTCCACAATTTTCCCGGTGGCACCATCCTTAACATGAAAAAACACATATCCGGCTTTCTCCATCAGCATTACCCTCCACGAAAAACGGTAACCTTCCTCGCTGTAGAATAACTTATCGGGATATAATATGTAGCGAAATGGAAGTGATATCTGAATAAGAAAGTGTAGGGTAACAACAAACAGTGCTGCTTTGCTAAACTTCAGCGAAGCATAAAACTTATTCTGAGTTTTTCCCAGAGTGGTGAATACATTGAGAATTTTGTTGTGGAATTCCTTAGGCAAAAAAATGGTAGCGCAAACTATCATCACAAACGGAAACACCCCGATAAACGGAAACAGAATAGAAGTGAGCAGATGAAAGACAATTACAACAGCATACGCATACCAAACTGTTCTGCGATTAAACAAAAACAACGGAATAAGCGTATCAAACAACATACCGCACCAGCTAAACATGTATGCCACCCATTCTTCCGTTACAAAACTGCCGAGCAAAAAAACATCCTGCTTAGCCGGCAACCATATTCTTAACGGCATGGCATTCAACAGCCAATCGGTATTTATTTTGGCAATGCCCGCAAAGAAGTAAACCACCGCCATTTGCAGTTGAAGGGTAAGTATTGCCCAACGGGGCACTCTTGCATTTGATGGAGAAGGCAAAAGACAAAGCAAAAAGCTGACAATACTGATAAAGTAATAGTGATTGAGATAATTCGTTTTATCAATCAGTTCTACATACGTAAACGATAGAAAGAAAACTATCATGCTTACCCGGTAAAACCACCCGAAAGCAACTAGAAAAGAAGACAGAAGCAATAAAGAAAACACGAAATACATACCTCTTTCGCCCAAAGGCTTTACCCATTCAAATCCATAAAAAGTAAAGAAGAATTTAGGCTGAACATATAATGCATCAACCCATCCGTTCACCATAAAGCGGAGCGTGGAAAGAAACATCATAGCACCAAAAGCAAACCGAAACACCTTTAATGGTGTTGCGCTTACTTCTTCAAACAAAAAAGAAAGGGCACTTCGCCCCCTAATCTCCGTCATTATCACTGTAATTAATAACTACACCCAGTTGCGAACTCATATCCACCTTAATCATTACTGTTAGTTTTTTCAAATCAA
>CAZLXD010000059.1:5055-15066 GCA_964563185.1 uncultured Chitinophaga sp.
AGTTACCGCAACCGAAAATGCCACCGGTACATTTTGTGCTGCCTGAATTGCCTTATCAAACTGGTTCGAAATTTCAGTTGCCAGCGGTGTGCCGTAGTAATCAGCGCCCAATCGGCTCAGGTAATCATCAAAGCCCTGGCCACTTCCACCCTCATATAACAGCTTGAGTTGTTGTAAATTTTCTATTAGTAGTTCTTTTGAGTAACTGCTATAATAAGCTTCTACGGCATCCGGAAGCAAAGTCCCTCCTGCTACAACACCAATGTAACCCAAAGCATTGCCCACGCGCTCTCTGCGGTTCCGCTCCATATCAAAACTCAAATCGTTTACCAGCATACCTACCGAACTGCCCACATCTGTTCCCGAAGCATTCACAAAATCTGCTTCAAAATTATTCCAACCGTTAGCTGATGAAACTGCTTTATCTCTGATTTCCTGAACAACATCGGTGAGATACTGCTTACGGTTAGCCGATGCAAAAGCATTTACTGTTTCGGCCTGGCTTTTCCCAAACAACAAAAAGTCAACTGCCGGAAAACCCTTAGCCCTTATGTTGTTAACTGCACTCAGGTTGTAACTGCCTGATTGTATATTGGCATTAATTTGTGTGGTGTCGGGTGGAAATGAGTTAAGTGCTGTTATTAAATCCATGCTCGGGGTAAAGGTGTAAACCTCTACCGCCTGAAATGCTTTGTAAGCAGTATAATAGGCCTCTTTTAACGAATCTAACTTAGTAACATCAGGGCTTAAAACAAATGCATCTGCCGATGCTTTTAAAGCCTCGGCAGATGCATGAAAATTTTCAAATCGTGGTGTTATAATGTTGGTATATACGTTGCTGAGTAAAGCCTTGCGGTCAAAATCATCTTTACTGCCCGGTTTACAGGAGTTCAGCAAAGCAATACAACAGCACATAACAACAGCCCTCAGAATATACATGGTTTATAGTTGGTCTTTAATCGAATCGAATCCGTAAATAGTACTCAACAGATTTTTAGCCGCCTGCAAATCGGTAGTGCTAACAGTGTAGAAATTATTGCTGAAGTATGTATCTATCTGTGCCTGCTGAGCATCAGTAATCTTTTTTGTGGGGCAAAATTTCAATGCGCGCGCAAAAGCAATGCCTTCACTTAACGTATGATTGCGAACAGCATCATTGCTTACATTAGCCAACGCTTCGTTGATGTAGTGGATAGCTGTACCGGCCAGTACTTTCTCTATGTTATCTCGCACAATAGCAATCTGTTCTGTTACGGTAGCCTCATCGCCATTATTAAGTGCGGCACGGCCTTTAAGATAAGCGTTCATAATAGCTGTATTCGTACCTAACAGCGCATTTCGGTCGTTACAATACTTGCCGATAAATTTTGTTCCTGTGGTATTAGCAGGAAAATCAACAGGCACACCAAAGTAGCCAAATGCTTCATCCCAGTGGTGCTGACGGTCAGCCAAGGCTACCTGTGTTCCCATCTTATCGGTACCCAGATAAACTGCTGCTATCTGATAGTAGATAAGCGAACCAAATAATCCTTTCTCCACTAATTGTGTGTATTCAAGTCCGTTTGCATCAAACAAGTATTTGGCGGTGCCCACCTGCACTACACCTGCCACTCCGTTGCTACCTGCTGTAGCAGACTGACTGGCTGTTGCATGAGCCTCCAAATAACCCTCTATTACACTCTGCTCCGTTGCAAATGTTTTGTCCTTCAAATTTTTGCCCGATGTATTTAAAGTATCATTCGAAAACGGATTGTTAGCATTTGCATACATATCTTTCAGCAATTGAGCGCTTACACTAATACCACTGGTATTGGCTTTCTTCATTTCTGTAGAAAGTTCCGTAAGCATTGCAAGACGGTAAGTTTGCCCGCTGTAATCAACATTTGTAAAGTTGTAAGTAGTGGGCACATCGTAGGTTGTTGTTTCCTTTTTACACGACTGAATAGAAAATGTAATGCTGAGTGCGAGGACTGGTAAAAGTAATTTTTCCATAGCTTGTTTAGATTTATTCTAAATAAAATTCGAACGCAAATCTATACGGCAGGTGCGATATTCCAAATTTATTTAGACAAAATCTAAATGATTTTTCTCAGCAGATAAAACGAAGAAAGGCGGCCAAATGGCCGCCTTTCTTCGTTTTATGAAATCTGAACTAGAATTTCAGAATCTTGAATTCTGTTCTTCTGTTTTCTTGATGTTGTTCATCAGTACAAGGAACAGCTACAGTGCCTTCACATTCACATTTGTTTACCAACCGGCTTTCACCATATCCGGCCGCAATCATGCGCTTAATATCTACGCCTTGCGAAGCAATATACTGAACAGCCGATTCAGCACGCTTACTGGAAAGGCTCGCATTGTACTTTGCGGTAGCGCGACAGTCGGTATGTGAACTCAACTCTATTTCTAATGTCGGGTTATCTAACAATACTTTCACCAACTTATCCAACTCCTTGGCAGCATCCGGACGTATAAACCACTTATCGAGGTCGTAGTAGATGTTTTCAATCTTAATAGCTACTCCTTTCTTCACTTTCTCCAGTTCTAACACCTGATAAAGAGTAGTTGGTGCCTTTTTACCCTCGGTAGAAACAGTTGCTGTTACAGTAAGATATTTAGTATCAGGTTCACCCGTTTCTTTAGATCCTTCAATACGGTATCTTGTCTCCGGTTCAAGAGTAAACATGCACTTTCCATCTTTATTGGTAGAGCATACCTCATCCTTACCGGTTTTCAGATTTACCAACTTAACCTTTGCCTCCACTAATGGATCGCGGGTTTTCTTATCTAAAACAGTTACCTCGAGGTTAATACCTCCTTCAGCAATTAAAGGTATCTTTACTAAATCAGGTTTTTCCTTAACTGCCACGGTAACTGCGTTTGGCAGGTAGCCTTCTTTACTTGCATCAAACTTGTATGTCTTTCCGGGAACTGCCGGGAATGAAAAATCTCCATCTTTTCCGGTACTTGCTTTGCCTTTCTCAACTGTCTCTTCCGTCATTACTACCTTAGCACCCTTAATAGGAAGGTTAGTAGCAGCATCGTAAACAATTCCGTTCAGTATTACGCCCTTCTTGGTAAAGTTGTAGATATCGTCATCACCTTGGCCGCCCGGACGGTTAGAACAGAAATAACCTGTTTTATTATCCGACCTAACTATGTAGCCAAAATCATCGGAGTTGGTGTTGATAGGATAGCCCAAATTTTCGGGGTCGTTCCATGAAGTAACTTTATTACCCACCTTAACAGTGGTTGCAGAGAAAACATCCAAACCGCCTAAACCGGTATGTCCGTTAGAAGCAAAATACAATGTTCCGTCTTCTGCCTCATAAGGGAACATCTCATCCCCCGAGGTATTAATCTTCGGACCCAGATTAACCGGAGTTGTCCACTCTCCGCCAATCTCTCGAGTAGTTACGTATAAGTCTACTCCACCATAGCCTCCCGGCTTATCGCTAGCAAAGTAGAGTGTCTTTCCATCTTTAGAAAGTGCAGGGTGACCCACAGAGTACTCCTTATCGTTAAATGGAACAGCCTCAGTAGCCTGATTAGCCCATACTTCCTGGTCTGAAAGATACGCGACCTTATAAATTTTAAGTTTCACTGTTTTATCACCTGAGAAGAAAGCACGCTTGCCATTGTAGTTGCTGCGGTCAATATAAAGCTCATTCATTTTAGGGCTGTAGCTTGAAGTTCCCTCATGAAACTTTGAGTTTAGCTTTTTTCCTTTCAATACTTCCGGGTTACTGTATTCCGAAACTGTATCCCCTCTGCTGGCTTCGTAAATCTGTAAAAAGTTGCCCTTAGTCCAGTTATCTACGTGCTTCACATAATAATCGGGCAGACGGTTAGAGCAAAAATGAATACCAGAGTCTTTGTAAAAACTTACCCCAAAATCGGAAAACTTGGAGTTTAGCTTACTTGCATTACGAACATCGTAGTAACCTCTATCTCGACTAAGTTCTTCCACCTTATCAATACCAGCTAAGCGCTCCTTAATACTGTTGTCGGTTGGTACGGCATCCAAATATTCTTTATAGTAAACCTTTGCCTCAGCATATTTTTGATTAGCCCTTAACGCCTCAGCATAATGCAGCTTGTTAATTACATTGGCGTTCGGATTCTGAATAAGTTGGGAATAATAACCTTCTGCCTTTTGCCAGTCGTTCATCAAACGGTAACTATCAGCTACGCGCTGTAAAACGTAAGCGTTTGCGGGCTCTTTCTTTAGTGCCTTTTCGTAAAATTCTATAGCTCTTTTAAAGTCAAACTGCTTGTAATACCAATCGCCCACTTTTACAATTGGCTTTTCTGCAACAGCTACCATTATGCAAAGCATTATGGTAAGCAGCGTCAGGGATTTTCTAAGTTTCATAGCGAAGTATTTTAAGGATTACCGTCTTAAGTTCTCTGTTAGAAGTATTTTACAAAACGTGGTGTTACAAATCGTTTTTTGTTATACCAAAAGTCATATCCAAGCATAATCTCATGTGTTCCGGAAGTAAACTTGCGTAAGTCCGAAATTTCAGCATCGTAAGCATAGCCGATTTGTAACTGAGGAGTAGCCTTAAACTGCATAAACACCGAGGCCGATTGCCCCTCGTACTTTATGTTTCCGCCTGTGCGGTATGCTGCTCCTAACCAAAAACGTTCTACAAATAGCAAAGCAAGGCTAACATCGAATTGCGGTATATTCTTAGGCAACCCCTGTTGCCATTTCATTAAAATAGTAGGACGGAACTTTACAATCGAAGCATCCTTACCAAAAACATATCCCGCGGTAAAGTTTACAAAATCGTATACACGGGCTATTTCTCTTTTGTAAGCTACCACACCAGTTTTATCGCGCAACGAGGCCGGCATTAAGTGAGGAACTGAAACTCCTACAAAGTATCTTTTGCCATAAGCATAAATTCCAAAGCCGACATTCGGCACAAACAGGCGTTCATTTACCTGAAATGCAATGTCACCAGGATTTACTAACTGTGCCGAATTATTATCCTGATAGAAATATGCGAAGGAAGCCTGAACACCAAAGCATAAGCGTGATTGCTTAATCTTTAAACGGTAAGAGAAAGAAGGCGTAACAGAAAAATTGTTACTGAGGCCGATCTTATCGTTCGACAAAACCAATCCCAATCCATACTGGTCGCGCTTTAAAGGGCTATGCACACTAATGTTAGCGGTCTTGGGAGCTCCTTCAATACCAGCCCACTGGTGCCTGTATATTCCCATCAGACTGATTACCTCGTGACTGCCGGCATAAGCTGGGTTAATAAACAGTCCATTAAACATATACATTGTATATGCAGGGTCCTGTTGCGCTTTCAGTCCGGTAAGTGCTGCTACTGCACAAAGTGCGGAGAGTATTAGCTTTTTCATAATCAACTTTTTGATTTAATGTTTTAAAAGGAGGGTTTCTGTATCGCTACGGAAACCCTCCATCAATTCTTCTATCGGTGTATTACAATAAACTGTTCTTGACGCGTGTTGTTAGCATCCTTGTATTCGTAGATAGCAAAGTATGTTCCATCAGGCAAACGGGTTCCCTGCATGTTGGTTCCGTTCCAATCATTCAGGTAGTGCCCTTCGCTGCGCCACACTTCCACTCCCCAACGGTTAAATACGCGTAATGTAGCCTCCGGATTATCATCGTTACATGGTATCTCGTAGTTATCGTTTACTCCATCACCGTTAGGCGAGAATCCGTTTGGCAGGAAGCAATATTTGTTCGTATCAACTACCGTTATACAAACTGTAGCTGTATCGCAGAAACTGTAATCACCTGTAACCACACATACTTCGTAGCTGAACTGGATAGTTCCGGTATAATCAGTATTAGGTGTTACGGTTACCGTGTTGTTTGCATTTACAACAGCCGTTCCGTTCTCATCACTGTTGATCAATGTTACAACCGTATCGCCACCCCATGGTAGAATATCATTCTCTAATACATCAATGGTAATCGGTGTGTTTTTGAATGTAGTATCCAAATCACAAGGCTCATCAATTGTTTGTATCAGCGAATCGAGAACAGTAATGATAACTACGGAGTTCACACAGTTACTTCCTGCTGAATCGCACAGAACTATACAGAATGTATCGTTACCAAAGAAGCCCTGATCCGGAGTATATGTGAAGCAGGTATCTCCCTCCTGGTAAGTTACTGTTCCGTCATCCGGATCGCAGATACTTGTAATGAACATAGGGATATAGCTGTTAACATATGCTCCTATACATGGACTAACCGGAGTTTCAATGAACGTAGTATCGTAAATAGTATCCACTTGCTGAGGACAGTCAATTACATTCAGTATCACTGTACCTGTGTCGCACAATCCCGGAATTCCGTTATCGCATACATAGTATTGCAGCGTAAAGGTTCCTTTTACTCCTGTTGAAGTGAAGGAAACTACGTTGTTGTTCAGGCTGAATGCCCCAACTCCGAACGGTGGGTTAATACCTGCGATAATCATCTGGTTACCGTTTGAATCAACATCATTAGTAAGCGGATTGAAGGTAGTTACCTCGTTCACACAAGCATTAACCGTGTCGGTATTGGCAATTGGCTGCTCGTTACAGTAAACGTTGATTACTATCATACCGGTATCAATACCGCAATGGCTTTCGATAGAGTAGATAATAGTATCAAAGCCACAGTAGCTGGCGTTAGCCGTGTATGTAATTACGCTATCGGTTGTAAATGTACCTGCACCATGGAATGGTCCGGCAACAATTTCACCTGTAATTGGCAAGCCGTTAGCAATATCATTAGTAATTGGATTGATGATAACCTGATCTCCCGGAAGTACTAGAATCTCATCATTTATAGCTTCAGGCCGTGGACAACAATCTATAATTACAAATACAGTGGCGGTATCCAGCGCTCCTAAAGTATCCTGAATAACATACTGGAACTGGTCAACAAAACCACAGGTGTCGGTTGCCGGAACAAAGGTGATTGTTCCGTCATTATTAACTGTTGCGGTTCCAACTGTTCCTGAGGTAATAACGCTTATCACCGAGAAGTCATCTCCTTCCGGATCGAAGTCGTTATTTGTTACATCTAATGTTACAGGGTGGAACGGTCCGGTACGAACAGTGTCATTTACGCCAACAACAGAGTTGTTAATGCAAATTACTACGGTAGCAGTGTCGCAAAGCACCGGTACGCCATTATCGCATACTACATAGCATAATGTATCGCCATTCAATGCATTGGCAGCAGGGCCAGGAGTGTATACAATACTTCCGTTACTTATTGTTGCCGTACCTAAGGCAGGCTGGCAAAGAATGGTAATTACGGAGATAGTATCCCCTGCATCCGGATCCACGTCATTATTCAGCACTGGTATAACTACCGCAGCCAAGCGCTCTGTACACTCTGCATCATCAGCAGCTATTGGCTTGTGGTTACAAGCGTTAACAGTTATGGTAGCAGTAGCGGTATCACAGGCTCCTGCAGTATCACAAGCTGTAAAGCATATCTGCTGTACTCCTACCCATCCCTGAGATGGTGTGAAAGAGAAGCAGTTATTGCCATTGTTACTGATTGTTCCGTTAAGCGTTCCGCATGCAAATGCAGATATGGCAACCGGATCACCATCAACATCAGTAGCCTGAGGACAGAAGGTAATAGTGCTGTCGCGGCAAATGTTGCCGGAAACGTTATTCACTACCGGAGTATCGTTAACAGCGCAGATACTCACATACACCACACCTGTTGCACACTGGTTCTGACATTGCACATTACATACTGAGAATGTAATGGTGTCAACTCCATTGTAATTCAATGAAGGTGTATAGGTAATAACACCGGCTGATGAAACGGTAGCACTTCCATGAGGAGCAGAAACAATGCTGTAAGTATTTGCATCTCCCTCAGGGTCAGTAACTACTACGGAAACATCAACAGTTACAGTCTGTTCTTCGCAGGTATTGGCAACCATTGGGTCAATTACCACAGGTGATTGATTTACATGCATACAAACAGTGTCGCTGGCAACACAACCGGTATTGTTACTGATTGCTGTCGCAACTACACAATAATCTACCCCTGTGGGAACAATTGAAACAGGATTTAATCCCGAAGCAAAAATTCCACCTCCTAACTGTGACCATTGGATATTGGTTACATCAAAACTATAGGTTGGACTCACAAGCACAGACTGGTTTGCACATGCTGAGTCGTCATTAGCAACAATACTAACTGTAGGTGCGGGTTTAACGTTAATAGTAAACTGAATGCTATTCGTACAACCCGTGGTAGACGAGTTAGTGTAGGTGTAGGTTATTACATTGTTTCCAATATTAGCCAAGGCAGGGTTGAACACATTACCCACCATTCCAGGGCCACTGAATATTCCCCCTACAGGTGAACCTACAACTGTATCCGGTGCTTCATATACACAGTAGCTGGCATTATAGCCTGAAACTGAAACTACCGGTAGCGGATTAACTGTTACACATATAGTGGTATCATCAGTACATCCTGTGTTAGGATTAGTGTAAGTATAAGTAACACACCAGTTTCCAACACCAACAACCGAAGGCTGGAACACATTACCGGTTACGCCCGGACCTGTAAATGTACCTCCGGCCGGTGTTCCTGTCATTACAACATTTGGCACATTAACACAATACTGCGGATTGAGGCCTGCAATGTTTGCCTGATCAGGACTATTTACAATTACCTGAACAGAGTCAGCAGCCTGACAACCTTTGCTGTCTGTGACAACAAGTGTGTACCAACTGGTTGCCGAAGGACATGCCTGTGGATTTGCTGTTGTAGCATCATTAACACCACCATACCATTGGTAGGTGTATCCCGGAGTTCCACCTGAAGCTGCAGGAGCACCACCCAAAGTCACACAGCCATTTACGTTTGAACACAGTGTAGAGATGTTTACACCGGCTTCCACCGTAACTGTGTTTGGTAGAACTGTTACCACCACATTATCAGTGTTCTGGCAACCAAACGCATCTGTTACGGTTACGGTAAACTGCGTTAGGAAACCTAAATTACTTACCACCGGATTAGCCACAGTTAAACTGCTCAGCGAAGTATCTAAAGGCGGAGTCCATGAATAAGTGTACGGCCCTTGAGTTCCTGAAGCTGTGGGAGAGCCGCCTAACACGGCACTGTCGCCAGAGCATGCAAAGATAGACACGTTCGGACCAGCTTCAGCAACAGGTAATGCTCTGGTAGCTACTAACACTATATCTGTAGCAGAACATCCTAATGAGTCTGTTACCGTTAATGTGTAAGTTGTGTTATACAGAACATTCACTGCAGTTGGGTTTGCAACTGTTGTGCTATTAAGGAATTGCGAAGGAGTCCAACTGTAAGTGTATGGAGCAATACCTCCAACTACTGATGGCGTACCACCCAACATTACACTTGTGTTGAAACATATAGCTGTATCCACTCCTGCATTAGCTACAATCAGCGGGCCTACAATTACTGTCATCGAATCAACCTTGTTACATCCGAGGTTATCGGTAACTGTAACATAGTAAGTAGTGGTTACACCCGGTATGGCTGTAGGATTAGCTACATTCGGATTACTCAGTCCTGTAATAGGTGCCCATTGGTAGATGTATGGCGACTGGCCACCAGAAGCAGTTGGATTGCCTCCAATCAATACTCCAGCAACACTGTTAGAACAGAACAACTTGTCTGCACCTGCGTCTGCCGCAAGGTTTGTTTGATTTACAAAGATGGTTACCTGATCGGTTCCGTAGCAACCGGATACGTTATCGGTAACAGTTACGGTAAAGGTAGTAGTAGTTGTAAGATTTGTAATAAACGGATTAGGTGTGGTAGCACCTGAAACAACCGTAACATTTCCTACAGTTGTAGGAGACCATGCATAGCTGTAGTTTCCTGACCCACCGGCTCCTGTCGGGCTTCCCCCTATTTGTGCGAATGACCCTGAACAGTTAGTAATGGTTTGGTCCTGGCCTGCATTGGCAGTAACCGAAGGATTTACACTTACACGTTGGCAGGTT
>CAZLXD010000060.1:0-14984 GCA_964563185.1 uncultured Chitinophaga sp.
CGCGAGCCTTTCTCTTTGGCGTGCGAAAAGAAAAACGGTTCAGCGGCATAACGAAAGGCTTGTATAAAAAGCGTCATCAAAACAGACAGCTTGTAGCAGGCTCCATAAATACCCAGCTGCTGCATATTGGTTTCATTGTCGAACGGAAGTAGATATTTAAGCGCCACCCGGTCGAGCATTTCGTTAATAATTCCGGCAAACCCTATAACAACCATAGGCAATGAATAGCTCAGCATTTTCCGGAAGAGTTCCTTATCTATTCCCAAATTAATGCTTCGTAACATGGGCAGCAGCAGGAGCATTTTAGCCAGGCTGGCAATCAGGTTAATAATAAATATGTAGCCCACTCCAATCTGCGGGTTGTAAAGCGAGCCGAGGAAAGAGGACGAATCCTGCGCATGCGCTCTACGGCACACGATAATTACAAACACATTCAAGAGAACCGTCACCCCTATTTCGAAAAGCTTAATGCCGGCAAACTTCAGAGCTTTATTTTCGGAACGCAGGCGGGCAAAAGGAATAGAGGAAACAGAATCGAGCGCCAGTATTCCGGCAAACCAATAAAAGTACTCGTGGTTTTGCGGGTAGCGAAGCAACTCAGACAAAGGCGAAACAAAAAACACCAGCAGCCCCACAAAAAGAAGGTTAGCCAGCAACACCGCATTCAGGGCGGTGGCATATACCTTTTCTTTCTGCTCCTGGTTTTGACTAAACCTAAAGTAGCCCGTTTCTAACCCAAACACCAGCAACACCGCAAAAAAGCCTGAATACGCATAAAACTCACTTACCACCCCGTACTCTCCTGCACTAAAGGTATACGTATACACCGGCACCAACAGGTAATTTAAAAAGCGGCCTATAATGCTGCTAAGCCCGTAAACAACGGTTTGTGAGGCAAGTTTCTTTATGGGATTCAACGTATGCTAATCAGGTGATTTACAAACGCTAATTTCTCTGTTTTATGCTACGCAGGCCAAACACTTTTCAAGAGAGCGAAAACGGGTGTAACTTTTTACATACGGCAGCGTAAATACAATTGCAGGCTTGGACGCACTGTATTTAATTGTTTGTATGCTATAAGAGATGTTATGAAAACCCCCACACTAACACTACTCGCTATCTTTCTTTACATAGGCTGTATAACAGCCCAGGATAATAAACCCGTTTACGTTAACGGCAAATACGAAGGCGAATACCGTGACGGAAAAAAAGAAGGCCTTGGAAGGGCCACTTATTACGATGGCTCCATGTATTCAGGCAGCTGGAAGGACGATATGCGCAACGGAGTAGGCCGCGCACAGTTTCGCGATGGCTCTTCTTATTATGGAGACTGGAAAAACAACATACGCTGCGGCAGGGGCTCTTATGATTTTTTAAATGGCGACAAATACGTAGGCCAGTTTGAAAACGACCTGATGCACGGCTGGGGCACTTATTCATACGCCAACGGCAACAAGTATGTGGGCGAAATGAACAACGGGGCAATAACCGGCAAAGGCACTATTTACTACGCCAATGGCGAGCGCTACGAAGGCACTTTTGTAGAGGGCGTAAAAACCGGTAAGGGAAAATACTTTTACAAAAACGGCAATGTTTACGATGGTTACTATGTGGCCGACCGCAAGGAAGGGTTTGGCAAACTTACCTTTGCCAATGGCGACCAGTACATCGGCCAGTTCAGCAACAATAACCGCACCGGCAAGGGAACTTTTACCTGGGCCAATGGCGATAAATACGAAGGTTACTTTGTAGAAGGCAAAATGGAAGGACAAGGCACCTTTACCTGGGACGATGGTGATATGTATGCCGGAAACTGGCACAATAACCAGCGCGATGGCGAAGGAAAACTGATTAAAAAAGGCGGAAACGAGGAAATACTTGTTTACGATAACGGCATAAGGCAGTAGGCCTAAGTTTTGGTGATGGTGGTTAGGGGCGGCCTTCGGGTTGCCCCTTTTTTGTTTTTGTAATATGGCCTACTTCGTACTATTTTCAGAATTAACAAAAGACACTTCCATTCTAACGATTTTACACAAAGAGTATTCTAGATTTCAAAAAAATAACCAAGACAACTTTATTTCCTTGTATTGGCAAACAGACCTTCACCATAATTCTACTGGTTATATAATTTGGGCAGATATATTAACACATAAAATTTCACACTTATTAGAATAAAAAATACACATACTTCTATCAACGTTTTTCCCGGTTGATAGTTCTTTTTTCTAAGCCGGCCACTTCGTTAAGCCACGAAACATTACCTACTCCCTTCCAATTACCGTTTCGCCATCAATAGTTACATCTCCTACTTTAACGGCCGGTGTAATATTGTGCGGCAACAGCACCGTAACCTGGCTGCCTAATTTTATTAAGCCTATTACCTCGCCCCTTTTTACGGTTTGGTTGGGTTGCAGGTAGTCTTCAATTCTGCGGGCTAAAAACCCTGCTATTTGTATAACCTTATACTTACTGCCGGTAGTGGTTTCAAAAAGCATTTCATTGTGTTCGTTTTCAAACCTTATACCGTATTCGTTGCTCATTACTATGGCATTATTAAAATCTCCTTCGGTGTATTTTTCGGCCAGCAGTTTACTATCGTAGGGGGCGCGCTGGTAGTGTACGTTCAGCGGGTCCATTTGTATGCTTATAACGGTGCCTGCGGTATCCACATCTTTTGTCCACACGTTAATTGCTCCGTTACTGCCTTTGGTTTCAATTAGGCTTTCGCTGTTCCATTCCTTAACAGCTACCACTACTCCGTTGGCAGGGCTTACCAATATGTTAGCTTCGGTGGGTATAATTCTTTCGGGCTGGCGCAAAAACCAAAAGCGGTAAAAGGCAATACACAATAAACACAAAACCCCCAGGGTATATAACAGGCGCTGCAACCATTTCATGCAGCTAAAATAAGAATGTAGAAATGCAGATAGGTATACTGCGTGCTACTTGGCGGCAGTAGCGAGCGAGTTGAACAGGTAAGTGCCGTTGGAGGCCACTGCCACTTCGGGAACTGATTTGCTGCGCTCAAAAAAGCGGTAGCCTTCCAGCAGGTTATTCCAAAAATCCTTTATTCCTTTTTGTACAGCATAACCTTTGTAATACTCCATGTTAATGGGGGTCATTTTAAAAGGGAAAATATGCACGGGTATTTTTTCCTGCCCTTGTGTTTGAGCTTTAACGGCCGCCATGTATATGTCCTCAATGTAGTAATTACTCATAGCCACACAGCCGGCACTGGCTTTGCCGCCATGTATAAAAATATTGTTGCCCTTTTTTTCGGCATTACTTAAAAGTATATCGCTTTGGTTAGGATAGCTAATTCCTAGCGATAAATGGTAATTGCTGAAAGGGTTAAACTCTTTTATATAATAAAAACCCTCGGGCACCTGTGCATCGCCCTGCTGGCGCTTGGGGCCCAATGCGCCCGACATAGCATATACCTTATACTCATTAAAAAGCACATACTTTCCGTTGTTGTCCTTTACCCAAAGTTCCAGCATGGCTTCCTGCTTAAACACCCTTATAAGCATGTTGCTGAAAGTTTCCGGCACATCTTTGCCGCGGCACTTCATGGCAAACAGGTCTTCCTTGCGCTCGTAAGCATCTTTAACCCGCGGAAATTGCTTTTGCGTTTCCTCAAACCCGAGGTTAGCAGGAATAAATGCAGTTAATGCCACAAAAAGTATAGCCCAATGCAGGGGCACTAAAATCTTCATTTTCTTTTATAAAAAAAAGGCTGGCGAATAAAAGTAATCAGTTGCCAACGTTCCTATTTATACTGCAAAAAATAAAATTTGTTGCCCGCAAATTTTCAGTTTTTAAACGCCTTACACACACTAAATAATAAGTAACATAAAAATTAAATTTTATAACCCCTTATTATTAAGGGTGTGTATTTATGGGTAAGTTTTTGGCACCTCTATTTGAATTCACAAAACAAAGGCTGTACTAACAACTTTGTACTCCCCCTGTTAATTGCCGGGCCTTGGTTTTGCTGCATTCTTTGCGCTTTTCAACACCCTGTGGAATGCCGTGTGAATAGTGAAGATGGAATATATTTCTGCTAACAGCATGTGGATGAAGGTGTGGATTTGTGCCATGTTTTGCACGCCCTAAAAGGTGCTGAGCCGGCATGTATTTATAAATCGGGTTTCAAAAAAAATTCTGCTCTAATAATACCTCGCTTATCCACACCAACTAACAGGGGGTATGTGAGTAAGTGTTTAGCCTTTTCGGAAGAGGTTCATTTCATCAATATAGTTCCACACTTTTTCGGGCATAAAGTAGCGCATGGAGTAGCCGTTTTTTATACTCTGGCGGATAAACGTGGCGGAGATGTCCAGAAAGGGAAAGTCAACAAAAAAAATTTTCGCGCCTGCAGGCGCACCGGTTTGTTCAGAGCCCCTGCGCTTGTACAGATAAATGGGGTAGTTGGCAAGCAACTGCTCGTAGTTCTTCCATTTATGAATACTCTCTAAGTTATCGCTGCCCATAATCAGGCTAAACTCGTGTTCGGGGTGTTTGTCTTTTAAATAAGTGAGGGTATCAATGGTGTAAGAGGGTTTCGGGAGTTTAAACTCAATATCGGAAGCCCGCAGGTTACCCTTGCCTTCTATGGCCAGGTTAATCAGGTGCAGGCGGTCGTACTCGTTCAGTAAAGTATCCTTTGTTTTAAAAGGGTTTTGTGGCGAAACCACCAGCCACACCTTATCCAGTTCGGTGCTTTCGCAAAGGTAGTTGGCAATAATTAAGTGCCCGTTGTGTATGGGGTTAAAGGAGCCGAAAAAGAGGCCGATTTTCATTTTCTGTCCGAATTAAAATCCTGCGAAGAAAGCCAGTTGCGCCTAAAGGCAAATATGATAAGCACCAGCGCAATAACCGCCATTATGCCCACCATTTCGTAAAACCCCCAGGGGTCGTTGGCGCGCGGAATGTGTGTAAAATTCATTCCGTATAAACTCGCCAAAAAAGTAAGCGGCAGCAATACAAACGAAACACTGGTAAGCGTTTTCATTACGTTGTTCATACGGTGGTTTTGCAGCGAGTAGTATAAGTCCATCAGCGATTTTAACTGCTCCCACTGAAAATCAATTTCCTCGGCATTGCGCTGCATGTGGTCCTGCAAATCGCGCAAAAAATATTTGTTGGCAGGTTCAAAGTACTCTATTTGGTTGCGCAACAGGTTATTAATAAGGTCTCGTGCCGGCAGCATGTTTTTGCGCATATACAGCACTTCGCTCTTCAGCTCCTGTAACTGCCGCAGGTGTTTGTTTTCCAGTTTCTGAAAAATAGCCTGCTCCATTTTTTCCATGCGCCCGTTCAGGTGGTCCAGCACCATGGCGTAGTTGTCTATAATAACATCGAGCAAACTGTATAGCAGGTAATCTTCCCCGTTTTTGCGGATGGTGCTGTTGGGCACCTGTAGCTTTTCGCTTACCGGGCGGCTAAAAACCCCGGTATCCGATTCGCGGAAAGTAACCAGCTGGTTATCGCGCAGTAAAAAACTTATCTGCTGGTCTTCTACCGTACCGTTTTTTAAATAAAACATACGCAGTACCACATAAAGGGTATCGCCATACTCCTCTACTTTGGCTCGTTGGCGGGGGGCGGCAATATCTTCCAGCGCCAGCGGGTGAATTTGAAACACTTCAGCAGCCTCCTTCAGTAATGCCACATCGCTTATTCCCTGAATGTTTATCCAGTGTACATGGTTGCTGTGGTCGTAGGCGGCACACTCCTTTAGCGACATTTTATCGGAAAGGAAAAAATCGGTGGCGTTATAACTGCTAAAGTGAATTTTACCCATACTGTAGCGGCAAATTAAGGAATAAGAATAACTGATAGATTTGCGCACGCCACAAAATCATGCACGAACTCATCTCCAGCGTCCACAATCCTAAAATCAAAAACCTCAAAAAGTTGGAAAAGGTTTCGGAGCGCAGAGAGCAAAACCTGTTTGTTATCGAAGGCCTGCGCGAAACCGTACTGGCGCACCGGGCGGGTTATCAAATGGAGTCGCTGTTTGTATGCGAAGAAATTTTTAAGGAACAGAAAGAATACCCACTGCGCGAAATCCAAAATCCAAAATCAGAAATCCGGATTTCGAAAGCCGTCTACGATTCTTTGGCTTACCGCGAAACCACCGAAGGGGTAATTGCCACAGTTGTTCCTAAAAAGCTTTTACTGTCCGAGTTAAAACTTCCCGCCAATCCGCTCATACTCGTTATCGAAGCCGTTGAAAAACCCGGCAACCTGGGCGCCATGCTGCGCACCTGCGATGCTGCCGGAGCCGATGCCGTGATTATTTGCGATGCAAAAACCGATGTGTACAACCCCAACGTTATCCGCAGTAGTATAGGTACCGTTTTCACTAATCAAATAGCTGTTTGCGAAACCACCGAAGCAATAACATTTTTAAAGCAGCAAAAAGTTACCACCTACGCAGCAGAGCTCAGCGCCCAAAGTGCCCATTACCAAAAAAATTTTAAAACAGCCACCGCTATTGTAGTAGGTACCGAGGCCACCGGTTTAAGCAGCGAATGGAGGAGTGCTGCCGATGAAAAAATTAAAATACCCATGCGCGGAAAAATTGATTCGCTGAACGTAAGTGTTAGTGCCGCCATATTGCTTTTCGAAGCACAACGCCAAAGAGATTCCGCATAACAATAAATGGAGCCAGCCACACCAAAACGAGACCCGTACGCGGCACTAAAAATTGCCGCCTTCCGAAATTTTCAGCTATCGCGTTTCATGCTCACATTCGCTATACAAATGGCCGAAACCATTTTGGCGTGGAAAGTGTACGAACTCACCAAAGATAAACTCGCCCTTGGTTTAATTGGCTTAAGCGAAGCACTGCCTTTTATAGTTACCTCTTTTTACGGAGGCCACGCGGCCGACACTTACAACCGCTACCGAATTGCCCGTACCACTATTGTTGCCATTACCCTCTGCTTTATAGGTATAGGGTTTTTACTCAGCAACCGAGCACCCATGCTTACCGCCTATGGCGTTCTTCCTGTTTACATCATTATTGGGTTAAGTGGCATTGCCCGCGGTTTTATGGCACCGGCTTATCAAAGCATTTTTCCGCAGTTGCTCCCGCGCGAGTTATATGCCAACGGTGCCACCTGGGGCAGCAACACCTGGCAAACGGCAGCAGTGGTTGGCCCCGCATTTGGTGGAATAGTGTACGGATACACCAGCGTGGAATTTTCCTTTATTGTTTCCGTAATCATTATGGTGGCGGCATTCTTTGTTTTCTTGCGCGTGCCCATGCGGCAAACTCCGCCAAAACAAAAAGAAGAAACCCTCTACGAATCGCTTACCGTAGGCCTTCGCTTTGTTTTCAAAAATCAAATTATGCTCTCCGCCATTTCGTTGGATTTATTTGCCGTGCTCTTTGGCGGAGCCGTGGCCCTGTTGCCTGTGTTCGCCAGCGATATTTTACACATAGGCCCGCAGGGTTTGGGGGTGTTACGCGCAGCACCGTTTCTGGGTTCGGTAATCATGGGTATGTTCCTCGCCTACTATCCGCCCGTTTATAATGCCGGAAGAAACCTGCTTATTGCTGTTACCGGGTTTGGCCTGGCCACCATCGGCTTTGCCTTTTCCGAAAACTTCTTCCTCTCTTTTTTTATGCTGTTTCTTACCGGTGCTTTCGATAACATCAGCGTGGTTATCCGCCAAACCATTTTGCAAATAATGACCCCCGATACCATGCGCGGAAGAGTGAGTGCGGTAAACCAGATTTTTATAGCCTCCAGCAACGAAATTGGTGCCTTCGAAAGCGGACTGGCCGCCAAAGTAATGGGCACGGTGCCTTCTGTAATTTTTGGCGGATGTATGACGCTTGTAGTTGTAACCTCTACTTACCTGTTTGCCCCCAAAATGCGCAGGCTTAAAAAGCTGGAGTAGAACTACTTTAATGCAACCTTGGATTTTGCTTTATTCCTCATTCGGTTTCTGATAAATTTTACCGTTTCCAGTATAAGTAACATAACGGTAGCTCCGGTAACCGATGAAATGAAATGCGCATAGCCGGGAAAGCCAAAACCGAACACACCCCGCAGGTAAGGCACCAAAAGAATTAGCAGCAACACCACTGCGGCAATGTTCAGTATGGCAATAAGGGCTTTGTTGCGCTCTGCTATTACAGCTATAAAACTTCTTGTTTTAGACAGAGTAGTAAGAATGAGGAATATGTTGCCGATGATAAGCGATGAAAAAGCAATAGCCCGCACTTCTTCAGGTGTATGCCCTTCGTGTATTGAAAGAAAATAAATAACCAGCACCACCGCCAGTAACAACAACCCGCGCACCAACGCCTGCAACATTCTGCGCAGGCCAAAAAACCGGGCATCGGGGTTTCGCGGAGGCCTTTGCATAATGCCCGCCTCCTCCTGTTCCGATTCAAACGCTACCGAACAAACCGGGTCAATAATCAATTCCAAAAAAACAATGTGCAGCGGCATTAGCAACAGCGGCAGCCCCGGAAAAAAAGCCGGCAACAACGCCAACCCGATAATGGGAATATGAATAGCGAGAATGTACGACATAGCCTTTTGCAGATTGTCGTAAATCCTTCTGCCGGTGCGTATGGCCGAAACTATCGAAGCAAAATTATCATCCAGCAACACCAGCGAGGAAGCCTCGCGTGCCACATCCGTTCCCTTACCGCCCATAGCCACACCAATGTTTGCAGCTTTCAGGGCTGGGGCATCGTTCACGCCATCGCCCGTCATGGCTACTATTTCGTTATTGGCTTTCAGTGCCTGCACTATACGCAGCTTCTGCTCCGGCACTACCCGCGCAAAAATATTGGCGGTCGTTATGCGCTTTCGCAACTCCTCATCACTCAGTTTTTTTAATTCATCGCCCGCTATCAGTTCATTGGTGGTGTCCAATCCAATTTGTGCCCCAATGCTTTTGGCTGTTGCGGGAAAATCGCCCGTTATCATTATCACTTTTACTCCCGCTTCACGGCATTCTTTTATAGCCTGCGGCACTTCCGGGCGAATGGGGTCTTCCAAGCCAATTAACCCCAGAAAACAAAACTCAAATCCCTGCTGATTTTCCGGAAGTCCTCCGGCAGGAATACTTCCTTGAGCCACGCCAATTACCCGGTACCCGGCTTCCGCCATTTGGTGAACAGCTGCCAGATGTTTAGCGGTTTCAGCATCATTCATTTTACATAAACCAAAAATGGTTTCGGGCGCTCCTTTGGTGCAAACAATATCGGCACCATCCTCTGCTTTAACCACATGCGTCATAGCAAATAATTCTTTGCTAAAGGCGTATTCGCGCACCAGTTCGTAATCGGTTTTCAGTTCCGGAAAAACTGCGGAGTAAGTGTACGTTATAGCCTTCTCCATAGGGTCCACCGCCTTTTGCTGCGAGGCAAAGTGGGCGGTGGTTATCAGTTTTTGTAAAACACTTTTTTTATCGGCAAACTGCGGGCGCGCAACGGCTTCCTTTCCATCATAAAGCGCGGCAATCTCCATTTTGTTTTGTGTAATAGTGCCCGTTTTATCGCTGCATAAAACCGTAGCAGAACCCAGCGTTTCAATAGCCGAAGGCTTGCGCGTTAAAACATTCTTTTGCGATAATCTCCACGAGCCCAGCGCCAGAAAAACAGTCAGCACCACCGGAAACTCCTCGGGCAGTATAGCCATAGCGGTCGCCAGCCCGTTCAGCAGCGACTGTATAAAATTGCCGCGTGTAAAATAAAACGCAGCCACCACGCCAATACTAATCACTCCACCGGCAACAAACAGCCTTCGTATCAGCACCTTCATTTCCTTTTGCAGCCGCGTTTCATCTTCCTCTATGCTTTGCAGCGAAGCGCCTATTTGCCCAAACTGCGTGTGTATGCCGGTGGCCGTTACCTGCGCATAAGCCTTTCCCTGCACCACCAGCGTGCTGCTGTAAACCAATCCTTTGGCATCAGCCACATCTGTTACTACCTCCTTACTTACCGGCACCGATTCTCCTGTTAACAGCGATTCATCCACACTCAGGTTAATGCACTCCGTTAGTACCGCATCGGCAGCTATGCGGTCGCCCGCGTTCAGTATCATTACATCACCGGGCACCACCTCGCGCCCCGGTATCCTTACTTCGGTGCCATCGCGTATTACCAAAGCCCGTGGCGATGAAAGTTTCCGCAGCGCCTCCAGCGCCTTTTCGGTTTTGCGGTGCTGATAAAAAGTAATAAAAATGATAATGAAAATGCTCCCCAGCAGAATAGCCCCCTCGCGGTAATCGCCCAGCAGCATGTAAAGTGCCCCGCAGCTAATCAACAACAAAAACATCGGCTCCTTAATAACCTCCAGCGCAATGCGCCAGATATTCTTCGGCTTTGCTGTAGGCAATTCATTGTATCCGTGTTGTGTAAGTTTTTCCTGCGCTTGGGCAGTGCTTAGTCCTTCCATGGCCGCAACAATATAGTGCTATGATGTGGCCGCTGCAAAATGACGCTACTCAGTAAGGGTTTATATTACTTGCACAGGGCTCTCTGCTACAGACCCTACTCTCCCCCTCACCTACAAGTGGCGGGGCGGGCTACTTGATTAGTGGTAGGCCGTTCTTCTCGTCTTGTTATTTGTCCATTGTTGTTTTAGGTGGTATTGAATATTGTAAAGTTGTTTCAAAAGTTAAGCTGTCGGTGCTTTGTAATTTTGTCCGTGATGCAATGTTTACGAACCAATATAAAATAGCTAAGTCGTCACTTGTCATTTCACCAGCATTTTTATTGAACCTTGTCCTGTGTTTTCGGAAGCCATCGTGGATGAAAAATTCCACGTCTGGGTGGTCTGTCTTTTTGTATTTAGTAGTGTCAATACGGGTTACTATAAATTTGTCAAAACGGATTTGAATACTGTCCCAAGTTGCTTGTGAAACGGGCCCTTTAAAATAGCCATTTTTATCAGCGAACTGTCCACCGTAAAATGTTGCGGTTAAATTGTTGTCAACGCTAAATGCTTAAAATGGGCATTCGCTTTCGAATCCGTAACCTGAAAAAGCCACAGTCACTTTTGATATTCCTTTGCTGTCAGGTCGTGATTGTCCACGGGCTATTAAAATCAGTAAAATTACAATTGTCAATATGTTCGTTGTCGTCTTTATACGGTTACCGCTAACTCAAATATACCCGAACCCCTTTAACCCAAAACTTTCGCTTTTTACCCCCGCCCCGGCCTTCCTTTTATAACCAGCTACGCAGGAAATGGCATTCCATTTCACTCTGTAAACAGCCCCTAAAAAGTAAAA
Source organism: uncultured Chitinophaga sp. (assembly GCA_964563185.1). Classification (GTDB taxonomy): domain Bacteria; phylum Bacteroidota; class Bacteroidia; order Chitinophagales; family LD1; genus Bog-950. The sequence goes on from CAZLXD010000060.1 coordinate 11,272, forward strand.
AGCTACGCAGGAATGGCAAAAATCTGTCTTTGCACAGTCGCGCCCCCCTGCTTACCTATGCCCCATTATTTAACCGCAAAAACCATCTACCTATGCCAATGCCCGATAAAATGGGAATCAGTTTTACTGCTACCGAAATAACCGACATTGCCAACCACTTTAACGGCATACTTGCCATTATCAACGCCAAAAAAGTGGTGCAGCTAACCCCCGAAGAGCGCAAGGCCGCCCAAAGCGCTTCCGAAACCCGTTTCCCTTACATACAAAATGCCATTGCCAGCCTGGCACCCGCTTTTACTAACCTGCAACCCGACTTTTTATCCATTACCGATGCCACGGCCGACCTGGACACCAGCACCGATTTGCGCGCCCTGGCCAACCTGCGCAACGAGGTAAACGACCGTATGGTTGACTTTGCCATGGCCAGCGAGCACTTTGCTTACCAATACATGCGCATATTTTACAACGGTGCCAAAGCCGCACAGGCCGTAAACACCCCCGGTGCCGATACCGTGGTAGATGCCCTTAGCCCGCTGTTTGAAGGGCAGGGGCCGCAAAACGAGCCGGTTTAAAACCCGTAGTGATTGAATTGCAATGAGTTTAGAACTAATACCTCCCTTCGGGGAGGCTTTTTATGCTACAAAAGCACACTTTCAAGATACTTCCTAAGCCTTTTAATACACCTCTAATGCCTTCGAATACACTCCTAATGTAAATGAATACACGTTGAATGCACTCCTTTACACCTTTACTTTAATTAAAAATACCTGCTATGCGTATTTAAAGTGTATTCATACACCCTTAAAGGGTTTTAATGCACTTATAAAGCAATTAAATACACTTTTAATGTAAGCTAATACACTTTTGGTGTAAATGAATTCAGTAAGCAACTAAACTAACCCGGGCATGAAAAAGCTGAATGCACAGGAGGGCAAAGATTACATACCCGTTACCCACGGCAGAACATCGCGCATACGAGCCGAAATAACAATACTGCAAGTAAACGAAGTGCTTATAATAACCCGTGCCGACTGGAAAAGCCAAAGGAACTCCGTATCAAATGGTAAAACGGATAGAAAAGAAACACCACTTAAAGTTTATAAAAGGCCGCACCCCCGATGGCACCGGCTGGGCTGTTAAGCGCATAGCTTAGTTGGTTTTAAAGTAAAACTAACAGCCTTTAGTGCCCCACCACCCACTTGCGGCAGGTGGCACTTTTTCGCCTTGCCCTCTGTTGTTTACTTTAGCCCTGCACACAACCATACTTGTATGACCAGCGAAGAATTTGAGGCCGCCTACCAGCGTGCCCAAAGCAATTACCAAAAGGCTATAGAACTAATGAATAGCGACAGCCCTTTTATGAAGGCGCTGCCCGGAAACCTGGATTCCTCAAAACAAAAAATGAAAAACCTGGCCAACGAAATTTCGGTTTGCAAAGTGGGTGCCCAGGGGGTGCAGCGCATAATGTTGTATAAAGATTTTATTGCCCGGTTTAACACCCTTAATACCGGCATTGCAAATTATTTTCAGGAATCATCCGGTTTATGGAAACGCTTTCAGGAATTACTGGATGTATACAGCAAACACTGCACCTTGAACGAACACTTTCCCACCAATGCCGTTGGGGCAAAGGAGTGGGTTACTCAACTGGAAGAAACCTCTGTTGAGTTGCTGCAGAGCTACCGCGAAATAAATAACCGCATAGCGCCCCTGCGCCAGCAGTACCACCAACTAATGCAACAGGCGCAGCCGTATTTAAATTAATCACGCGCACAAAAAAAGCCGCCCTTTGCAGAGCGGCCTTTCCCATAGCTATCGGTACCCCTATTTACCGATAGAGAACTTTTGGCGCTGTGTTTCGCCCCCGTTATTTATTTCCAAAACATATACTCCGTTGGTAAGCGCAGTAGTGTTCAGGCTGTGCGTGTTAAAGCCTTCGGCAGCTTCACTAACAGTTGTTAGCACCAACTGGCCGCTCAGGTTATATACATTAAAAGTGGCGGCACCGGCAGTGCTGCTCATAAACTCTACATTCAGTTTATCGTTGGCCGGGTTAGGGAACAACTTTAACACCGGCTCGGCTTCCACCTCCAGGGCTTCTATCTCTCCGGCAGTGCTGCCATCGGTACGGAAGTTAGAAGAGGAAGTAGAAATGCGCAGTGTGTAGCAGGAAGAAGCACTGTTAGCTCCGTTGTAACCAGATACTCTTACATAGTAAGTGCCCGCCTTGGTAGTGCTGTTGTATTTTACACTCTCGCTGGTAGTGCCGGTATTAGCCGAGGTACCAATTTTGGTAGTGGCGTTCGACTTGTAAACAATCAAATCATAATCGGCCGGTAGCGTAGTAAGGTCTACCTTAAACTTAGGAGCCGATGAAGTAGTGCTGAATTTAAACCAGTCCACATCACCGCTGGGCGAAATCAAGCCGTTAAAGTTACTGTTAAGCGGAGCCACCTTAGCAGCCGAAGCGGTATTGTTGCTTTCGTAGTTATCGGTACAAGTGCTGCCGCTAAGCGTAGTAAAGGTAGCCGAAGTACTAAAGGCCGAAGAAGAAGAACAAACGGTTTGCACCTGCCACTCGTAAGCCGTAGCAGCACTAAGGCCGCTAAGTGTAGCAGCAGTACCGGTTACATTGCCGCTGGTCCACGTAGCACCACCCACCGCACGAAACTGCACGTTGTAACTTACCGCACCGCTTACCGCGCTCCAGCTAATGTTAGCCGATGAAGTGGTAATAGAAGAAGTAACAAAATTTGAGGGAACCGCACAGGTAGTGCCTCCGCCACTTGGCGCCTGGCAACCTAACGAAGAAAGCAGGCTTGCCCTTGCACCACCGGTACCAAACAATGCGCTAATGCGGCTGCTTTGGCCTAAGCTGAACATATTCATACAGGCATCGTTGGTATAGTCCATGTAGTTCATAAACATATCACCGTTAGGCCCGTTGCTGCACGATACCGTAGGGAAACTCGGGCAACCGTAGTTCTCATCGGCCTGGTTAGGAGTATCGCCCACTAAATCGCTGCCGGTGCATGAGGTATTATCATCGCCCCAAATGTGGTAAAGGTTCACCCAGTGGCCCACTTCATGGGTAAGGGTTCTTCCGTAGTTATAGGGCGAAGCCGTGCCCGGTGTGGTTAAACTTCCTACCGATGAGTAAAGCACTACCACGCCATCGGTAGTAGCCGAGCCCCCCGGAAACTGCGCATAACCCAAAAGGCCACCGCCCAAATTGCAACTCCAAATATTTAAGTAACTCGAAGCCGGCCAGGCATCGCTGCCCCCGCTCGAAGCGTTCTTAACCCCGTTATTGCTTGAAAAAGAAGTAACGGTAGTTTGCTTACGCACAATACCGGTAGTGGCATTGCCGTTCGGGTCGCGCTGCGCCAAACAAAACTGAATGTTGGTATTGGCCGCCAAGCCTGCAAAAGCCGATGGCGTATTTCCTGCATCGGCATTCAAACGAGCAAAGTCGGCATTCAACTGCGCCAGCTGTGCATTAATCAGCGCATCCGAAATATTCTGTGCCGAAGTATTATACACTACATGGAACACCACCGGTATAGTAATTACCGCGCGCTCGCCTCCTTCATGGTTAGCAATAAATTGTTGCGTGTGCTGCTCAATTTCCTGCATGCGGCCGGCCAGCGTTGGGTCGGCCAGTTTTTGCGCAGCTAAATATTCCATAGCCGAACAGCGGTGGTATTGCTGCT
>CAZLXD010000061.1:0-14786 GCA_964563185.1 uncultured Chitinophaga sp.
CCGGAACCTACACCATTACTCTGACAGATAACAGCGGATACACGGTAGTAAAAGCGGTAACGGTAAGCGGTAACAGTGCCACTGCAGCGGTACTGAACAGCAGCAGCCAAAGCGTGGAAGAAGGGGAAACCATTACCTTCAGCAATGCCAGTGCAGGCACCACCACTGCCGAATGGGATATGGGCGATGGAACGGTATTTACCAACCTGAACAACATTAACTACCAGTATACCGAACCGGGTGTTTACACGGTTACGCTTACGGTAACCAATGCCGATGGCTGTGTGTCTGCCACTACTCAACTCATTACTGTTACCGAAGCGGCTGCCACAGGTATTGTGAATGTAACTAACAGCGGGGTAAACATCTTCAGCTTCAGCAGCACTGTAGTGGTAGACTTTGGCAAAGCAAAGAATGTGGATGCCACAGTAGATATTTACAACCTGCTGGGGCAAAAAATAACCAGCGACAAAACCACTAATAACATTTACGCAAAGAATATTGCCGACCTTGGCGCTGCTTATGTGGTAGTGCGGGTGAACAACAACGGTGTGGAGAGCCGTAAGAAGGTGTTCCTGAGCGGAGAATAATTAACGGAGATAAAGAAACGAACAAGCAATGAAAAGAGAGTTACTGATAAGCGCAGCCATACTGATAGCAGCCCTAGTATTACCCGAAATATTATCTGCACAACCATTGCCGGGTGGTGGCGGTGGCGGTGGCGTAGCCGGTGCCCCTATTGACCCTGCCAGCTGGCTAATACCCGCAGGTGTGGTGGCCTACCATAAATATAAGCAGCGAAAAAAGGCGAAACAGGAAAGTGAAAATTCTGAAGGCTGATGAAAACAGAAACGCCCCGCTTTGCGGGGCGTTTTATGTGGTGCGGAGAGAGAGGGAATTAAACCCAAACCCTGAAACCCGCGCCAGTATTAAGTTTTACGATTTTATTTCAAGTAACGCTCAATATACGCATCATATTAAGGTTGATGCTGCTACTAATAGCAATATTAGAAACTTTACTTTAGTAATCGGCATTAAACACCATTCATACCATGATTGATAATGAAAATTTTATTTGGATAAACCGCAATGCGTTTGTAAACAAAACTTATATTACAGATTGGGGATCAATAGCCCAAAGAGGAGCTTTCCGGGTTAATCTGACTTCTAACTTTTTGTCACTAATAACTTTTTAATATGGCAGGACTTAGTCTATATTATAATGAAGAAATCGCTCCTTCGGAAAACATCCGAAATTTTTACGGGAAAATGAAAGTTCAGTGCTATGAATGGCGCCCCATTACAATTCAGAAGAAAAAGAAGTTCCAACTAATTTGTGATTGGTCTAATTGGAAAGAGTTACATGATTTATGCCTGGACTTTCAGAATCGATTGTTGGATCATCTGTTGGATTATAGAGGTGAGGAGAGTAGCATAGCAGGAACAACAACGCAGTTTCATAAATGTATTCGTTTAGTGCGGGATATAAATAGTTGCTTAATTGATTATCAGATGACCTACCAGGTTATAGATTATTCAAAGCATAAAGTTGGAGCATTAATCCAGAAGCAAGATTTACCGTCTTCAGCTCAACAAGAAATGGAAAGGGTTTACCGCATACTACAGATATTCTTTCAAAATATGGGAGATGCTATCAAAAGTGAATTAAAAGAGTTTCAGGCTAGAAAATTAGTTCGTCAGAAGAGCCCTTACAAATGGAATGTAAGTGCGAAAAATCCTAAACGTTTTTTTTCGGAGTTATGTCTTGCTTTAATGCAATCCAAGATAATCACTCGAGAAGACGGGAAACAGTTTTCAGAAGCTGCATTTGCCCGGGATCTGGGGGCATTTTTTGATATAGGCGAATATCATTTTCGGCAGGATATTGCCGAGATCGAAGGCTCTGCTACCAGAAACAGGACAGCTTTTTTAGAAAAGTTAATCCAGGTAACTAAAGAGTATTACCGAAAAGTTGATGAGAAGTAATTGATTTTCAAAGGGGACGTCCCTGCCATTTTTTGATAGGGAAATTGTAGGCATATACCAACGAATTTTGTGCCGTTCTAAAAAAGAAGCGAAGATGCAGAGTTCAAAAAATGAGCCCTTCTGGATATCCAAGAAACAAGCATGCGAATATCTGATGATAGGAATTCGCACTATCGAATATTGGGTCGCGGATGGGACAATTAACGCCTATAAGTTAGGCGGTAGAATTTACTTCGACCGAAATGAGTTGGATGCGGCAATAAAAGGAGGTGCAAGATGGAAGAGGTGATTCGATATGCGGATATGCCAAAAACAGGCATAAGTTTCCGATGCAGTGTGGAACTTAAAGACCAACTCAACAGAGAAGCAAAAGCCCTGGGTATAAAACGAAGCGAACTCTGCGAACAGCGGATATCAATTTCTTATTCTCAGGATAGTGTTTTAAAAGATTATAAAAATGAAAACTGCCAATTACGGAAAAGAGTCGATCAGATAACACAAGAACTGAAAAATACCCCCGAGGTAAAATTCATCATTGAAACACCCCATTTTATTAAACTTTTCGACACAGTTAAGGGCACTTCAGATACTATTACAATCGAAGGCCAAGCTCAGACCATCACCTACAACACTCCATATGACTTACTAAAAGCACTCATTTACTCATTTAAGCTAAAACTCTGAACATGGAACAAATACAACAATGTCATTACCCTCTGGAAAACGAAACAGAAAGCAACAGCACAATTTGGTGGATCTTCTTTCTTTTTGCTGCCGTGGCGCTGCTGCTTACAATTCAATCGAATTACTACACGAACAATAAAATTTAAAACACATGGACAACTTTGTAAAAATTATTACCAGCAAAGCAGTGCAATATCTGGTTTTGACCTTTTGCGCTATTGTGATGATTGACAAGCTAAAGGAAACCTATAAGGATTATCGCGATTCACGGATGGATGGATTGAGATAAGATGTATAATGGTGGATTGCAGGAATGCAAAACTTACTTCCTCCACCAATCATCATTCTCCTCTTCATCTTCTTCCTCAAAACCCTAGTTATATGGCTCTCCGTTTTCATTATCGATTCTAGGGCCGAGGTGGTAGGGGTAATATTTGAGCCACTCATCGCCATGTTTGCGTTTGAGGTGGTTTACTTCAATCTCTAAAGCGCTGGCACGCTCTTCTTCGGGGGTAAATTCTTCATCTGTAAAGTTGGAAAAGAGTTCCTTGTAAAAAGCACACTGGAAATGTTAGCCCAAAGCGCATTTGCCGTGCTCGGTGCCTTCTTTGCAAAGTTCAAAGAAACCCATATGCCAGCTTTTACTTTTACCTGCGGACTAAAATTTTCGCGGATGGCAGTGTATTGAATTCGATTATTTGTTCCTGGTAGTTCATCGCATGAACAACTGTGTTTATCTTTAACCTAACCCCCGACTCTTTAATCATGCCAACCAGGACATGATATTCGGTTCCCCAAACGCCCTGCCATTGGCGATCAATCGTCCAACTTGCGATTAGTAGCTGGGTTCAGGCTGTCGATGCTTAGGTAAAGCGAGTCAAGCATAGGTTTTAGTTCTGCCAGATACTGAGGGTTTATGCGGCTGCCATTGGTTACTATCGTGGTGGTGAGGCCGTAGCCTTTTGCGGTTGATATTAACCCAGTAATCCACAGACAAAGTGTGGGCTCATAACCCAAAGGCCGTAGGTTCGAGTCCTACCCCCGCAACACTCTGAAACCCTTGTCAGCATTAGCTTTCAAGGGTTTTTTGTTTTTAGCAAAATTCTTGTTTGGAGTAGTTGGTACAACATAGGTACAACATTTTAAGGCTAAATTCATTCCGGATGCGCCACAATTAGCCGCGCTCCTCCGTCACCTGCAACAGCGGTTCTAGTAATAATAATCATGATGTAAACTTTTTAAATTCGAATATCGTTAACCCGCTCAAGTCTAATTAAGACCTATCCTAAAAAGGGGGAGCTTACAATACTTCTATTTGTTTTTAAAGGCAATGTAAAGTTGAATAATTGTAATTACAGAAGTAGCAATAAACGTAATTAAACCACTTAACTCAAACGGAAATTCTTTTAGCTCATGTAATTTCGATTGAATAGTCATGAACCTATCAAGTTTCTCCAAACTTGTTGAATCCTTTTCCTTTATTGTGAATGATAATACTTGATTGACTTGCTGATTTATCAATTCAATAAATGAAAACTTAATGTTATGTTGTATAAGGTGAATGTGATAAAAAGACCATCCAAACAACGTAAGTGGATAAAGGGCAAGTATGGAAAGCCATATGAGCATCTGAAAATTAAACCCGTATGGGCTAAACCACACGGAGAATACAAGGATAAAGTATCCTAAGGCAATTAGAATTGCCAGAGTGGAAAAGTATCTATTTAATTTTGTCAGTTCTGGATGAGGGAAAAGATAAAATCGAGCAACTGTTTTTAGGTTGGATAATTTTCTTAAAAAAATCAGTAGAGCAATAGTGAATTGTATAAAAATACCCCCTACGGTTGCGACTATCAATATCCCAATTATTGAATATACTTGAAGGGGTAATGAATGGAATGGCAATGGTATATAAATAAAAGTTAGGAAAATTGAGAGCCAAAGCGATAGAATGATTGCCTTGGCATAGCTATGTTTAAGCGTGAAGATCGACTTGGTTTCATTATTAATCCACGTATTCCAAACGTCATTGTCAAATTCAAACAGCACATTAAGATTTTTTGAAACCTCAAGGAAACTTTTGTAATAGAGTTTATAGAAAATAGGTGCACAACCAATGACTAGACAAAAGAATATTTGGGGGACTAAGAAATCATTTTCGCCTAAGTGCAAAATCGCTAATTCACCTGAAACGAAGATGATGAGACCCACACATATCCAAAACAACTCATAGGGAATAAATTTTAAAACATGGAGAGATTCAAAAACTGTTGTGGTTTCCTTCGTGCTAAAAGTATTCATATAAGGAAATGTTAAGGGTGTTTATCTTTAGGTGTCATGCTCAATACAGGGAAATAAATAGTGTTGTGCTATATTTTAGTTGCTCGTCTATTAGTCAAAAGTTCCACTAATCATGGACATTAAACTTTGTAAAAGAAGGATATATCCATCTCTAACAAAAATGCTTATCAAAATTAAAATTACAGCCAAATAAATAGAAGTTTGAACACGTCCTTTACGGATATTTTCCAGTTCATCAATTCCAGGAGTAAGAAGGTTATAAAGGAAAACTGAAATGATGTTTACTAACCCGGAATGAATAATACCGAATGCAATAAACAAGAAAAGGTATTTAACTATGGAGGATTTATATAGTTGAAGATGTGAAGGACAACCGCGGCACCAATGGGTAGTTATTGACTTATATTAAGCACTCCGCCACCATTAGTATTAATGTTTACAGATGCACCTGAAATGACATCAATGGTAATACTATTACAGTAGGCAATATTTCCTGCTACGACCGGATAGTTCAATAATCCGCCCGGAATAAACACATCAGAGAGTGTATTGGGTAGGCATCTTTTATCCCAATTGCAGGGATTAAACCAATTTGTATCAAAATTCCCTTCCCATGTCCAGTTACCATTTCCGCCATTCGTTGGAATAGTAACTGTAACTCCTGAGCTTTTGGAACACCCAACGCTGTCTGTTACGATTACTAAATAGCTGGTCGTTGTAGTAGGATTGGCAATTGGATTGCCCAAAGTGTTGCTAGTTAATGATGTATTAGGAATCCATGAATACGTATAAGGTGATGAGCCCCCGCTAGCGGTTGGGTTGCCGCCTAATGTTACACCCTCTCCTGCACAAATCAATTTATCGGAGCCGGCATTAACAGTTAGTAGAGGATTAACAGTCAGGGTAGTGTATGCGCACGCAGTTGTGTTGCAGGTGCCTTCAGCACGAACATATACCTTACCACTTAATGTTGCAACGTTTGCAACCGCGCTACCCGTTCCAACCGCGTTACCACCGCAACTTCCAAAATACCATTTCCATTGTGCCCCAAATCCTAATAATCCGCCCATTACATTGAGATAGATACTATCTCCATAGCAAAGTGTGGAGTCATTAACTAATATTCCTGTAGGGGCAATGGATGAAGAATTAACTACAACAGCTGTACTTCCACAAGCCGGAGACCAACATCCGGTGGATGTATTTCTGGAGCGGATATAGTAGGTGCCTGTAGCATTTGCAGTGTATGTTGTAGCAATGCCGAAGGCAGTGCTAGTCCCGCAATTAGTTCCCTGCCAGTACCAAGTTTCACCAGTTGGTGGACTACCTACGCGTGTAACCGTCACACTATTGCATTGAGGGGAGTTACTGGTTGGATTGCTAGGAGTAGAAACAGAAGTTGAAACAGTGTCAACTGTTACGCTAACAGTTCCACAACTGGGCGACCAACACCCTCCGATAGTGCTGTAGGCCCTTATATAATAGGTGCCGCTTCCTGTCGCATTATAAGTGGTTCCGGAACCAAGAGATGTATTATTTCCGCAGCTAGTGCCTTGCCAATACCATGTTTGGCCAGAGGGAGGAGTTCCTGTACGCGTTATGGTGACACTACTACATTTAGGTGAATTACTTGTCGGATTGGGTGGTGTAGCAATCGTGCCGGTTGCTACCGATACACTTCCACAATCTGTGGACCAACATCCTGTTGTCGAATTGCGAGATCGAATGTAATATGTTCCGGTTGTGCTTGCTGAGTAGGTAGTGGAGGAACCTAGCGAAGTACTAACTCCACAGTTTGTACCTTGCCAATACCATGTTTCGCCAGTTGGAGGAGATCCGCTTCTTGTAATTGTGACAGTGCTACATTGGGGTGAATTACTGGTTGGATTGCCGGGTGTAGTTACCAAAGCCGAAAATGTATCTACCTGCACAGTTACGCTACCGCAAACCGGTGACCAACAACCACCCGAATAAGCACGTATGTAATAAGTGCCGCTGCTGGTGGCAGTAAAAGTAGTTCCTGAACCTAATGAATTTGATGTACCGCAACTGGTACCCTGCCAATACCAAGTTTGTCCGCTTGGGGGGCTACCGGTTCTTGTTACAGTTACACTGCCGCATTGAGGAGCATTACTTGTAGGATTTACCGGTGATGTTATCGTGCCTGTTACTACCGAAACACTTCCGCAAGCAGCCGACCAGCAACCAGTTGAACTGTTTCTTGCTCGGATATAATAGGTACCGGTGCCTGTTGCACTATAGCTTGAGCCTGAACCCAGCGTAGTCGAAGTACCGCAACTTGTTCCTTGCCAATACCAAACTTCGCCAGACTGCGGTGTGCCGATTCTGGTTAGCGTAACGTTGGTACATTGCGGTGAATTGCTGGTTGGGTCAGAAGGAGCTTTAGTAACAAGCACATTAACACTCGCACAATTTGACGACCAGCAATGGTTAAGATTATTATACCCTCTAATGTAATAGGTGCCGCTTGTGGTTACTTTATAGGTTGAAGCAGAACCCAAAGCCAAAGTAGAATCGCACGATGTTCCTTGCCAATACCAAGTTTCCCCATTTGGTATTATACCAGTTCTTGAAATAATAACTGTATCGCATGCCGGTGAATTGCTCGTAATACCCGTTGGTATATCGGGTGTAGCGCCTATAGTCACACTAAAATTTGCTGTTATACCTGTTGCATCGGTAATAGTAACAACATAGGCACCTGCACACAAGCCTGTCGCAGTTTGGGTAGTTGCACCACTACTCCAAAGGTAAGTGTAAGGCGAAGTGCCACACGTAGGCGTAGCCGTAGCACTACCATTGCAAATAGCATTGCATGCTAAATTAGTTTTTGTAATAGTGGCATTAAAATGAGGTACACAACCTAACGAGGTAGCTAAACTAGCCCTAGGCGTAACTAACATAGTAGCTTGCATTCTGTCTTTGCCATCAGGTGTAAATCTTGCAAGTGATTGCGTTGGAAAACAGTAACTCATGTAATTATATCTTGAATTGTCCCACGTGCCAGAACCAACACACGGATTTGAGCTGCCACAGTCGTTCTGTTTATGTGGCTGAGTATCGCATAAGTGATCGCCATTTACTAAACAATTTGTATCAATCGGACAAATTGAATCTCCACTGCTGCCATTAAAAGTATGAGGTAAATTTAATCCATGACCTAGTTCATGAGCTAGGGTTAAGTTGTTATAATACATAGCATTATATATAATCACAGTGCCATCATTTGCGCCACCCCAAGGATAATATGCATATCCTCCCCACTGGCCATCGCAAATTTCTGTTACAACCCAAATGTTATAATAATCGCTCACAGGCCAACGGCTCAAAGATTTAATACTATCCTCATCCGCACCACCGGTGCATCCGTTTTCTATACCATATGTTGAGTAATTTGAAATGCCTGAACCATTGACCCTATTTATTCCTGTTGTTGAACATCCGTAAGGGTCTCTTTTAGCTAGGCAAAAACTAATCTGAACGTTAACGCTACTTCCAATTGTATTACTAAACCTATCGTTTAATCCATTTATTGCCTGTTGTATCTGCGCATCCGAAATATTAGTCCCTGTTCCAACCGCCTCGCCTAAATGTATTACATGCACCACAACCGGTATTGTATAATTTATGGGTGCCCCCGGTGCACCGTTAAGTGCATGTTTTTGAATTATTTTAGCTTGAACCGAATTCTCAAGAAGTTTAAAATTGTTTGCATACGATGAGTCTGTAAGCAGCAAACGTTTATGAAGTTCATCTGTACCACACCCAAAGTTTTGAGCACCTACCGTCATGCAAAAAAAACTAAGAGGAATAAGCAAGGCAATTAAGCTTCTGTTTTTCATCTCTTTTCTCTCATTTACCGGCAACTCCAACATGCTGTTCCAATATCGCATCAAGCATAGCTTGCAGTTTGTTCAACTTATTGTTAATGCTCTTTATCTCCGATTCGTTTTCAGTTTTCAAACTAACATTCTCCAATTTTAATTTTTCTATTTCCTCTTGCTGCTCCTTTATAGCTTCAATCAAAAGCGCCACTAATTTTGAATACTCAACAGATTTAAATCCTGATGAGTCTGTATGCACAACTTCAGGTATAACTGGTTCGACTTGTTGCGCAATAAGTCCCATTTGTATACCGCTGCTAAAACCATTGTCAGGGAATTCTGTTTGCTTCCACGTAAAATTCACCCCCTGCAACTGCCCGACCTTTAAAAGGGCATTTTGAATAGGGCTTACATCTCCCTTATAGCGGGCATCAGAGGTTTCATTAACTCCACTGGTTTTGAGTCGACCATTCACTTCTAGCCTATAACTTCCGGTAGGTGACATTCCGATTCCAACATTGGTTCCATCGTTGTATATGGTACTATTCGCTACCCATGCTGTGCCATTGTTTCTCAATGTCTGACCTATAGTTCCCGCTACTAGAGGACCCGTTGCTCCCGTTGAACCAGTAGCCCCAGTATTTCCTTGGACACCTGTAGGACCTGTTGGGCCTGTATTTCCTGTTGCCCCTGTTACTCCGGCAGGCCCTATACTGCCTTGAGGTCCCGTTGCTCCCGTTGAACCAGTAGCCCCGGTATTGCCTTGGACACCTGTGGGACCTGTTGGTCCTGTATTCCCTGTTGCTCCTGTCACTCCGGTAGGCCCTATGCTGCCTTGAGGTCCTGTTGCTCCTGCTGAACCAGTAGCTCCAGTATTGCCTTGAGCACCCGTGGGACCTGATGGCCCAGTATTTCCGGTTGCTCCTGTTATACCGGCAGGCCCTGTGCTACCTTGAGGTCCTGTCGCTCCGGTATTCCCTTGAACACCTGTTGGACCGGTTGCTCCAGTGTTGCCCTGTATACCAGTGGGACCTGCAGGCCCCGTATTTCCGGTTGCCCCTGTTATTCCAGCAGGTCCTGTACTACCTTGAGGTCCAGTCGCTCCTGAAGCCCCTGTATTACCTTGAGCGCCTGTAGGGCCTGTTGGTCCTGTATTTCCGGTTGCTCCCGTGGGGCCAACGCTTCCTCCGCTTATGGGGAGGATTACAGAATTACCTCCTGAAATTGACAGTATGTAGTTTACGCCATCCCATGTCAAAAGTTGATTGTCTGTTGAAGGATCACCTTGAGGTCCGGTTGGTCCTACAGCCCCCGTTGGTCCGATGTTCCCTTGCGAACCGGTTGCTCCTGTTGCCCCCGTATTTCCTTGAGGTCCGGTAGGACCAATAGGGCCAGGCATGTTGTTTCCGGCTTTATCTGCATAAAGTGCATATGGAACACTGATTAATTGTGACGTTCCCATATCTGAGTAGCTACTTCCACCGGAAATATCAATTTCTACACGCAAGAATTTAGCTTTATTACTCCAGTTTATCGAGTTGAAATTTCCTTGAACAATATTTCCTCCTCCAATTTCAACGGAGAAAAGACCAAATTGATTGGTGGTATCGGAAAAGGTTTCCTTATACAGAACCATTCCAGTCTGGGCACTATCAATAATGCTAAATCGAAGGCTGATCTTTTGATTTTGTAAAACATTCCCATTTGCGCTTCGTGCTATTGCCTGATAGTTTATCCTTTGCGGAGTCTGCGAATAGCTAGTGTTTGGGAAAGTACAAAATATACATAGACCAATGATTACAGCCCTGATTAATTGAAGCTGCTTCTGTTTGTACATAAGCGTTGTTTTAGTTTTAAAGGAATGATTTATTGGATTGGCTGATGGTAGGTACACAATTTATTATTATATTTTTAAAATCTTGAGGTAGCGTATTGATAAATATTATTCAAAAGCTGCTGTCTTAAGTTATCTGTTAGTTCCTTTTTTGCGATAGACTTGGTTCGCGCTTCTGGTATGATCAAATGTCCCAAAGGGACAAGGTATGGATAATGAACCCCTGGGCGGAATGATTATGCCCACTGAAAGTTCGTATGCACCGCTCGTTTGCATACCTAACCCCATGTAAGGCAAGTCAACGGAAAACCCAACATAATAGATTGGGGAATCCTGCCTTGTTCCAAATTTTCCTTTGTGGGTTAATCCTAAAATTATTGCACTTGTATTTGTTTTTCCCTGTATGATAGAAACCCGATTCATTACGGAGAGGTTTAATGGTATGACAGGCTTACTGGTTTTGGGTTTTATAAAAATATCAAGTCCAGTGTTTAATTCAAAAAAGTCCTTTTGATTTTCAAATAGTATAGTCGGCCCAATGAACAGTTTACCCTTAGCAATAGACACGGTCCCTCGGTAACTCACCAAATACTTTCTGGGTAGTCTTATTCCATCTTCAGTAGAGCCCATCAGTGAAATGGATGGAGCCAGTATATGGGCCATTGAAAAGCCAAACTCGTTATACCACTTATCCTGGCCCATAAAGTTGTTTAAAAGCAAAAGTCCCGCATCAAAATCAAAATAGTTTTTCCTGGAAGTTCCATGGTGGTTAAAAGCACTTCCCCCTTGGATTCCGTAATCAACGCTAAGTTGATCTGTGAAAACTAACTTATCCCAATCAATGTAAATGGAGTTAAAATAGGTTTTGAATCCAATGGACATTTTTATTCGGGGATTAGGATCTGTTTTGAATCCTATTTTAGGAAGATGCTGCGCGTAGGACAAGCCAATGGACGAAGTAGTTAAATGGCCTTCGCCTTCTACGTCCTGCATTGCAAAGAGGCCTATCCCTGCGTGGTACACATTTTTGATATTGATAAATGCATCTGCCCAAGCGTGGTAAGTAGATAAAGGCCCTGGAAACTGTTTGCCTCTTACATTCGGCCAAAGAGTTCTGTAGGTGGCGGTTACTTGGTAACCATAGTGATAGCCTGTGTAGGCCGGATTATAATAAAGCTGGTTTAGGTTATACTGAGAGTACGTAGGATCTTGCGCCTTACTCAATTTTGGAAGCAAAGCCAATTGTATTAATATAAGTAATGGGTATATGGATTTTAACCTTTTCATACTAAGTAACGTTTGGATTATTATTGGCCTCATCTAATTAAGGTGACACTTCCAATAGTTTTTTTTGTTTGACCTTCTTCGTAACGCATCCCTTCCCAACGAGTACCATCCATAAACACAGCTTCTACTTTCCACACATACACATCTTGATGGCACATATTGCCGTTATATGTTCCGTCCCAACCCTCAGCCGGTTGAGTTTCTTCCAACTTTGTTGATTCCCACAACAACTCACCCCATGTATTAAATACTTGAGCGCGATAATTACGTATTCCTATTCCAACAGGTTTCCAAATTTTCACCAAATCATTGCCCCCTCCAAAATCAGGCGCAAAAGCATTGGGTACCCATAATGACTTTTTAAAGACAAAGAATGATTTGCTAATGGAATCAATACACCCAAATTGGTTGTAGGCATACAATGTTGTAGAAAAGCTATCTACACTTTCGTAGTGATGTGATGGTTTTTCTATTGTTGAGGAAAAACCATCACCAAAGTCCCACAAGTAAGTTTCGGCATGTTGGCTGGTATTGGTAAAAATTACTGTTCCATCAATTGGTTCAACTGTCGTATTTACCCAAAAATCAAAATCAGCAATGGGATTGATGTGGACTTTTACTGTATCGAATAGTATTGCTGTGTCGCCACAATCACCTTGGGAGTAAACCCAAACTGAGATGGTGTAAGTTCCTGTGTCAGTATAGGTATATGTTGCCGTTGGGGATGTGAGAGAAAGATTGGAAGTACCATCTCCAAAGTTCCAAATGTATAGGTTGCCATTGGTTGCGTTGGCGGTTACAGTTATTTGTAATGGCTGACACCCCTCAGCAGGCGGAATATCTATTGATTCAATTTCAGGGAACGGGTAAATGTCAATAGGGTGTTGTGCTGTATCGTAGCAATTAAACTGGTTTGCTGCAACAAGTTGAATGTTGAATGTTCCGGGAGTGGAGAAAACAGCTATTGGATTTGTTGCTGTTGATGTTGTATTGTTCCCAAAGTTCCAAGCGTAACCTAATGCACCTGTTGAAGTGTTGGCGAGAGATACTTTTGCAGGAACACCGCAGATATAGGCAGCAGGAGTCAAAAATGACGCGGCTGGTTTTGGGTAGATGATTACAGGATGGCTGTTAGTATCACTGCAAAAAATTGTTGAGCCGATGAGCGTAACGGTATAAGTCCCCGGTGCCAGAAAATTATTTCCCGGGTTAGTCAAAACAGAGGTGTTGCCGTCTCCAAAATTCCATTGATAGAAATTCGAACCAACCGATGTATTGCTAAACTGAATGGGTTGCGTATTTACGCATGTATCATAAGCCGTAAAATCCACTATTGGTTTTGACAAAATTGTAACCGGTTTGCAAACAGTTGTTGAGCAGCCGTTGCTTGCTGAAACAACCAAACAAGCGTTGTAAATGTTGGCACTATCATAGGTGTGAACAATAGAACTTCCTATTGCAGAATCTCCATCACCAAAGAACCATTGATATGCAGTTAAAAACGTTCCGGGTGCGGGAGATGATTGTTGTGTGAATGTTACAGGAGCATTTTTACAAACATTGTTGTCGTATGTGAAGTCAGCCGTTGGTGATGGGGATACTTGTATTATTCCAAATGCTGTGTCTTGTGAACAACCATCAGTAATATATAAAGCAACGGTGTAAGTTCCTGCTGCAAAAGTGTGCGATACGGTAGTGCCGGGCTGAACAACAACCGATGCGCCTAAGCAAGTGTCGCTCGCGGTGTTGTAATTAAAACACCAACTGGTAAATGTTGCACCGGTAGAAAAATCGGCAAATGAAACAGTAAGCGGTTCGCAGCCTTGGGTAACAGAAGGAGTAAAGAACGCATCTATCACATTTGGTTGGACGGTAACTGTTTGGTAAACCGTTGTGTCCCCGCACTCGTTGTTAGCGGTTAGGGAAACGGTGTAGGTAACTGCGTTGAAAGTAGTATTTACAAAAACATGCGGCACGGTGCTCCAAATGGGTTGAATCGGATTGGGATACAAAACGGTGTTTGGTGTTCCATCGCCCCAATTAAACACGAGAGAATCGGGTTTTCCGAAGGTTAATGTGTTTGTTGCAAAGGAAACATGAAGTGGAGAACATCCGTTATTTACGTTCATGGCAAAGTTTACTACAGGTGTTGGATTTACCTGTATGTAGGCACTAACATCCTGCCCCGGACAACCGTCAGCGGTTGGTGAAACACTAAAAATCACGTAACCGGTATCAGCGATTGGACTGGTGTTATACAATCCCTGAGCAGGAATTAAGTTCCCCGTTCCGTTGGGTATTGCACCGCTTACCCACTGACTAACCGAAGACCAACTGAATGAAGTTGTAGAGATGTTGGATGAAATATTTATCGGTAAACTCTGGTTATTGGTGCAAATACTTTGGGAATCGGGGGTTAATGAAATAACTGGTCGTGGGTTAACTGCAATCTTGAAAATTTCTGACGGACCCACACAGCCTGCTGCCGTTGGTGTTACTGTAAAATAAACCGTGTCGCTTTGATTCGTGCTGTTTGAAATACTTTGTGAAGGGATGAGATTAGAAGTTCCATTAGGTAAATATCCTATTAAACTTGAGTTTGCGGTTCCACTCCATGAGAAAGTGGTGTTTGCAACATCTGATATTAATATGATAGGAGTTGTAGAATCACCGGAACAAATAGTTTGAACAGTATCTGGGTTGATGATATGGGGAGTTGGGTTTACTGTAACTATATAAGTGTTTGCTATACCCGGACAATTAGAAAAGTTTACACTGGCGTTGTATTGAACTTGTTGTGCAACGTTTGATGAATTGAAAAGGGTTTGCGGTGGAATGGTGTTGCCACC
>CAZLXD010000062.1:0-5540 GCA_964563185.1 uncultured Chitinophaga sp.
GTTGGGCTCAGCGGGTTGGCGAACCTCAACCTGCTAAAGAAAGTTGGGCTCAGCGTGTTGGCGAACCTCAACCTGCTAAAGAAAGTTGGGCTCAGCGGGTTGGCGAACTTCAACCTGCTAAAGAAAGTTGGGCTCAGCGGGTTGGCGAACTTCAACCTGCTAAAGAAAGTTGAGCTCAGCGGGTTGGGCGTAAAACCAACCGGTAGGCCGAAAAAAGCAATAGATGTAGTTAGGCAATTCATATAATGCAAGGCCAGATTACGAAAGGGGGCAAAAACCTGCAAAGACAGATTTTCGCTCGTTCCCGAACTTTTTGCCGGTTTCGGAGGCCGGAAAAAGCGCTGTTTTGTCTATGAAAAACACACTTTATGCCGGTAGGCTTCGTTCCCGAAAAACGGGGGCGAAAAAAAATGAGGATTGTTATTTGCCTCAGCTAAATTCAACCACTCCGCCCTTCGGGCACCTCTCCCTTAGGAGAAGGAAATGTAGGGCTATTCGTTTTTTAATTGCCTCACCCCCCGCCCCTCTCCTTAAGGAGAGGGGGCTGCGCATGTAACTGAACAGAAACAATAGCTGCCAGTATAAAAGAGTAGAGAAGTTTCATGCAATTGAATTGAAAAATTAAGGTAACAATTTTTGGCAGCGGGTAAAGAACAAGCAACTTAATATACTACCGCGTTGGTGTGGTTGGTATAAACGAGACGCTAGCGAGAATTTGGACACCATCGCGCGCGGGCCGGGTAGCTAAATTGCTCTATGTTTTCCGGCTTAAGGAATACAACCTACCCCAACAAATGTACACATCAAAACTATTCACCGAAACACATGCGCAAAGGAATAACTAAACGACACTGCGAAACTCGGGCTTAAAGCAGTGTAGTTTCCCTCCTTTTTATTAAAATTATCTCCTGAAACACTTTGCAGCAGTCTACCTTCTACCCGAAGCATAATGCCGGGGTAAGGCATAGCATCTATATTCAATGAATAGCCGAGAGTTTGGAAACCACCGGGCGAGATAGAAGAAATGATAACTCCGCTTTTATCGCTGTAGAATTCGTACCGAGCAGCAATGGCCAGTTGCGTTAGCGGTTGGTACCGCGCAACTAAAACTGGCGAGTACCAAAGGTGGTATTGCCGGCTGTTTGTTTGTTTTTGTTCGGCACCTATATCAAAGCCTATGGTGGCTTCCCATTTTTCAGCGGGCGAGTAAACAAGGTACAGGTTGTGGAAGTAGCGCAGCTTTCTTTCGGCATCGGGTTTATCGGTGCCTATAAAACCCGATGAATTGATAAGCAGTTTACTGCCGGGGTTACCCTGCACCTGCCACCCGAAGGAAGGCAGGGTGTTTCCTTTTATCCATTGTATGCGCTGCCAGCCGTTCAGCAGCAGCACGCTTGCCAGCAGCTTTCCGTTGCCGGAAGTGTAAGTAAGCCTTGCGCCTGTTTCAAAGTAAGGGGAGTTATCGGCCAGTATGCTGCGCGTAAGCGTGCGGCAATCTTTACCAATGGCGCTTTCAAAACCAATGTGCGAGGGCAGTACGCCCACATCGAACCAAAGTTGTTTTTGCTTTAGCAGGTTAAAGCAAAAGTTGGCTTCGAAAATATTCCGCAGATACACGGGTTCGTTCGCCAGGTTGGCCACGCTGTAGGTACCGCCCATGAAAGCCGCATTGGCGCGAAAGCGCTGTGAGCTGTAATTCAGCTTTACCATAGCCAGGTTAATGTTGGGGATATTGTGCCGGTGAAAGCTGTACACAAAAGGCGGACGGTTGCCGCTTTCGGGCCGGTTAAAGTCGAACTGATAGTAGGCTTCGGTGTAGGCGCTTAACTCTAGTTGCCCACGCCATTGAGTTGACTGGACATTAAAGCTAGAAGAGTCGGGACTTCCATTTACAGAAGTAGTGGCGGCAAGAAGAACTATAAAAAACAGACAGATTCTATTCAAGACAGGGACAAAGTTACTTTCTGTATCTTTCAAATCCAATCTACAATTGCTTGCATGAAAGAAGTAACCAAACACTACACCAACGGAGAGGTAACCATTGTATGGCAGAACAAACTTTGCAGCCACTCGGCTAGTTGTGTGCGCGGCTTGCCCGAAGTATTCAACTCGCGCGAAAACCCCTGGATAAAGCCCGAGAATGCTACCACTGAAAAACTGATAGAGCAGGTAAAGAAATGCCCCAGCGGGGCCTTGAGTTATTTTATGAATGAGGAGAAGTAAGTACTACTTCGTTAACTTCAGCACTACCGCTTCATGCCCCTTTACGCTTAGCTGCATTTTATCTTTCAGAATTCCGGCTTCGATATGCTGCCACACATCGCGGGCAATGTGGGTGTCGGTTAACCCAAGTTGTGCAAGGGTCAACTCAAAACTCTTTTCCTTTTTTAAAGTATTGAATACCGCTACCGCCACCGAGCCATCATTCAGGTTCTTTTTGTAAAGCCAAACTCCGCCTTTCTTTAAAACCAAAGTGGCGGGTTCGCCTTTTTCATCCTGATTTAGGGCAAGCAGTTCGGGGTTTAGGAGAATTCTTTTTGTTGCCTCATTCATGTTGCGCAAATCGCAACTGGAAAGAAGAGGCGAGTTCATCATCGCCCACAAACTCATGTGGCTCTGGTACTGCACATCCGTCATTCCCTTAAACTTTCCTTTCCAACTGGTGGCCTTGCCTTGCCCGTAGTTGCCTACAATCAGCATGTCGGGGTCGTTCCAGTGGCCGGGGCCCCCGTATGCCAGAATTTTATTTTGCCGGTGTAGAATTCTCATAGTGCTCATCATAAAAGCGTTGCCTCCTTTCCATGTATCGAAAATATCGGGTGTAGTGCGCCAGTAGTTCCCGCCTACGCTTTCGCCCCATTCCCAGGGGTTAAACAAGCCCCAGTTGCAAATGCTGTAAACAATGCTGCGCTCACCACTTTTTAGCGCATCACCCATTTTTTTGTAGCGCGATAGGGCTTCCTGCTTTTTCCAGGGCACAAAACAGAAATCATACTTCAGCAAATCCACTCCCCATTCGGCATACTGTTTTGCGTCAATTTCTTCATACTGAAACCCGCCAAAACATTTGCCGCAGGTTTTATCGCCCGCATCGGAATAGATGCCCAACTTCAACCCTTTGGAGTGGACATAATCGGCCAGCCACTTAATACCATGCGGAAATTTTTGCGGGTTGGCTACGGGTTTTCCATCGGATGCGCGGGTAGAATCGTGCCAGTAGTCGTCCATGTTAATGTATTGGTAGCCGAGGTCGCGCATACCACTACTCACCATCGCATCAGCCATATCCATCACCATTTTTTCATCAAGCGTGTTGGTAAACACGTTCCAACTGTTCCAGCCAAGCGGTGGAGTTAAACAAAGCTTATCGCCAATAACAATCTTTAGTTCCTGTTCTGTTTTTCCCTGTGCGTTGGCGGCAATCACTTTCACCTTGTATTCGCCCGCCTCGTTCACCTTGCCGCGAATGATGCCGGTGGTGGCTTCCATGTTTAGCCCCTTCGGTAAGTCTTTACTGAAAAAGGTAATGGGTCTTTCACCGGTAGCTGGAACGGTAAACAGGAAATCGGTTCCGGGGCGGTTGCCCACCACCTTCGCTCCGTGAAAAACCGGAGGGCCTTCGTAAAGCCAGCCGAGTTGGGCAAAGGAAAAGGCGCTTAAAAGTAAGCCGAAAAGAGTAAAGATATTTTTCATATACGGGCAATAACGAACAAAATAAGCGTTTGGTTTGTTGAATTCAACGCTTTACAAAAAAAGCACCCTTAAAATTCTATATGTTGCTTCATTTGCATGCTGAATTATACAGATATATGAACGTAAAAAGCCTGACTTCGGTTTTGCTTCTGCTACTTACATGGCCTGCTTTTGGACAAAACAAGCAAGGCAATTTTACAGTTAGCGGCACCATACGCGATGGTAAAACCGGTGAAGAACTAATTGGGGCAACCGTGCTGTTGAAAGACACCATCGGTATAGGAACTGTTACCAATGCTTACGGTTTTTATTCTCTCACCCTGCCGATCTCCGCTAAAAAATTGGTATTCCGCTACATTGGCTTCGATGAACAGGTTATTACACTTGATTCTGCTAAGAACCAAAGTATCAACCTTTCGCTGCAACCGGCTTCGCAAAGCTTAAAAGAAGTAGAGATAACCGCTAAAAAAGAGGATGAGAATATTAAAACAGCTGAAGTAAGTGCAGTAAAGCTGGACATTAAGCAATTGGAAAAAATACCGGTGCTGTTTGGCGAAAAGGATATTCTTAAAACTATTCAGCTATTGCCCGGTGTGCAAGCTGCCAGCGAAGGTAACAGCGGCTTTTATGTGCGTGGCAGCAGCAGCGATCAAAATCTAATTCTGCTGGATGAAGCAACGGTTTACAATGCATCGCACCTGTTGGGTTTCTTCTCCGTGTTTAATAATGATGCCATAAAAGATGCCACCCTGTACAAAGGCAACATGCCTGCTGAGTATGGTGGCCGGGCTGCCAGTGTGCTGGATATAAAAATGAAAGAAGGAAACAATCAGGAATATGTGATTGGCGGGGGTATTGGTTTAATTTCTTCTCGGTTGAACATTGAAGGGCCTATAGTAAAAGATAAAGGCTCTTTTATTGTTACCGGCAGAAGAACCTATGGCGATTTGTTTTTAAAACTGTCCAAGAACGAGCAGCTAAGAAAAAGCATTCTTTATTTCTACGACATTAACGCCAAAGCCAACTACCGCATAGGCAAGCGCGATAGAATTTTTCTTTCAGGATATTTCGGGCAAGATAAATTCGGTTTCCGCGATGTGTTTGGAATTACTTACGGCAACGCTACCGCCACTTTGCGCTGGAACCACATTTTTAGCGACAAGCTTTTCTCCAATGCCTCGTTTATCTACAATGAGTTTAACTACACCATTGGCATTAATGTAGCCAACATTGATGTAAAATCGCAGATACGAGACTTTACATTCAAAGAGGACTTGGATTTTTACCTCAACTCAAAAAACAAATTCAAGTTTGGTTTCATCAGCACCTTTCACACCATAGTTCCCGGGCAAGTTATTTCCAGTGATACAGCACGCATAGGCAATATTATTCTTTCAAAAAATTATGGTTGGGAGAATGCTGTTTATGCCCAACACGAAGTTTCACTCTGGAACAAGGTAAACATTAACTACGGGGTTCGCCTCTCTATCTTTACACAAACCGGGCCGGGTAAGTACTTTGAATTCCCGAACAAAGAGCAGATAGATACTTTTCAACTTAAGCTGGGACAGTTCAATAAAACGTATGTAAATCCTGAACCGCGTGTTTCTATTAGCTATAATTTTTATCCTAAAATGAGTTTCAAAGCTGCCTACTCTCGCAACGTGCAAAACATCCATCAGCTTTCTAATACCACTACTTCTTTCCCTACCGATAGGTGGATACTAACCACCAACAATGTAAAGCCTCAGATAGTTGACCAGGTAAGTGGCGGTTACTTTGTCAACTTCTATAAAGACATGTTTGAAGTTTCGGTAGAAGGGTATTACAAGTGGATGCAAAACCAA
>CAZLXD010000062.1:5550-8829 GCA_964563185.1 uncultured Chitinophaga sp.
AAAACCAAATTGACTACAAAAACGGGGCTTCATTGAGAGCTAATGAAACGGTAGAGAACCAACTACTGTTTGGTGTGGGTAGAAGTTACGGAGCAGAGTTTCTCTTTAAGAAAAAGGAAGGGAAGTTTACGGGTTGGTTAAGCTACACCCTTTCGCGTAGCGAGAGAAAATTTACGGGTATAAACAATGCCACATGGTTTCCTTCGCGCTACGACCGCACACACGATGTTAGTATTGTATTAATGTACGATATAACTCCGCGTATCAATGTGTCGGCCACTTGGGTTTTCTACACTGGGCAAGCGGTTACTTACCCCATTGGCAAGTATGTATTGAATGGCGAAATAGTTCCACTGTATGGCGATAGAAACCAAGACCGCTTTCCGAATTACCACCGCTTGGATATAGGAGCCACTTTTATTTTGAAGAAGCGAAAAACATGGGAGCATGATTTAAACATAAGCGTTTACAATACCTATGCTTACAAAAATGCTTACAGTATAGAATTTCAGGTGGACTATGATTCAGGAACTACGTTTGCTGAAAAAACATACCTGTTTCGCATAGTCCCTTCCATTACTTACAATTTCAAGTTTAGTGTACCTACTGCCAAAAGAAAAACCAAGTAACCATGAAAAATATTTTCAGAATAAGTTTTGCTGCTCTGTTTGCAACGTTTGTGGCTACTTCATGCACCGAAAAAATTGATTTAAAGCTTCGCAATTCTGAACCACGCATCGTTATTGAAGGTTGGTTAAGTGATAAGCCGGGGCCATATTTTGTAGGCGTTACAAAATCGCGTTTATACTCAGAGAACAACCAGTTCGAAGGTGTCCCATCTGCCACAGTTATTATTAGTGATGATGCCGGTAGTATAGATACGCTTACCGAAACCACAATTCCCGGGCTTTACCAAACCAATTTTATACAAGGCACGGTGGGCAGAACATACCGATTAGATGTAACTGCTGAGGGCACCACTTACACTTCTATTTGCAAAATGAATACACCGGTTGATATTGATTCCATAGTTATTACTCCAGAAGCCTCTTTTGGTGGCGAAATTGAATTAGATGCCGAACTTTATGTGCGCGACCCTACCGGTGTTCGTAATTTTTACCGAGTGTTTAATGTGCGCTCAGGCGAGTGGAATGCTTACAGTGATTTACTTTGGGATGGCAAAATTCGTGATTTTAATATTCCGGATAGTGGTTTAGAAAGCGGGGATACCCTGGAAACAGAGTTATGGAGCTTGGATGAGCATGTGTTTAACTATTTCGACCAGTTTAACCAAAACCAAAACAACTTTGGCTCATCGGCAGCGCCCGCCAACCCCGACCCAATTTTTACGCCCGCTGCATTAGGGTACTTTACAGCCCATAGTGTAAAATCGAAAACGGTGATTGTTCCTTAGCGCAGATAATCGCTTACCGTTTTTGAAATGGACTTTTTAATTCCTTCCCACGTTTGCCCTTTCAGGCTTACAGGTGTTTCGCTCTCATCGGCATCAACAAAATAGGTAAGTGCATGTGGAATGCTGATGGCAAGCATCTGTGAGGGATACTTTTGTTTGTGCCAGTCCATTATCTGCTGTAAGGAATAGTGTTGCAGTAACTCGTGCAAACCCAGAAATCCTTCTTTTTGCCCCGCCCCAGTACAGCCTGTATTTTCATAGCCGCTATATCCGCATCGCTGTAAAAACGTATCTTATCATCCGTTTCCATTTCAGCAATCGGTAAATGGGGGAAGTGTACAATATCTACCTTAACACCATGCACAAAACAGAAAATGCCAAACTGAGTATGCTGCTGTTTATAATTGAATCCGCTTTTAAACTCCTTTTCAAGCTCGGCAATAACCGTAGCATGATGGAACTTCTCATGGAAGAAGATATCTAAATCCACAGAGTACGATGTCCGTACCGAAGCGATAATGCTGTGCCGCCCACCAATGCAAACGACTGCAGCGAAGGAAGAGCCATCAGGCGCTTTAATACGGAAAGAGTGTCGGGTTCAACTGTCTCAGTATGTAGCATCGGAATTCTTCAAGAGGTTTACCAATTACTGCACTGGCAAAGTGAATGGTATGCAGAGGCAGAAACTTCGCTTTTAAAAGTGCTTCGGTTACTTTTTCATCGCCATAGTACCTGCGGCATTGGCGAATGTCCTCCACATCGCCCCGCTCAAACACCCGCTCAATTACGAAGTTTGCTTTGGCATCGTAGTCCATCTTTTCAAAGTCAACATCCCAAAAGATGCGCTTTGCCAGTACTGGTTTAGGGTTTGGGGCCATGTGGTAAAGATAAAAACATGCGCAGACTAAAAACTGTTGGCCTTTATAGTTTGAATCGGCCCCGGGCATTCCTCCTCGTGGCAGGTAATGCAGGTGTTTATAAGCACATTAAACGATTGCTTTCGCTCTGTAGTTTCTTTTACCTTGTAGTAGGCATTCAACTGTTCCAGAAAGGAAGCAAGATACTGTTCGTGGTCTTTAGCCGGCTTTTTGCCGTTAGTCAGTTTTGCTGTTTTAATTTTCTCAAACTGCTTTGGAAACGGATGCGGCTCTTTCCCGGCTTCTATCCGCCCCTTTTCTTCTTTAACAAACTTCAGCATCTCGCGCATAAGTTTAGCCATGGGGCTTAGCTTGTCGGCCATACTGTTGGAGGAAGAAATAATTACAGAAAGGGCAACTAAAAATAGGGTGCTGACGATTCGCTGTTTCATGCAGCGAAGATAGAATTGTTGTGTTTACCTGCTCTTAAACTCCAACAGAGTTAGCTCCGTTTACCCGGTAAGCAAGTGTTGCAAGCACTGAATATACCTATTACAAACGGTTACAAAGGTAAAAAGGCAGGCTGAGCACTACCTGTAAATTACCGCCATTTGATTTCTCCCTCTTCTCTTTTACATTACAGCCTGTAAACCAACGGTGCATGAATCATCTCCAAACGCTCGACTACGTTGTATTTCTTGTTTATTTTTTAATAGTGGCGGGCTATGGCCTTTGGATTTACCAGCGCAAGAAGAAAGCCACGGCTGACTCAAAAGATTACTTTTTAGCCGAGGGTTCGCTTACCTGGTGGGCGATTGGTGCCTCACTAATAGCCTCCAATATTTCGGCTGAGCAGTTTATAGGCATGAGCGGTGCCGGCTTTACCATGGGGCTGGCAGTAGCCAGTTACGAATGGATGGCGGCTGCTACGCTCATTATTGTGGCGGTGTTTTTTATGCCGGTTTACCTGAAGAATAAAATTTACACCATGCCGCAGTTTCTAAGTAC
>CAZLXD010000062.1:8839-14610 GCA_964563185.1 uncultured Chitinophaga sp.
ACGGTGGCTATGATAATGGCCGTATTCTGGTTGCTGCTGTATGTGGTGGTTAACCTTACTTCTATTCTTTTTCTGGGGGCACTTGCCATTAGCAGTATATCGGGTTTGAGTTTGCAGGTGTGTATGTACGGGTTGGCAGTTTTTGCCATTTTAATCACATTAGGTGGCATGAAGGTGATTGGCTATACCGATGTGATACAGGTTTTCTTTTTGGTGCTAGGCGGATTAGTAACCACTTATCTGGCATTAAACTTAGTGGCGGAGAAATTCGGAACAAGCGGTGTAATGAATGGCTTCAGCCTGATGACAGAACAGGCTTCAGACCACTTTCACATGATTCTGCAACGCGATAATGCCCACTACTTAGATATGCCCGGCTTAACCGTATTGCTGGGCGGTATGTGGATTGCCAACTTTAGTTATTGGGGCTGTAACCAATACATTACTCAGCGCGCCTTGGGTGCCGACCTGCCCACTGCCCGAAACGGAATTTTGTTCGCTGCTTTTCTTAAACTACTGATGCCTGTAATTGTGGTGCTGCCCGGTATTGCAGCCTTTGTGTTGTTTCAGCAGGGAAGTTTTCAGTTAGAGATGCTGAACCCCGAAGGACTGATAGCTGCCGACAAGGCTTATCCGGTGTTGCTTAATCTTCTGCCTGCTGGATTGAAAGGATTGAGCTTTGCAGCCCTTACCGCGGCCATTGTGGCTTCACTGGCGGGCAAAACCAATTCTATTGCCACCATTTTTACGCTGGATATTTACAAGAAGGTGCTGAATAAAAATGCCGATGAAGCGCAACAGGTAAACGTGGGTAAAATAGTGGTGGTAGCCGCTATGGTTATTGCCGTTATCATCGCTCCGTTTTTGGGTATTGACAAAGGCGGCCTTAACTACATACAGGAATACACCGGCTTTGTTTCGCCCGGCATATTTGCCATGTTTATTATGGGCTTCTTCTGGAAAAAGACCACTGCAAACGCGGCTCTGTTTGCCACTATTGGCGGCTTTCTGTTTTCGGTGTTGCTAAAGTTTCTGCCGGGCATGATGGATTTATCCTCGCTGGCGGCTGTGGGTTTTGCCAAAGCAAATGCCAACGGGGTGTTTGAAATTCCGTTTTTGGACAGAATGGGCTTTGTGTTTGTACTAACCATTATGGGTATGGTTGTTATAAGCGCTGTTGAAAACCCTAAAGGCCATAAGGCGCACGCGCTGGAAGTGGATACCACACTGTTCCGGGTATCGAATGCTTTTCTGGCAGGCTCTGTTTTAATTATCGGGTTATTGGTGGCGCTGTATGCCCGCTTTTGGTAAACTACTTAAAATACATTGATGAAATACACCCTGCTTTACCTTGCCATTGCGGCTAACCTGCTTACCAATGTGTGTTTTAATTTTTCAGCATTGTATGATAAAGTCCCTATGAAAAAGTGGGGTTTTCTGGCAATGGGGCTGGTGTTTGGCTTAGTTAACTCGGTGCTGTTTACCGAAGCACTTAAAACCGTACCGCTGGGTATTGCCAGCGCGGTGTTTTTCAGCATAACCATTATAGGGCTGTTCTTAGTATCGCACTTTTACTTTCACGAGGCGGTAAACCTGCGGCAGATTGCAGGAGTGTTTGTAGTAATAGCCGGTGTGGTAATGGTATCGTACAAATAGCCGTTAACAGATTCTGAAATGCTCAACCATACAAATGCATGAAGGCATCCTTACCCAGCAGCACTTTTCCGCTAGTTCGCTTTATCGCGTAATCACTTCTTCCCGCATAACATCCCACCAATCAAAATAGTTACGGGCGGTGAAGACACCCCCGATAAGTTCAATAACCCCAAAAACCGCTTATGCAGGTTTCTTTATTTCTGTAAACGGTTTACTATCTGCTAATTGCCCATCTGCACTGTTACCTTATGAAACTGCACCTTGTAATCCGCCCGTATTTTTTTGCGGCCTCTTTTACCCTTTGGGGCATTTGCCGTTTTACTTTTCACGTTTGCCGTTTACCCTGCTGCAGCTGTTTTACCAGTATTTTATCAATACGGGCTTTGTCCATATCCATTATCTCCAGTTCAAAATTCTGCCATTGCAATTTCTCGCCCGGTTTAGGTATGTGGCGCAGGTGGTCCAGTATTAACCCGCTTATAGTGTTGTAAGCATACTCGCTGGCCAGGTGCTGCAAATCGAACTTTGCCAAAAACTCCGATAACGGAAACTGCCCGTCTACCAGCCAGGTGCCATCGCTGCGCTCTACAAACGAAAACTCACCGTGGTAAAATTCCGATACATCGCCCACCAAAGCTTCCAGTAAATCGTTCATGGTAAGCAGGCCCTGCATGTGGCCGTATTCATCGGTTACAATGCCGTAGTGTACTCCCGATGTTTTAAAATTACACAGGGTTTCGTAAGCCGATTTTCCCTCCAAAATATACTGCGGGGCTTTAATGTGGCTCTTCAGGTTAAAGCCCTCATCGTTAATATGCCGGAATAAATCTTTCAGCAATACTATGCCTACTACATTATCGTAGTTATCCTCATAAACCGGATATACCGAGTGCATTTCTCGGTTAACAGTTTCGCGTACCTGTTGCATGGTAGCTTCGGCATCCAAAAAAACAGTATCGCTGCGGTGCGTCATCAGCGAGGCCACTTTGCGGTCGCCCAGGCTAAACACGCGCTCAACAATATCCTGTTCAATGGCATCAATGGCACCGCCCTCGGTTCCTTCCTGTATTATGGCTTTTATTTCCTCTTCAGTTACACGGTTTTCGGCAGCGGGTTTAATGCCCAGCAGTTTTATTACCAAATCGGAAGTAACCGTAAGCAGCCATATAAACGGAGCGGTTACCAACGATATCCAATACATGGGCAGGGCAAACAATTTTGAAATACGCTCGGGCATAGTAAGGCCGATGCGCTTGGGCACTAACTCGCCCAGCACCAGCGAAAAGAAAGTAAGCACCACCACAATTACGGTAGTGGCAATGGTTTCGCTGTACGGCTGTAGCAGCGTAAACCGGTGGAACCATGCGGTTAGGTCGTCCTGTATTTTTTCGCCACTGTAAATACCGGTAAGTATGCCTATTAGTGTAATACCTATTTGCACGGTTGAAAGCAACTTGCCCGAGTTAGCGGCCAGCTCTAATGCTTTACGGGCAGCTTTATCGCCCTTACGGGCAGCTGTTTCCAGCCGGGCCTTGCGGGCCGAAACCATGGCAATTTCCGACATGGCAAAAATGCCGTTCAGTAAAATGAGTAATAGAATAATGAGGATTTCCACTGCGTAAAACTATTACAAAACAGAGAAGCCGGAATGTATGCATTGGTTTTAACCCTGTTATAAAAGCAGAACGCACTACTGTTTTGTAGCGCGTTCTGCTTTATATATATCTGCTAAAGCCTCTACTAATGATGGCTGTGGTCGCCATGTTCGTGTACGTGGCCGTGTTCAATTTCAACCGGGTGGGCAGCGCGCACTTCCATTACCTCGCCACTAAAGTAAAGTGTTTTACCGGCAAAGGGGTGGTTAAGGTCAACCGATACATTTTCATCGGTAACATTTACAATACGGCCCTGAAAAGGGTTGCCGTGCTGGTCCTGTAAAGGAACTACGTTGCCTACAAACAGCATATCTTCCATTACCTGGCCTTCGTGCGTAAACACACTCTTATCTAACTGTATAAGGGCTTCGTTGTCGTATTCGCCATAGCCTTCTTCGGGGCTAAGTATAAAGTTAAACTGGTTGCCGGCAATAAGGCCTTCTAAGTTCTTTTCAAATAGTTCCAGTACATTGTTGTGGCCGAACAGGAAGGCAAAAGGCGATTCCTTGTCGGCTGCGTCCATCACCTGGCCTTGCGGCTCGGTGCGTAATTCGTAAGTAATTTTTACTACGGTATCGGGTGCTGCTTTCATCAATAAATTTTAAATGGTTTTGTAAAAACAAGAAGCGGAATGCTTTGCTGCTAAGGCGGGAAGGATGCCGTGGTCTTGCGGGGCTAAATTAAAAGGATAATTGAATTGGGTAATGCGCCTACTTCCACTGAAAGGTGCTGAGCATGTGCCGCAGGTCTTCCTTTACAAAGGCCACTACCGGTGCCATACTGTCGCTGTTGGGCGTGTTGTTGAAGTACAGCGCCCCGCGTATAAAATGGCGGGTAGAATCGGTCAGGTAAAACTGAATGTTGCTGGCGGCATCGCCTCCCACATCGTACAGCATACCGCCTACTCCGTATTTGTTCTCTATTCCAATCTCGTTAATGTACTCTGCCTTTTTGGTGTGCTTGTAGGTTAACTCGTGCGCATCTTCCAGCAGTTTTTCAAAGGTATCGCTGCCTTTTACTTCCTTGTAAGTAAGGTTAATCATGCCGTTAAACTGCGGCAACATTACGTTCATCCAGCAGGGCTGCGAAGGGCTTTTGCTAAAGTAGTCGGTATCGTTTACCACCTGCGCATACACCGGCTTTTCAAACTGAAAGGGGCAGCTTTCGGGGTTAAACAACTCATACTTCTGCTCCGGAAAATCTACGCGCGGGTAGGCTTTGGGTTTGGGGGTATATTCGTTATTACAACCAAACAAAAAGACACTCAGCAGCACTAACCACCAACTCCCTTTGCTGTTTGCTGTTTGCCACTTTGCAGTTATGCTACCATTCATTCGTCACCTTTACTTTTTCAATACGGTTATTACTTACCGAAACAATAGTAAACTTATAATTCGCAAACTTCAGTTGTTCTCCGTTTTTGGGAATACGGTGTGCCAGTTCCAGCATCAGCCCTCCTATGGTTTCGGCTTCTCCTCTTATTTCTTCAAAAGTATCGGTGCTTATGTCCATCCAGCGGCAGGCATCCATTAGTTGCACTTTGCCTTCAAATAAAAAGTTTTTGTCGTCCAGCTTTTTGAATTCCCCATCGGTAGCTTCGTCAAATTCATCTTTAATATCGCCTACCACTTCTTCTATAATATCCTCCAGCGTAATAATGCCCGAAGTTCCGCCAAACTCATCTACCACTACCGCTAGGTGTTTGCGGTTTTCCTGTATCTCGCGCAGCAGGTCGTCAATCTTTTTGCTTTCGGGAACAAACAGTGGTTCGCGCACCAGGGTTTGCCATTCAAAGTTGGCGGGCTGGTCCATATTCGTAAGCAGGTCCTTTACATTTAGTACGCCAATTACGGTATCCAGATTTTCTTTGTAAACCGGAAAGCGCGAGTAGCCCATCTCTTTTACAAAGTCCATCAGCTCTTTAAAATTCAATTCGCTGTCAATGGCGGCCACTTCGGTGCGGGGGCGCATTACCTGCTTTACCACTATGTTTCCGAAATACACAATGCCTTTCAGCAGGCGGGCATCCTGTTTCGATTCTTTGGTTTCCACCGTAATTTCAATCGCCTTATTAATTTCTTCAATATCTATTTCGGTGTTATAGCGTTTCAGCTTTTTCTCCAGGGCCCGGGTGGAGCCAACCAGCAGAAAATTAAGTGGCGAAAAAAACTTATTGAGCACCACAAATACGCCCGACATGGCACGCGCAATTTTCAGTTTGTTGTGTGTGGCAAAAATTTTGGGTGTGGCCTCGCCAAACAACACTAAAATGAAGGTAACCACCACCACGTTCCACACAAATTCCACTCCGTAGCGAGGTATTTCAACCGTTCCAACACTCCATACATCGGGCAGTTGAACCATATCGAAAAAGCCACGGGTAACAAAGTAAGAGGTAACTACTACCCCAATGTTTACCAGGTTGTTGGCCACCAGCATAGTAGAAAGAAGGTATCGGGG
>CAZLXD010000063.1:0-14554 GCA_964563185.1 uncultured Chitinophaga sp.
CCGCGACCTCCACCTTGGCAAGGTGGCGCTCTACCAACTGAGCTACTCCCGCATGATGTTAAAGAACAAATATTTTTCTAAAAAAGCATTTTTAAAATTTCTGCAAGGTGGCGGGGTACTGTTTATCTACGCTACTCCTGCATTGTTTTAAAGAACTTTTCCCTTTGGGGACTGCAAATATAGAAACGCTCTCAAAATCTCAAAACGCAAATGCAAATTATTCGCGCTCTAATATTTTTTTTAGTTCCTGAAGTTTCATAATAGCTTCTATCGGAGTTATCATGTTTACTTCAATCTTTTCTATTTCTTCTGCTAAGCGCTTCATTTTCGGGTCGCTCATATCAAAGAAACTCAGCTGAAAGTTTTGTGCATCTACTTTTCTCAAAACCTGCTTAGTATCTCCGTGTTGCTGGCGCTGGCTTTCCAGTTCGCGCAACATTTCGTTAGCTCGGTCAATTACTTCTTTAGGCATACCTGCCATTTTAGCTACATGTATACCAAAACTGTGCTCTGTTCCGCCTTCTACCAGCTTGCGCAGGAAGATTACCTTGTTGGAAGTTTCCTTTACCGAAACATGAAAGTTTTTAATGCGAGGATATTTTTCGGCCAACTCATTCAACTCGTGGTAGTGCGTGGCAAACAAAGTGCGCGGATGATTAGCCGGATGATTGTGCAAATACTCTGCTAAACTCCATGCAATGGAAATGCCATCGTAAGTAGAAGTACCCCGCCCGATTTCATCGAGCAGAATTAAACTGCGCGGGGAAAGGTTATTCATTATGCTGGCGGTTTCGTTCATCTCTACCATAAAGGTTGATTCGCCTGCGCTCAGGTTGTCACTGGCACCTACACGGGTAAACACCTTATCTACCAAACCAATTTTGGCGGAAGAGGCAGGAACAAAACTTCCCATCTGTGCCATTAACACAATAAGAGCAGTTTGACGAAGTAGTGCACTTTTACCGCTCATGTTAGGCCCGGTAATTACCAGTACCTGTTGTGTTTCGCTGTCAATAAAAATATCGTTGGGAACGTATTTATCGGTTACATCCAGTTGCTGTTCAATAACGGGGTGCCTGCCCTCTTTTATTTCAATGGCGTATGAATCGTTTAACTCCGGTTTAGTGTAGTTGTTTTTAGCGGCCAGTTCGGCCATGGAAAGAAAACAATCCACTATGGCAATCATATTGGCGTTCTGCTGAATGGTAAGCACGTAATCTTTGGCAAAGCGGATGAGTTCGGCAAAGATTCTTTCTTCCAGCACCTGAATCTTTTCTTCGGCCCCCAACACTTTCTGTTCGTATACTTTCAACTCCTCGGTAATGTAGCGCTCCGCATTGCTTAGCGTTTGCTTGCGAATCCAGTCGGCAGGCACTTTTGATTTATGCGAGTTGGTTACTTCTAAAAAGTAACCGAACACATTATTAAAACCCACTTTAAGTGAGTTGATACCCGTGCGGGCGGCTTCTTTCTGTTGAATGCCGGTGATGTAGTCCTTCCCGGAGTTTTTGATTTCCCGCAGTTCATCTAAATCGGCATTTACTCCGTTCTGTATAAAGTTTCCTTTGGCTATTACCGGGCCGGCTTCTTCAAAAACTTCGGTGGCAATTTTTTCGGCTAACAACGAACAAGGATTCATCTGCTCGCTTACTCTTTGCAAGGTTGTGTTGGAAGAGGCACTCAGCTTTTCTTTGATAGGGGCAATGGCATTCAGCGCACGTTTCAGCTGCACCATCTCGCGCGGGTTTACTTTCTCCAGCGATACTTTTGAAATGAGCCTCTCTAAATCACCGATGGCGCGTATTAACCGCTTTAACTCATCGGCATCGGCCGGGTGCTGAATGAAGTATTCCACAGCATTTAGGCGGTCGTTTATTTTGCGCACATCCAGTAAAGGCATCACCATCCAACGCTTTAACAGGCGGGCACCCATAGGCGAGGTGGTGTTGTCCATTACTTCGAGCAATGTTTTGCCACCGTGGTGGAGCGAGTAAATCAACTCTAAATTGCGAATGGTGAAACGGTCCAGCCATACATGCTGTTCATCCTGTAGGCGGGTTAGCTTGCTGATGTGTGCCAAGTTGTGGTGCTCCGTATCTTTCAGGTATTGAATGGCTGCACCGGCAGCAATTACACTCAGCCTTTCATCTTCTATACCAAAACCCTTTAGTGAGTTAGTTCCAAAGAGCTTTAGCAAATTCTCTAGCGCAGTATCATAACTGTAAACCCAGTCATCGAGTTTAAATGCGTAATACTTAGAACCGAACTGCTGCGTGAAATCCTTCTGTTTCGACTTAGGGAAGAGAATCTCGGAAGGAGCCAATGACTGAATCATCTTTTCGGCATAGGCGGCATTCCCTTCTGCAATAAAAAACTCACCGGTGGAAATATCAATAAAGGCAATGCCGTAATTATCTTTTTCGAAAAATACCGAGGCAAGAAAATTGTTGCTTTTGGTGTTTAGAATATTGTCGCCAAGGGCTACCCCCGGAGTAACCATTTCGGTTACCCCGCGCTTTACAATTCCCTTGGCCAGTTTGGGGTCTTCTAATTGGTCGCACACGGCTACCCGGTGGCCCGCACGAACTAACTTGGGCAGGTAGGTATCTAATGCATGGTGCGGAAAACCTGCCAATTCTACCTCACTGGCTTTGCCGTTGCTGCGCTTGGTAAGCACAATACCCAATACAGCCGAAGCCCGCTTGGCATCTTCCCCGAAGGTTTCGTAAAAGTCGCCTACCCGGAAAAGAAGAATGGCATCAGGATACTTTGCTTTAAACGTATTGTATTGCTTCATGAGCGGGGTTTCCGTCTCACTGGTAGCGCTTTTTATCATGGTGCGATGAACAGCCAATGTTTATTGTGTTAATGTGCGAAAGTGTTAATGTGTTGAAGTAAAGTATGTCGGTTTACTTCCTGCCGCGTGAAAATAGTAAGTGTGCTTACTTTGCCCTCTCAATTTTTTACACAGATTTGACCATGCAGAAATTGTTGAACGAGGAATTGCCCCGCCTTACTAAAGAGGAGTTTAAAGTGCAGGTTAAAGCACCTTTGATTATTGTGTTGGATAACGTGCGCAGCCACTTAAATGTAGGCTCGGTGTTTCGCACGGCCGATGCCTTTTTGGTGGAAGCCATTTACCTGTGCGGCATTACCGGGCAGCCGCCCCACCGCGACATACATAAAACAGCCTTAGGCGCAACCGAAACCGTAGCTTGGAAATACTTTCCTGCAACGATGGATGCCGTGCGGGAACTGAAGCGGAACGGTTACACCATTGTTTCTATTGAACAGGCAAAGGGGGCGGTAATGCTGAATGATTTTATACCCGTAGCCGGTAAAAAGTATGCGGTGGTTTTTGGCAATGAAGTGGAGGGGGTGGTACAGGAAGTGGTAAGTGCCTCGGATGTAGTGGTGGAAATACCCCAGTACGGCACCAAGCACTCATTAAACATAGCCGTAAGTGCCGGTATTGTGGTGTGGGATATGGTGCAGAAGATGAAAGAGGAATAACAGCTTTTGTGGTTAGTGTGTTGTTAACTACCATTATTTATGGCCGGGGCAACACCAACCGGCAGGAGAATAAAAGGCAATGGGCCGCAAAAGTGCTGTGTAGCCGAAGGAAGTGGCCACAAACTAACAACTGTTAGTTTTCTTTTAAACCAACTAAGCTATGCGCTTTACCGCCCAGCCGGTGCCATCGGGCAGGCGGCCTTTTATAAACTTGCGGCTCGTTTTTCTTGATACGCGGTTTACTATACCGTAGGGTGGTCGTTTTCCCTTCCAGTAGGCACGGGTTATAATAAGCGCTTCGCCTATTTGCAGGTTGGCAATATGGGCTGCCACCTGCGAAGTTCTGCCATGCACTACTATTGTAAGGTCTTTGGCTTCCTCTGCGGTAAGTTTTTTCATGCAGGTAATTTTTATGATTGTGTGCTGTTAGCTTCACCTTTAAAGCACATTGCTTCACCTTAACAGCATACTGTTTCACTTAGCAAGCGTATTAGTTTACATACAAGGCATATTAGTTCGCCTAAGCTGCAAATTGGTTCACGTTTACAGCATACAACTTCACTTAGTAAGCACATTAGTTCACTTTAACAGCATATTACTTCACTTAACTGCTAAGCTGAAACGCCATAATTGACACACAAATGCGCTGTTAACAGCACATTTGTGCTTCTAATCAATTCAGCACTAAGCAGTTAAGGATTCGGCACCGGGTCGGGTTGTTCTCCCTGCCCTTCAAACAGCGGGCTAAGTGCCTCAATTACGGTATCGGCACCGGGGTGTTTACATCGCGGGCTTCTTTGGCTACGTTGTAAAACTTGCGCATGTATTTGTAGGCAAAGTGCTCGCTGGCCATGGCAAAGTCTATCATGCGGTCGTTTACCTCGTTGCGCAGGTTGGCCAGGGTGCGCAGCTGGGAGGCGGTGTCAAGGGTAAGACAGTTTGGAAGTATTTATTCCGCACTTTCTTTAGCTGCCAACCGTTAGCACAAGTTCCCTTGCAGCAGAACTACGTGAATACAAAATACAACCACCTTGGCCCTACAGGCACCTCCGCAAGCGGAGGACAAATACAGAACCGCCATCTGAAAGCCTAAAGGGTTTCCGTCCCTTCAGATTTTTCCGAAGCAAAGAGCCCCGCTGGGCGCGGCTTCTCTGCTTTACAAATTCATCAACTCGGTTAAGTGCGCCTGGTTGTTGTGCTGCTCTATTTCAAAAGTTCCGTTGCTGAGCAGGTTTACTTTATAAAGGCACAAATTGGTATGGTCAAAATCGTCCATTTCCGATAGCGGTTTTTCGGTAAGGGTACACATAAGCGCCCGAATAAACCTTCCGTGGGTGGCAATTAAAACAGTTTTATGGTTTGCTTTTTTCAGCCTTTCAATAAAACGAAGCTGGCGTTGCTGCAAGTCGAAAGGGTTTTCGCCACCGGGGAATTTGTAGTAAATGTTTCCCGACTTCCATTCCTTCAGCAGTTCATTAAACAACTCGGAGTGGTCGGTAAAGTTTTTATTGCCTTCGGCATCGCCCCAGCTTATCTCATCTAAGTCGGCATCGGCTATGTGCGGTATACCCGCTTTAACAAAAGCATCGGCCGTTTGTATGGCACGCAACAGCGATGAGGTGTATACCACATCGAACTTTACATGTTTGTAGGCTTCATAAAAAGCAGCCGCCTGTTTTTGCCCCAGTGTATTTAAGGGGGCATTGATGCCCTTTCCCTGCACAATTCCCTGCGCATTTAAATCGGTTTGGCCGTGGCGGATAATATAAATCTGCTTCTCAATCATGGTTTATGGTTAGCGGTAAAAATATAGTTTTGCCCAAAACGCTATAGTGCCCCGCGCCAGAGTTCCGTTGCAAAAATTCTTTGAATACTGCCTGCTGCATCAGCTCCCCGTTGCTTTTTACCGTTCGCCCAAAACAAAGGAAGTGAATGTATGCGCGCAAACCACCCATAAGCTGCATCGGGTTTCGGCTAAGCAAAGTTACCCGAAAGCAGCCGGGTTTTTGTTTGCCCCGTTTAAGGCAACCAAAAGCCTGCCTGCCCTGTTTATAAAAGGCGATATACTTTGCTGGGAGGGTAACTTACCGCAGTTGAATTTTACGCCCCGTTCAACCGCCCCCGCTCTGCCTGCACCAGTAGCAGTAACCGGCACCACCCGAAAGGAGTTTATGCAACAGGTGGAAGCTATTAAAAGTGCTATACAACAGGGAATGGTAAAAAAGGTAGTAGCGGCCCGCACTACTACCCTAAGAATACCCGCACACTTTAAGCCGGTGGCTTTCTTTAAAAAGCTGTGCCGCATGTACCCGCAGGCTTTTGTTTCGCTGGTGTATACACCGGCTTCGGGAATATGGATAGGCGCCACGCCCGAAGTATTGCAATTGGCTAACAGAAATGAGTTTTGCACTTATTCGCTGGCGGGCACCAAAAGCAATACGCCATTTGCCCGGCAACAACCCTGGGGCGAAAAGGAAACCGAAGAGCAGAAAATTGTGAGTGATTATATACAGCAGGTGTTTAAAAGGCTAACGATAAAGCCCCCCCTTATAAAAGGGCCCGAAACGATAACAGCAGCTAACCTGCTGCACCTGCGCACCACCTTTACTTACCGTGGGTTGCCATACGGGCAATGGGCAAAAACAGCTGGGGCACTACACCCCACCCCGGCAGTTGGCGGCTTGCCTAAGAAAAAGGCTATTGATTTTATATTGCGCCATGAGAAGGCCGCACGCCAGTATTACAGCGGTTACCTTGGCCCTGTTAACACCAATAATGAAACCCACCTGTATGTAAACCTGCGGTGTATGAATGTGCAGCAACACCAATTGGTTATTTACACCGGATGCGGCATTACCTCGAAATCGGTAGCAGCTAAGGAGTGGGCCGAAACGGAGATGAAGAAGAAGACACTATTGAATGCCTTAGGGTAACGGGCCCTTACGTTACCGAAACTTTTTCACCTTTGCGCCCGCATGAACACCGCCAAAGAAGGAGTACGATTAATAGCTGAAGTTTGCCACGCCAGAGGCATACGAAAAGTGGTCTTCTCCCCGGGTTCCCGTTCGGCTCCGTTGGTGATTGCCTTTTCGCAAATTCCCGATATGGAATGCCTGGTAATACCCGATGAACGGGTGGCAGGGTATTTTGCCCTGGGCATGGCACAGCAACTGCGCGAAACGGTGGCGGTGGTTTGCACCTCGGGAACAGCAGTACTGAACCTGCTGCCGGCCTGCTGCGAGGCTTTTCACCAGCAAATACCCTTGTTATTTCTTACAGCCGACCGGCCACCTTATGCCGCCAGCGATGGTGAAAACCAGGCGATAGAGCAGGAAGGGATTTTTGAAAGTTTTGCCACCGACTTTAAAATTGATGTTGACGATGATTCGGCAGCCAGCATTATACGCACTACCGAAGTAGCCATTTTCGATACGCAGACTATTAAAACACCGGCCCGGCTTAATATTCATATACAGGAGCCGCTGTATGAGTTAACCGAAAAACAAGTAAAGCTGCCTGAAAAGCAGTTTCAACCCGAAGCACAGGCCAATACGGTTCATTTCAGAATTGAGGCTCAGCACAAGCTGGCAGGCGAGTTAGCCGACTCGCCCAAAAAGTTAATAGTAGTAGGGCTTCGCAACAGCGATGCTAAGTTTAAGAAGGCTATCAGCGAGTTAGCTAAACGAAAGGACACGGTGGTTTTTGTTGAATCCACTTCGAACTGCTTGGTGGAGAATGCAATTTACGATTTTGATTCCTGTATAGAATTGCTGCCGGAAACCACGGCAAAGAGTTTTATTCCGAACATCGTTATTACGCTTGGCAATCAGATTGTTTCAAAAAAGCTAAAGCAGCTGCTGCGTAAATACAAGCCCCGCTACCATTGGGATGTTGACCAATATTCAGAAACCCGCAACCGCGATTACTTTCAGCTGGACAGTGAGTATTACCCCAGCATAACCGAATCGGAAGCATTGGAATGCCTGCTGGAAGCCGAAGAGAAAACAGATAGCAACTACGCCAATCAATGGATGGATGTTTCGAAGAAAAGCAAGGAGTTAAAAGCTGCTTATTTGAAAAATGCTCCTTACAGCGATTTTAATGTAATAGAAAAGCTAGTGGCATCGCTTCCCGAAAACGCCAATGTGCAATATGGCAACTCCACTCCTGTGCGTTATTCCAATTTTTTTGAACACAATAAAGGCATAACCGTTAACGCTAACCGGGGCACGAGCGGCATTGATGGCTGTGTAAGCACGGCTGCGGGCGCTGCTTACGTAAACAATAAACTAACCGTTTGCATTATAGGCGATGTGACTTTTTTCTACGACTCCAATTCCCTTTGGAACAATTACCTGTCCCCTAACTTTCGGGTAATACTTATTAATAACTCAGGCGGCAATATTTTTCGATTGCTTGACGGCCCGGGTAAGGTGAAAGACTTTGAAAAGTTTTTTGAAACCAAGCATAACCTGAACGCCAGCCATTTGGCTTCCATGTATAACATCCCTTATTATTTTAGCGACCGTTTTGAAACGTTGGAAGAAATCCTTCCCGCGTTTTATGGACCACAAAATGGCCGGCCGGCTATACTTGAAATAAAAACGAACAACGAAACCAGCGCTGCTGTTTACAAACAATATTTTAAACACATAAGAAACAACCGATGAGCAAAAGAGAATGGAAACCCATTAAGCAATACGAAGAAATTAAGTTTGAATTCTTTGAAGGCATAGCCAAAATAACCATTAACCGCCCGCGCTACCGCAATGCCTTTACCCCGCTTACGGTAAAGGAAATGATTGATGCTATGAACATTTGCCGCGACAGCCTGGAGATTGAAATAATTATTTTGACCGGAGAAGGCGATATGGCCTTTTGCAGCGGTGGCGACCAGAATGTTCGCGGGCATGGAGGTTATGTGGGCAGCGATGCGGTACCGCGCTTAAACGTGCTCGACCTACAGAAACAAATCCGCTCTATTCCAAAGGCTGTTATTGCCATGGTAAATGGATTTGCCATTGGCGGAGGGCATGTGCTTCATGTAGTGTGCGATTTATCTATTGCCAGCGAGAACGCCATTTTTGGCCAAACCGGCCCTAAGGTGGGAAGTTTTGACGGAGGCTTTGGCGCCAGTTATTTAGCCCGCTGTGTAGGTCAGAAAAAAGCCCGCGAAATATGGTTCTTATGCGACCAATACAACGCACAGGATGCACTGGATATGGGCTTAGTGAACAAGGTAGTTCCATTAGAGGTGCTGGAAGATGTAACGGTGGAATGGTGCAAGAAAATTCAGGAAAAATCACCGCTCTCTATCCGTATGCTCAAGGCTTCGTTTAATGCGGAGTTAGACGGACAGGCGGGAATACAGGAATTGGCCGGCAATGCCACTCTGCTCTACTACCTTAGCGATGAAGCTAAAGAAGGGAAGAACGCCTTTATTGAAAAACGCAAACCCGACTGGAGCAAATTCCCTAAGTTTCCGTAGCTATCGCCATGCAAGGCGAAATTGAAATACATCCGTTCGGACAGTTTATTCCAGCGGGAGCTACACATCTTATACTGGGCAGTTTTCCCACACACAGGCGCAATTGCCAGTTTGAAACCTTTTACCCCGGCAGGGCTAACTTCTTTTGGCGTATGCTTAGTGAAATATACCGGCATCCATTCCGGCACAGCAAAGGAACAGAGGCTGCCAAAGAACGATTGGCACTGTGTTCCGAAAAAGGGATTGCTCTTTCCGATACTATTTATCGCTGCCGAAGAAAAGTGGCAGAAAGTTCAAAGGACAGCGATTTAGAAGTGGTAGAGAAGATGGATATTCTCCATATCCTTAACACGCATCCAACTATCCACACCATTATTCTTACCGGTAGTTCAGGCAAGGTAAATGCGCAAAGCATATTGATGGGGCACTTGCAGGAGCATCAAATCAACTTTCAGTCGGAAGGAAACAAGCCGCCCATTTCGGGGTTCTTTCAAATAAACAACAGAAAGATTAACACCTACACGCTCTATTCCACGTCCGGTTTAAACATTGGCCGGTACAGCCCGGCAGTAGAACAATACCGAACACATTTGCCTAAGTAAGCCTCAAATAGTATTTTCGGCACTGTATGAGTTCTGTCCTTGATAACTGGAACCCTCCAAAAACTGATAAGCCTGAGTATTTCGATACGGTGAAATTCATTTACAAGTACATTGAGTTTCACATATCGGAAGATGAAGCATATAGTATCCTGAATGCCTTTATTGATAAGTGGGATAACTCGGCAGGGGAACTTATTCGTGAGGAGCAACTGGTGCAGCATGTGGTAAACAACCTTCGCAACAATTTTGATGTGCTGCTGCCTAAACCCAAAATTGAAAGGGTGGTGCATCTCATTCTCTCCTACCTACAGGAAACCGGGCACTTTTATCAGCACGAAGCCAAAGCTTAACATTGAGTAAAGTTACAGCCTGGCTCTACGCCTTTCGCTTAAGAACACTTCCGTTAGCATTCTCTTCCATTATTACCGGAAGTTCCATTGCCTTTTCAGAAAACAGGAAAGCCTTTAACTGGTTGGTATTCGGTCTATGCCTGCTTACTACGCTCCTGCTGCAAATACTGTCAAACCTTGCCAACGACTATGGCGACAGTGAAAAGGGAACAGACAATGAAGAACGTATTGGGCCTAAGCGTGCAGTGCAGGCAGGTATGCTTTCGTTTAATGAAATTAAAGCAGGCATTGTAGTAACCGTTGCCCTTTGTCTTCTATCGGGCATAACACTTATTTATGAAGCGTTTAAAGATGTTGAGTTGAGTTACTCTATCTTTTTCTTTCTACTAGGCTTAGGAGCCATAGC
This sequence comes from uncultured Chitinophaga sp., assembly GCA_964563185.1. Classification (GTDB taxonomy): domain Bacteria; phylum Bacteroidota; class Bacteroidia; order Chitinophagales; family LD1; genus Bog-950. The sequence goes on from CAZLXD010000063.1 coordinate 10,360, forward strand.
AGCAGCCATTAAATACACCGTAGGAAAAAATGCTTACGGCTACTCGGGATTAGGGGATGTGTTTGTGCTGTTATTTTTTGGATTAGTAGGCGTATGCGGAAGTTACTACCTGATGGCAAAGCAATTAAACTTTGCTATTCTTCTTCCCGCATTAACAATAGGGGGTTTCGCAGCAGGGGTTTTAAACCTGAACAATATGCGCGACTGCCAAAGCGATGCGAAAGCGGGTAAGAATACGCTGGTTGTGAAAATAGGATTGACAAGAGCTAAGCTTTACCATAAATCGCTGATTATTCTCGGATTTACTTTCAGTATAGCTTATGTAGTAGTGAGTTTTGTTTCTACTATGCAGTTGTTGTTCATCATTACATTACCCTTGTTTCGCAGGCACTTAGTAACGGTAAAGCATATTGAAAACCCAATAGAATTTGACCCACTGCTGAAACAGTTGGCCATTGGCACTTTTATTTTTGCGCTGCTTTTTGCCTTGGGGCAGATAGTGGGAGAGTAAGTAGTTACTTCCGCTCATTACGGAGGATTTCCTCCATTAACAACATTTGTTGCTTTTGTATCTCGAACAGCTTCTTCATGTTGGCCTGTATGTTCTTTATCTCCATTTCAGCCTTCAGGTTAATCAGGTAGTCGTTTTGCGCACGTTGGCGGTCTTTCGCCTCTTTACGGTTTTGACTCATCATAATAATAGGTGCCTGAATAGCGGCAATACAGGAAAGGATAAGGTTAAGGAGGATAAAAGGGTAAGGGTCGAAAGGTTTCTCAGAAAGCAGGAACACATTGATTCCCATCCAAACAAACAACAGTGAAAAAAAAGTAATGATAAACTGCCAGCTTCCGCCAAAACTCGCCACTGAATCAGCCATCTTTTCACCCAGGGTTGGCTGCTCTTCCTGCGAACTTTTCAATATCTGTGTTAACAATTCGCTGTCATCTACATCTTCCGTCACAAATTCATTGAACTTCTCCAAATCTACCTGTCGGGACTCGACAAACTCTCTTAACTTTTGCTTTCTAGTAGACATTCTCTTTAAAATTTACAGGTCGCTTTGTGAAAAGTTAAGAGGCAACAAGTCCTTCACCGAAGCTACCGTATATACTTCGCCCCTCTCACCCGCCATAACAATAGCAATAGGTTGCGAGAAGCGGTTTTCGTATTCCAACATGCGCTGGCGACAAATACCACAGGGGGCTACCGGGTTTTCAATTACCCTGCGTGAACTTTTTACAGTTACTGCAAGTTTGCTTATTGCAACATCCGGATACAAAGAGGAAGCAGCGCTAAAGGCAGTGCCTTCGGCACATATACCTGCCGGGAAAGCCGCATTTTCCTGATTGCTGCCCGTTACAATTTTACCGTTGTCTAAAAGTAAAGCGGCTCCAACTTTAAAGTTTGAATAAGGAGCATAAGCGTTTCTTAAGGCCTCTTTTGCCTGTATAAGTAAAGCCTTTTCATCGGTTGGCAACTCAGCCTCCGAAGCAAATACTTTAATGGTAAGTGTAAACTGTTTTTCGTGCATTACTTCGGAAATTTAAACACGTCCTTTAGTTTCTGCTCCGCCTCTTTCTTAGCCTTATCGGCAGCTTCTTTTGCTTTTTGCTCTGCTTCCTTCTTCGCCTTCTCAGCTGCCTGCTGTGCCGCCTGCTTCTGTTTATTCAATTCTTCTTCGGCCTTTTTCTTTAACTCTTCCGCCTGCTTTCTTGCCTCCTCTTCTGCCTTCTTCTTTAAGTCCTCGGCAGCGTTGGTTACCATATCTTTAGCCGAACCTCCACCTGAGTTTACTCCCTTTAGAGTTACTTTGGGCTTAGCGGCTGTGCCGGTAACTCCAAACAAAAAGCCCACCACCTCGGGCATGGCACCGCTTAAACCCGGAACTTTTGCCAACATCCCCTGAGCCAATGAAGTAGCGGCACCTAGCTCCTTGCTGGGTACATCCAATCGCACATCGTAGTCGATACTTTGGTCAAATCCATTCGCTCCTTTAAAGTTAATGTTATAGCCGTTGCCGAACTTTATATCGGTGGGGTCAACATTTACCTTCCCATCTTTAAACTTCAGGACCGTCCACGCATTTTTCATTTCCAGATTTGACAAAGCCGGAATCTTAGCCACTTTGGTTATCTCGCTGAAGATGGGCATGCCCACTACCTTTGCATAAGGTATCTCTACCTTACCGTCACCCAGCAAAGAACTGTAGTCTACGCTCATATCCGGATTCAGTTTACCGCTGCCTTTTAAATCAGATGAAAAGCTTCCTTGTATAAATTTCATCACGGGCGCCATTTTTTCCGACAGTCCTACAGTTTTGTATGTCTGTTGAATATCAAAGTTGTTGATGTCGTATGTGAATGTTACATCCGGGTGGTCCTTCTGCCGGGTGTCATACTTGGCCGAAATGGTAGCATCTCCTCCAAGCACATTGGCAAAAAGGTCGTTCAGATATATTGTTTCGTCCTTAATCTTCACTTCACCCTTCACATTGGTCAGCACTATTTTTTCGTAAAGAACTTTTCCGAAAGAACTGTTTGCAATAAAATCAATGTGAGCGGGCACTTTAAAATATTGGGTAGTGGCTGTATCGGGCACTGAAACCGGAGCTGATTCATCCTTCTGCAACCACTCATTGGCATCGAACTGTGTTGACCGCAAGTTCAGGTTACCCAGCAAATCGCCTTTACCGAAAGCATAAGCCATAAAGTTGTCGAGACTGCCGTTCGCATGAAAATCACTCTTGCCTACCGCTGCATCCAGATTAGCCAGTGTTACATTTTTGGGGTTAAAAGCCAGTTGAAGGTCGCTTACCCTCACAGGCATAGGCGTTTCCTTGCTGTCATACACTAAGTTGCTCACTTTAGCATTGCCCGATGCCTGTATAGCTTCATAGTTCTTCTTATCTACATCGCTCATGCGTCCGGCAAAGTTCAGGTTTACTACCAGCAAACCGCTGAGAGTTTTTAAACCCTCCATAGGATAGAATTTGGGAACATTCCCCAAATTAAGCCTGCCTGCTATATTGGCCTTCACGTTCGGATCGCTTACAGGTGTGCGGACATTTACTTTAGCATCTACAGGGTCGCTACCGGCTTCAAGGTGAAGTTTAGATACGTCTACTACTGTTAAATCCAAATCGCCCTGTGGCTTGTTGATGAGTGATGTAATAAATACATTCTTTACCGCCACAGGTAATCCCGGATACTGAAACATACCGTTATTCACCTTCAGGTCGAGATTAAAAGCAGGGTAAGTGGACTCATTGTAAAGCCCTTTTACAAAGCCTTTCAAATCGAGGCTTCCACTGGTTTTAATCTTATCGAAGTCCTTCTTATATACTGCGGGTATAAGCGAAAGAATGCTCTTAAACTCGGTCTGTTTCGATTTGAATTTTACATCCATTTGAGTTCCTTCTTTAGGCAAAGCCACGTAGCCGTCAAACTGCAAACCGAGGTCGTTAAGTGAAATACTGTTTTCGCGGAAAGTGTATTTGTTGGCAGCACTTTCAACCGCAAGGTTAATGTCAGCCTTCAGTTTGGCATCACTCAGATAAGACAAGGCACCGCTTTTGTAAGTAAGTTGCTCTATGGAAGTTTTTGTAACAAAGTCGTAAACATCTTTTGCAACATCGCCACTGCCCTCAAAATTGAATCCTTTTAATGAGGCATAAGTATTGCCCTGTTTATCATCGTATGTTATGCTGCCGTTTTCAATAGCATACTTCTTAATTTCCAGTGCAAAGTTTTGGGCGGTACCTGATGAGGATGTTTCGTCTTTCGATGGCTTTACTATATCCCAGTTGGCTTTGCCATTGTAATTAACTTTAGCATTTACCATCGGCTCAACAATATTGAGCGCTAAAAGCTTGTATTTGTCGCCCTTAATCACACTCATTAAATCAATAGTAAAGTTGAAGTTGGGAATGTAAGTAAGCGTATCGCCTTTAAACTCACCCTTACCGACTATTGACAAATCGCTGAGGGAAAAGCTGAAGTTGGGAAAGTTGCGGATGAGGGAAAGGCTGAAATCGCCATAATCAACCTGAGCGTTCAATTGATTGTTAATCTCCTCCTTAACGCGGGCATTTATTTTGTCCTTAAATAAAAACGGAGTGGCAAAAAGTAAAACCACCAGTAATACTAAGAACACCCCGATGGCAATAAGCGCTTTTTTCATGAACAGGAATCGTTT
>CAZLXD010000064.1:0-14399 GCA_964563185.1 uncultured Chitinophaga sp.
GTTACCTTGTTAATAAGCGGTTGCTTCCTGCATATTAGTAAAATCGGGCAGATGGTTTATTTTGGTAAAAGAAATGAAACACCTGTTTACTCTCCTTTTTCTTTTTGCCGGCCATGCCGCATTTAGTCAATCTACCCTGAAGTTTTGTGTAGAAGCCGCCAAAGGGGCGGTTTGCCTGCACCCTAGCACTGAGTTTGATCTTACCAAAGAGGGCGGCACCATCAGCCTTTTTGTGCAGCCTGAGGACTCAATAGGAACTACCAAAGTATTGTACCGTATTTACTTTATGGATACTTACGGCAACGAAAAGGAAATAAACTCCATTATTCAAGCAACCGACCCCGGCTGGACTTATGCCTGGCAGGATGTGGTGTTTTACGACCCGGGCACTTATAAGGTAAACGTATACCGCACCGACACCAACGAAACCCTGCTTTGCAGCGGTTTGGTAAAGCTCTTCTGTCCTTAAATTTTATTCCAAAATTAGTTCGCGCTGAAAAAATTTACCGCGTCTTTTTAGCAATAAAAAGCCAAAGCGCAGATTGGCTTTATAGTAAATAGCTTTGCGTTTTAGGCAGATATATTGGCTTTTTAATAAACTGGCTTGATACTTTAGCAAACTAATTTGCTGTTTTCATTTTGATTATAAACGTAAAGCGAAAAAAAAGCAGTTAAAACAGGGTAAAGGCTGTATAAACCTTAGCTTTTTCTGCCTATTTTAAGCCTATCTCAAAATATTGCTTTGGCTTTTTTGTATTTGCCCTTGCATTTTTAGCCGGGCATTGTAGAAAGAACGAAGTAATTCACAATTGTGAAAAACCGGTTACCAAAAAGCCAAAGCGCAATTTGCACTTTTGGCGCTCACGCTAACTGTTACAAGTATGCTTCAACTGAATTTGCAGCGGGTATTAAAAGCCCGCGGTATTGAAACACCTTATAAATTTTTGGTGCAGAGCGGTTTTGTGCCGTTTACAGCGCATAAGTATAAAAACGGCAAGGTGGAACACATGCGACTTGACCACATTGAGAAGCTGTGCACTCTGCTAAACTGTACACCTAACGATATTTTTGAATGGCAGCCCGATACCCTGCTGGACGACCGCGCCAACCACCCTTTGCAAAAAATCAGAAAGCGCGACAAGAAGCTGGATATAAACAAAATACTTTCGCGCCTTAGCCTTGAAAAACTGGAAGAGATAGAGAAGATGCTGAAACTGGAGGCTCCGGAAGAAGTGCTGGCGGCAGAAACTGCCCCTGAATCAGCGCCACTTAATGTTGCAGCCAATACCGGGGCGCTGGTAGGGCGAGACCTCTTTTCCTGATAAGATATTATCTAAAGCAGCCCGCATATCCTTACCGGTTAGCGGCACCTGGTTCGATGGGCGGCTGTCGTCCAGCTGGCCACGGTAAACCAGTTTTAAATCCTTATCGAAAATATAGAAGTCGGGGGTGCAGGCAGCATCGTAGGCTTTGGCTACCTGCTGGCTTTCATCGTACAGGTACGGAAACGGATACCCCAACTGCTGCGCGGTTTCCCTCATCCTATCGGGCGCATCATCGGGGTGGCTTACCACATCGTTGGAGCTAATGGCAATAAACTTTACGCCTTTGGGCAGGTATTCGTTGCTCATTTTTACCAGTTCGCTGTTTACATGCTTTACGTAGGGGCAGTGGTTGCTCAGGAACATGACCACCGTTGCCTTTTCCCCTTTTAAGTTCTGTAAGGAAAAACTGTTTCCGGTAACGGTATCGGGCAAAGTAAAACCAGGGGCAAGGGTGCCCAGCGGAATCATATTGGATGGTGTAAGTGCCATAGATTATGCTTTGGTGGGTAATAACGGGCTCGAACCGTTGACCTCTACCTTGTCGAGGTAGCGCTCTGAACCAACTGAGCTAATCACCCGTTCGGGATTGTTATGCGGTAGTTAAAGCTTTGCTCCACTGTTCCGGGTTCTGATACCAGTCCGTCAGCGTGGCTTTGTCTTCTGCCTTTATGTAATCCTGCTTTAGCGCTACTTCTAATAAAGTAGGGTAATCGGACAAGGTAAAAAACTTACAATTCGCTTCGGCAAACGCAGTAAGCGACTTGGGGAAATCATACGTAAACACGGCCCCTAGACCCAATACCTCGGCACCCGCTTCGCGCAGGGCATCTACCGCCTTTAGCGAGCTTCCACCCGTTGAAATCAAATCTTCAATCAACACCACCTTTTGCCCTGCTTCCAACTTCCCCTCAATTTGGTTGGTTAAGCCGTGGCCCTTGGCTTTATCGCGCACATATACAAAAGGTTTGTTCAGCACATCGGCCACCAGTGCCCCGTGGGGTATTCCGGCTGTGGCTACTCCGGCTATAACATCGCAGGTTTTAAAGTCTTCGGCTATAACATCGGCAAAGGAATTTTTGATAAAAGTACGCACCCTGGGGTACGAAAGCGTTTTGCGGTTATCGCAGTAAATGGGGCTTTTTAAACCACTTGCCCAGGTAAAGGGCTGGGCAACATTTAACACTATCGCTTTAATTTCGAGCAGGTATTCTGCAACTTCGCGGGCTATTACGTTGTTGTATATCATATATTATGTATCGAAGCTATAAAGTTTACTATAACAATTCTTACCTGCTTATTGCACAGGAGCGCCCGCAAATGAACGAAAATTTTGCAATGGTGCTGGACAACAACGCGCAGATAAACGCCTTTGAAAACCACCATGAAATACTGTTTAACGGCACTTACAATAAGCCAATACTGGTGCTTACTCCCAAACCCGGTGAGGTAATGTGCAACATGATGGACCACCTGAATATTATTATAGCAGGTGGTGGCTTGGTGTGGAACGAAAACAACGAACTGCTGATGATTTACCGCAGGGGCAAGTGGGATTTACCCAAAGGCAAAATAGAACTAAAGGAAAGCATACTGAATGGTGCCGTGCGCGAAGTGGAAGAAGAAACAGGCGTGCGCGTAGCCAACGTGCAACCTGCGCCCGTAACCACTTACCATGCTTACTACCTAAAAGGCAAAAACTGCCTAAAACAAACCGAATGGTTTACCATGCAGGCAAAGCCGGGGCAACTACACCTAACCCCGCAAACCGAAGAGGACATTGAAGAAGTGCGCTGGGTAAAGCGTGCACACCTGGCCACCTATAAAGAAGGCTGCTACCCGCTTATATGGGATTTGGTGAAGGAGTTTGCTGATTAGGGAATTGAACCGAGGAAGCAGTTAGGTTCTCACTTACAACAGTTGGGGGCTCTTTTGTATTTGTCCCCTCCGCTGAAAGGCCCGTTATGAACTTTCTTTGGGAGGGCAAACAAAACCTGCGGTGGAAGATTTTATGGAGAAGGAGGATTGTGTTACCCCCGCATTTTTGCTAATGAATGTGTGGAATACAAGAACGAAAAAGAGTATTACCCTGCTTAAACAATGGAGGTTGGTAACAAAATTTCCTGCAAATGAATGAGAAATGCGAAATCATCTATTACAGTTTAGGCCGATGGTGTTATCAACAACATCTTTATCAGGTGTGGTCGTTGGTGGCGTTCCGCCAAAGCGCGGAACTTTAACTCAAATGGCACGGGCGCTTCACTTGTGCCATTTACTAAAAACAACCGCTGCCACCCTTTACAAGCATGGCAGCGGTGCATATTCATGTTTGCCCGTGGCGGTAACTCCTATTACTTTACAACCTGAAATGGTTCTGCGGGCAAATTACCTGCCTTTAGGAAATAAACACCGGAGTTTAATTTATCGATAGCCAAATGAGTTTGCGCAGCAGTAAGCCGGCCTGCCATTATCTGCTTGCCGGTAATATCCACCACATAATAATTATGGCCTATTAACTCGGGCTGCACCGTAACGGTAGCAAATGAAGCGGCAGGATTAGGAAAAACCGACAGCAGTTTTGCAACCGGTGCGGCAGTTGTAATGCCTGCAGCAATATCCTTATACTTCACTAAAAAATAATCAGCCGAGTTGGAATAGCCGTTCGAAAAACCGCCAACATATAAAGAGCCATCGCCTGCTACTGCCATGGAATGTCCTTTGTCGTTTACATTTCCGGGGCCATTATGAACTACAGTCCACAGCCAGTTGCCACCGGCATCTAACTTCATTAGCCCCAAATCGAAATAAGAACTGCCAGCCATGGACACGGCACCGCTTATGTAAATATTATTGGCACCGTCAATTTGTACATCGTATCCTTCGTTATTATACTGGCTGGTGCCGCCAACATACGTCAGCCAAAGCAAAGTGCCCATTGGGTTAAACTTGGCTACACCAATGCGCTGCGACATAGGCGCATGGAAAATAAGGTTACCGTCATGGTCGAATGCAAAATGCCGGTCGGCACCGGTAAAAGCCGATGAAATACCAACCGATGAGGTATCGAAAGTATAAACCCATTGCTGCGCCCCGGTTACATCGTATTTTATTAAAACATACTTATAGTCGGAGCTAACTCCAAAGGTGTAAGTATTGCCTGCCGCATCGGCAATAATATCGGTAAGCCCTTCGCTGGTATTGTTATCGGAACCGGCATGGGTTTTAATCCACACAAAGTTGCCATCAGTATCATATTTCCAAACAGCAAAGTCCATCCAGGTAGTGGTTAAGGTAGTGTTGCCGCACAAATACAAATTGCCGTTGGCATCAATGCCAATGCTGCGGGCATAGTCGGTATAACTCCATGCATTGGAGTTATCAATAAACTTCAACCACTGCTGTACACCCGCTGAATTGTATTTTGCCAGTACCGCCTGGTCGAACTGTGTACTGCCGTTGCCTGAACTCTGGCCGGTTAAATAAATATTGCCCTGCGCATCAAGCGCCAGGCCAAAGCCAACGTTTCGCCCAACATAAAAATTGCCGTTAGTATAACCGGTGCCTTTTATACTGTCTGCCCATAAAAGGTTTCCGTTTTGGTCGAGCGCAAAAATGAAAATGTTAGAGTTTATATCGTTCGCGTCAGAACTGGTTTTACTGTAACCCGTAACATAAATATTGCCGTTGGGAGCAATGAGCATATCGTTGGGCACATCATTCAGGTTTAGTGCAGTGTTGTTCCAGCGGTGGCTCCAAAGCAGCGTGCTATCGGGTGCATACTTTTGGGTTACCACATCAAACCAGGTACTGTCAGACCCCGAGTGGCCTGTAACTACCACATTGTTTTGCGCATCAAGGCGTATGTATTTTACCTCGTCATAATAGCCGTCCGGCCCGTTAAAGGTGCGGTACCATTCTTTAGGCGGTTCCTGTGCGTTCAACTGTGCGGTTACAAAAAGAATTACACCGGCCAGTAAAACTTTAAAAGGGGTAAACATCTTTTTCATGTTGTGGGTATTTGGTTAGTCTATCGAATATACAACCGTTTTATAAGAGATGAAACTATATCGCAGTTAACTATCGGAAGATGTTTAGCCCGTTTGTGAGAACATTTCTGATGGTTTGCCTTTGCTGTTTTAGTTTCCACTCTTCCCCATTTGCAATTCAGAAGCTACATCAAAGGATTTGTAAGCCAACGTTTGCGCCTGGTGCTAACACACTACCGCGGGGCAGTGCTTCGGAAATTCCCTATACCTATCAACTGTTTTTCCTTCCCGAAAAAAATTCTTTTCAGAAACCTTTTCTTCTATTTTTAGCGGCTCTAAACACACAACACACATGAGGAAAATTTACCCCTTAATGGTGTTTGCTCTGCTTGTTTACTTAGCCAAAGCACAGCAAACCACTTTCCGAATTCAATATAACCTTGGCGAGTTCGATATTCCATCGGGCATGATTCAGGCACCCAATACCAACTATGTATTCAGCGCTATGGTTACCCGCAATTTTTCGGGCCTGCCACTGGGTGTGCAGGGAGGGCTAACCGAGGTAGATAAAAACGGCAACCACGTTCGCACTACTTTATACCGCAATGGCTCGTTTTCCAGCTCGGTAAGTTTAGCCGATGTAAAGAATGCTACCGCGGGCGGTTTTATTGCCACAGGCGAAGCCAACGGGCAATGTTTACTCGCTAAACTGACTGCTACCGGAGGCATTACCTGGCATTACCGTTACATACCGGTTTCGGGTGCCAGCGCTTATGGTAACCGTGTAATACAGGCCAGCGATGGCGGCTTTGTGGTAGCCGGTTCCGCTTCGGCTGTTGACCCTGATGGCGGTGGCGCTATTGCCCGCCAGGATTCCTCAAAAATGTTTGCATTTAAAACAGATTCCAACGGAAATGTGTTATGGATGAGGACTTTCTTTTACACCACTGCTTTTGACGATGATGATTACCTGAGGGATTTGGTAGAAGTATCCGATGGATATGTATTGGTAGGTTCAGCCACTATGGTAGCCGGTGACGGGCAAAGCGATGCTGTTGTTCTGAAAACCGATTTTAACGGTAACGTGCAATGGGCGCGCAGGTTTGGCAACAGTAATTCGGAAAACGTGGAGTCTGTTATCCGCGATTCGGGCAACAACATTGTTATGTCGGGGTTGGATAATTTGGGCGGCTACATTTACAATTGGAGCGCCCCCAACGCAGGCCCTACTACCACCGGTGTGGGAACCGATACCCGCTACTATGCCACCGGTTTGCCGGTAAGTGCAGGCGGGCTTACCAAAACCCACGATAACAACTTTGCCGTATTTGCATCAGGTGCTTCCTTAGCCAACTTCACTTCCATATTGGTAAAGGCCAATCGCTCCACCGGTGCAGTTATGTTTTCAAGGTCTTACAATTCATTTATCTCCATTCTGCCAACCGGTATTCTGGCAGCTGATTCGGGATTCCTTATAAACAGCTTAAGTGCCGATACCTCGGGCGGCTTAGGGTATTATGATTTCGGAGTTACCAAAACCGATATTAACGGAACACAGGGCACGGGCTCATCTTGTCCGCATTCGAATGTTACCATTCTTACACAAAGCTACAACCCTACGGTAAACACATTCACTCCAACGGTGGTTACTACCAGTGTAAGAAACAGCGGAGGGTGCTCCACTACTACCATAACTCCCGGTGTAGTGGTAAACTGCCGCACTATTGTTTGTAATGCTCCGCCACAGCCCTCCGCAAGCGCTTCGCAAAACAACGTTTGCTCCGGCACGCAGGTAACCATTAACGCCAGTGGAGGAACGAACGTTACTTATAAAGTTTACACACAGGCAACCGGAGGAACCTCCATCGGTAATGCGCCTCTCAACGTATCACCAACATCCACCACTACTTATTATGTAGCAGCCGATGACAATACCAATCCCGGTTGCGAAAGCACCCGCGCTTCGGTTACAGTTACGGTTATTCAGCCACCGGCTGCTATCGGAGCTATTTCAGGAGCCACTAATCCATGCCCCGGCACACAGGCCTATTCCATTAGTGCGGTGAGCGGAGCTACCTCTTACACCTGGGCATTATCAGGCGGGGGAACTATTACCGGTGGACAAGGCACAACCGGTATTAACGTAAACTGGACAAGCGCAGGAACTTACACGGTTAGTGTAACAGCTACCAATACCTGCGGCAGCACCAACAGAACACTTTCTGTAACCGTACAAGCCGGGCCTCCCGCTGCGGTAGGAACTATCACCGGAAGCAACAACCCCTGCCCCGGAAGTCAAACTTATACTATAGCCAACGTAGCCAACGCCACATCTTACACCTGGGCGGTTTCAGGCGGAGGAACTATTTCATCAGGACAAGGCACTACTTCACTTACTGTTAACTGGACGACTTCGGGCGGGCCTTACACGGTTTCAGTAACCGCTACCAATGCCTGCGGAAGCACTTCCAATACCTTGGCGGTAAACGTGCAGAACGGTGCTCCCGGAACACTGGGTAACATCAGCGGCCCGGCTACACCTTGTTTAGGCAGCCAAACCTATTCGGTAACAGCGGTGAGCGGCTCGCCTACTTACACCTGGAGTGTTTCGGGTGGAGGAACCATTACAGGCGGACAGGGAAGTACCTCTGTAACCGTTAACTGGACAACAGCCGGTGGGCCTTACACCGTTTCAGTAACCGCTTCCAACCCTTGTGGTAATAACAGCAAAACACTTGCAGTAACTGTATCGCCTGCCGTAAGCGGAGTGGCAGCTTCTGCATCCCCTAACCCTGCCTGCGTGGGCAATGCTGTTACATTAAGCGGCAGCGGCAGCGGAGTAAGCACCTGGAGTTGGACAGGGCCGAACAACTTTACATCGAATGTACAGAGCCCTTCTATTTCTTCAGTTACAGCAGCCGGTGCCGGTACTTATACCTTAACAGCCAGCAGCAGTTGCGGAACAGCTACCGCTACAGTAAATCTGGTAGTAAATAATGTGCCGCAGAGCGTTACTGCTACTGCCAACCCGAATCCGGCTTGTGCGGGTAATACTATTACATTTACAGGTGCAGCCACCGGTGCTACCTCCTGGAGTTGGAGCGGCCCGAATACTTTTGCTTCTACCCAACAAAACCCTACACTGCCCAATGCACAGGCAAATGCCAGCGGAGTTTACACACTTACCGCCACCAACGCCTGCGGTAATGCAACAGCTACTGCCAACCTTACGGTAAACGAAACACCTGTTGCGGTAACCACCACTGCTAACCCCGACCCGGTTTGTCAGGGAGGAACACTGAACCTGAGCGGGACAGCTACGGGTGCTACTTCTTATTCATGGAGCGGCCCCAGCAGTTTCTCTTCCTCGCAGCTGAATGCCTCCATCAACAACTTTTTACAGGCTAATGCCGGAACCTATACGCTTACGGCAAGCAACAACTGTGGTAATACCACCGCCAGTGTGGTGGTGAACTATGCCACTCTGCCTGCCGGTGTGGGAGCCAGCGCCAACCTTACCAATATCTGTTTCAATTCGCAGCTTACCTTAACCGGAACTGCCAGCGGAGCAACTTCCTATGCATGGACAGGCCCCAATGGTTTCTCTTCCACCCAGCAAAATCCTGCTATTGCCAATGTTACTTTGGCCGATAGCGGCACCTACACTTTTACCGCTACCAACAGTTGCGGAAGCGTGGATGCTACCGTACTGGTGGACGTAGACACTACTATTGAAAACGTAAATGTGGCAGCTGCTCCCGATGATACTATTTGCAGCGGTGGCAGTTTAAATCTTTCCGGAAGCGGGCATAACGTAAACAGCTGGAGCTGGACCGGCCCTAACAACTTTACTTCTACACAGCAGAACCCAACCATAGGAACCGCCACAGCGGTAAACAGCGGAACCTATTATGTAACCGCTACCAATGCCTGCGGAAGCAGTACCGATAGTTTGAGTGTGTTGGTGAATACCATTCCTATTACACCGGGAACCATTAACGGTTCGCTGACCACCTGCGGAAGCGATACAGCTACTTACACCGTAACAGGTATCAGCAACGCTACTTCTTATAACTGGACAGTTTCAGCAGGGGGTAGTATTATAGCCGGACAAGGCAGCACTTCCATTGAAGTGCTTTGGGGAGGCGCACCGGGCAGCTACACTGTTTCGGTTACTGCGGGCAACTTCTGCGGCAACAGTACGGCTACATCTGTTAATGTAAATGTGCAGGCTCCTGCTCCGGTAATGAATGCCGTTATTACCGGTGAAGTAAGTGTTTGCCCCGGTGTGGAAGCTTACAACATTACTTCTATACCGAATGCCACCGGTTACACCTGGACGCTCGGCAGCGGAGGTAACATTGCCAGCGGACAAGGCACCAACTCCATTACCGTTAACTGGGCAACTGCCGGAGTGCACACTTTAAGCGTGGTGGCTACCAACACCTGCGGAACTTCATCGGCAGCTACTGTTGATGTAACCGTTCATCCTTCACCCACTGCTGCCACTGTGGTTTTAACCGATGATACTATTTGCGAAGGCAGCAGCACCACCATTACCGCCTCTAATTCTACAGGTGGAAACGTAAACTATAACTTTTACGATGCGCCTACAGGTGGAAACATGTATGCTTCTAACCCGCTTACTGTTTCGCCTACCCAAACCACTACTTATTACTTAGAAGTAATTAACCAGTTTGGCTGCACGGGCGCCAGCGGAAGGCAACCGGTTACCGTGTATGTTATTCCTGCACCGGCTGTATTAAATGTTTCAGCCGCCAGCGATTCGCTTTGCTATAACAGCAGCACCGTGTTAACCGCCACTGCCACACCGGGCGCCACCATTACCTGGTGGGATGCACCGATAGCAGGCAACCAGTTAGGCAGCGGAAATACTTACAATGTTGACAGCCTGAAATTCAGCACTACTTATTATGTGCAGGCAGCTACGGTGGGCGGTTGTGCCAACCTGCAAGGGCGTGTAGCGGTGAACGTAGCCGTTATTGATTTACCGGTGGTAACCATTACTACCGATAAGGACAACAATACCGCTTTCCCTAATGAGGCTATTACCTTCACCGCTTCTCCTTCGGGTTACAGCAACTACGAGTTTTTTGTAAACGGAACCTCCGTGCAAAGCGGCCCGCTGAATACCTGGGCAAGTGCCAAGCTGAGCGACAAAGACACCGTTTCAGTTATTGCTACAGACAACGGCTGCAACAGTTTGGAAAGCGAAGTAGTGGTAAACATTGCCGACTTCCCGAATGCCTTTACTCCGAATAATGACGGGGTAAACGACATCTTCCTGAAAAACTACGACCTGGTTATTATGAACCGGTGGGGGCAGGAACTGTATCGCGGGTTTGACGGGTGGGATGGCACTTACAATGGTGCGAAGGTTTCAGCCGGAACCTACTTCTACATTGTAACGGTAAAGAACATTACCGACCGCGATACCCAAGTGAAAGGAAACGTTTTACTCATTCAGGAATAAGCACACAGCACTATGAAAAAGATATTCTATACCCTGACCCTTCTTTGTGCTGTAGTATTTACGAAAGCACAAACCAACTTAGAACTCGCCACCGAATCGTTCAATGCCAAAGAATACACCGTGGCGCTTACCTACTACCAAAAGGTATTAGCCAAGCCCGCCAAGAATGTTGACTTAGGCGATGTAAACTTTAAAGCAGCCGAATGTTTGCGCTACACCGGCAAGTATGACGAAGCTATTGCCGCTTACCAAAAAGCGCGCGCTGCCGGTTACAGCAGCCCCAATGCCATTTACCACGAAGGCGCGCTTTACTTTAAGAAAGGCGACTACACACAGGCGCAAAAAACACTTGAAACCTTTTTAGAGAAAGTGCCCGGTGATAAAGATGCCACCCGCATTATTAACAGCTGCAAGTTTGTGCAGGGGGTAAATACCGATGAGAAAACGGTTTACACCTTTATTAACGAAGCTTCGCTGAACTCGGAATACAACGACTATGCCGCTTACCCCGTAAAGAATCAGTTGCTGTTTACCTCTTCGCGCATTACCGAAAAGGGGCAGGAAGTGTACAGTTACGATGCGCAGGGCTTCTCTTCCGTTTATGCTTCTTCTTATTCAAAAGATGATAAGAGCTGGAGCAAGCCCGCAACGGTAGCCGCCCTTAATACGGTTATCAATAACGGTGTGCTTTCGTACTGCGAAAAAACAAAGACCGCCTACTTTACCCGTTGCAACGATGCCAAAAGCAAAACAGGCTTATGCAGCATTTGGGAAACTACCTACGATGAAGCCGCCAACACCTGGAGTGCCCCGAAAGCCATTGCGCTTTCGTTTGTGCAAAAGGGCGATATGTCGCAGCCCTGCATAAGCACCGATGGCGACAAACTCTACTTTGCCAGCCGCATGGAAGGCGGCCTGGGCAGCAGTGATATTTGGGTAATGAGCCGCAGCGGCAGCCAGTGGAGCGAGCCGAAGAACTTAGGTGCCGGCATTAACACAGAGTTCGATGAAATGTTCCCGACTGAAAACAACGGCACGCTCTACTTTGCTTCCGATGGGTATGCGGGTTACGGAGGATTGGATTTGTATTCCACCGCCAACACCAACGGCAACTGGAGCAAACCTGCCAACCTGAAGCTGCCCTTTAACAGCGCGGGCGATGACTTCTTTATTGTTTACAAGCCCGATGGCAGCGGCTATCTGACCTCGAACCGAATAGGCGGTGCCGGTGGCGATGATATCTACAACTTCTTTCTTACCCCTGTTAACTTAACCGTTAAGGGCCGCATTACCGACCAGGACGGCAACCAGCCCTTGGCGGGCGCTACGGTTTACATTACCACCCCCGATGGCCATACCGACAGTACCACTACTAATGCGAATGGCGAATACACCTTTAACTTAGATAAGGACAAGGACTACAAAATTACCGTGGCTAACCCCGGTTACTTTGGCGACTCGCGCAAGCTGAGCACGCAGGGCGAAAAATTCAGCCGCGAGTTTTCGAAGGCCAACGGCAACAACTACGACTTTAGCATTAAGCGCATACCCAAAACCGAAATTAAGATTGACAACATTTACTACGACTACGACAGCTATGTGCTGCGCGAAGAGTCGAAGCCGAGTTTGGATATACTGGTAAAACTGCTGGAAGATACCCCCGGTGCTTTGGTGCAGATAAACTCGCATACCGATGAGCGCGGCAAGCCCGATTACAACCTGAAACTTTCCGATAACCGCGCCAAGTCGGTAGTGGAATATCTGGTAAGTAAAGGAATCAGTCAGGGGCGCTTATCCTACAAAGGATTTGGTTCTACCACGCCTGTTGTAAAAGGAGCGAAAACCGAAGAAGACCATCAGAAGAACAGAAGGACGGCTTTTCAGGTGATTAGTGAGTAGTTGGCGGTTCGCGGATGACTGTTAACAGTAAGACAAGAAAGTGAAAGGAAACAAAACACATATAACCAAAGTTGACAAGCAGGAACCTGCAAGCAGTTGTATTGCCGCGAACTGCGAACCGTCAACTGTAAACTATACAAGCATGAAACTCAATTCTACCTTAAAGCAAATAGCAGCAGCCCTTATGCTGTTGTGGGGCACGTATGCCGCGCAGGCGCAAAACGAACCCGTTATTGCCCACTACATGTACCACACGCATGTATTTAACCCCGCAGTAAGCGGCAGCACCCGCGATATTTATTTGGCGGCTGTGGCGCGCCAGCAATGGGTGGGTTACAAAGAAGCCCCCAGCACACAGGTGCTGAACGCCTATGGTTACATAGCCAAAATACGCGGAGGCGTGGGCTTTGTATTTACCAACGATATGCTGGGCAAGCAGCGCTTTACCAACCTGCGCGTTAGCTATGCTTACTCGCAAAGGCTGAACGAGCGCAGCCGCCTTTCTATTGGCTTGGGCGTGGGCTTTACCAACTCGTTTGTAAAAGGCAGCGAGTTGATATACCAGCAAACGGGCGACCAGAGCGGCATATACAGCAACCAGAGCAAATTTAAAGCCTACCTGAGTGCCGGCTTAGAGTTTTACGGTTATGGTTTAACGGCAGGGTTTTCGGTTACTAACTTAGACCAAAGCCTGGGCAAGAGTACGCCCTTTAGAGTGCCCCGCCACTACTTTGGTTATTTAAAGTATGACTGGGACATTAACGAAAAAGCCCGCTTAACCCCGGCTGTGTTTGTGCGCAGTATAGACTTTACCGCACAGGCCGAAATAAACATTAGCGCCACCATTAAAAAGCGGGTAATAGTAGGCGTGCTTTACCGCACCATTGATGCTGCCGGCCTTATGCTGGGCGTGCACATAACCAAACACCTTACCGCCAGCTACAGCTACGACTTTGATTTTGGCGAACTGCGCAAACACCAAACCGGCTCGCACGAGTTAAACCTGGTTTACCGTTTCGATGGCCCCAAGCCGAAAAAGGTATTTTTAAAGAGCCCGAGGTATTTGAATTAAGGGGGAAGTCACCAAGTAGGATGTTATGAGGTTGCTGCTTATCACATTATCATTTACAATAGTTGAATTGCTGTTCGCAAAAGGCGATGTATCTTCAGCCATTGAACAACTGAGGAAGAAAACTTTGATAGTAGTTTTGGAAACACCTAGTAAAAAAGTGCTTTCTAAACTTGAGCCTGATGTTCAAGAGACTTACAAAAGGGCAGTAGATAACTACAATAGAAAAATTACTGAGGTCAGCGAGAAGTATTGGACATTTAACCCACAGAAGCTTTTCAAAACATGGGATGAAGCCAACTCTCTTATTAAGGGAAACCCAAGTTCTTATGTCGTGTTATATGCAGGGAATTATTCGACTAATCCAACTTATTATAACGCGCTTATTCAGGAAAGCCTAAAGTTTTTCGATGGAATATTTACTGCTGGCAACAAAAGAGATTATAATGACTTTTATACTGCATATAGATTTTGTAATGGTATAGACCTGAAAAA
This sequence comes from uncultured Chitinophaga sp., assembly GCA_964563185.1. Lineage (GTDB taxonomy): Bacteria > Bacteroidota > Bacteroidia > Chitinophagales > LD1 > Bog-950. Next base: position 14,266 of record CAZLXD010000064.1, read on the forward strand.
GGACAAATACATAGCATCAAGAACAATTGCAAATCTATGGCCATTGAAAGAGGATATGATTTTTTCATTTCACTATATACAATCCTTGCTAGTTCAATCTCAAGTATCAAACAAACTACTGGAAGTTGGAGATG
>CAZLXD010000065.1:0-4169 GCA_964563185.1 uncultured Chitinophaga sp.
GCTGCCTACAGGAAACGTTCAGATAAACATGGGTGCATTTACTTTTGTAGGGAACACCATATATACTTTTACAGGATATACTACATCTCCAAATGGTCAGGCTGACGGCAATAACCAAAATGATTCATCAACAACAATAATCACCCCTGCATTGACAGGCAGCTATACTATTAACTCTGCTTCCGCTACAGCAGGAAACAACTTCCAGAGTTTTACTGATGCTGCCAACGCGCTAAATACACAGGGAATATGTGGTGCTGTAGTAATAGATGTTGTTCCCGGCTCGGGGCCTTATACCAACCAGCAGATAACGATTGGGCAGGTTACAGGCTCCTCCGCCACAAACACCATTACCATTAATGGTAATGGTGAGGTGTTCACATTTGCCAGTACGGCATCAGCAACCCGTGCGGGTATTAAGTTAGATGGCCCCGACTACGTAACCATTGACAGCCTTGTTGTAATTGCAACCGGAACTTACGGATGGGGCATACAGTTATCGAACAACGCTAACTTCAACACTATTCGAAACAATGCCATTTATACCGACACTATCTCTACTTCCACTACTAACTATGCCGGTATTGTAATGGTAAACTCTACTACATCACTTACTACTACGGGCAGTTCCGGAAGCCACAACCTGATTACCAATAATGTAGTGCAGGGCGGTTATTACGGAATTTCTATAGTGGGGCAGTCTACAACTATACACAATGTGAATAATGATATAATCGGAAACACCTGCACTCATTTTTACAGTGCAGGTATAAGCAGCGATAACCAGGATAGCAGCAACATTGAGTTAAACTCTGTAGAGTCGCGGGTTATCTCTCCGGGCACTACAGTTTATGGTTTCAACATTGCTTACAACGATTATATGAAAGTGTCGCGCAACAAGATTGTTACCCGCGGCACCAGCACAAACTATGGTATTTATGCCACTACCTGCGATGGCTCTCCGGCCACGTACAATGAAATTTCGAACAACTTTGCCAGTTGTTTAGGCGGCACCGGCAGCACCTATGGAGTTTATCCTTACAATAATTACTACACTAATATTTACCACAACAACGTAAACGTTACAGGCGGAAGCGCAACAGCCGGACGTGCTGTTTATCTTAACTCTTCATCAACCGGTGCTTACGGTTTTGTGAATGTGAAGAATAACATAGGAGTAAATACCGGCCTTGGTTATGCAGTGGAAGTGAGCAATACCGCAGTAACTCTGGGTTATGTAACTTCTATGGACAACAACGACTGGTATGCCACAGGTGCTGTTTTAGGCAGATACAATAACATCAATTCGGCTACACTGGCTGCATGGGAAGGCTCAAGTCAATTAGACTCCAACTCTATTTCAATGAATCCAATCTACACGTCAGCCACTGACCTGCATGTTGCGCTTAATTTCCTCAACGACAGAGGGGCAATTGGCACTGGAGTATCTGATGATATTGACGGAGATATCCGCTGTCCGCTGCCCGGTTGTGCGGGAAACACTTCTCGTCCCGACATTGGTGCCGATGAGTTTTTGGGAACCCCTATTACTGTAGATATGGGCGTAGTTAACCTCGCCAGCCCGGTTCAGCAGTCATGCTACACCAACGCAGAGCAGGTAATAGTTACCATAAAGAATGCCGCTTCGCAAACAATTGACTTTTCAGTGAACCCGGTTACAATTTATGCCGGTGTTAACGGGCCTAACCAACAAGTGTTTACACCTGTTATAATTAGTACTGATACGTTAGCTCAGGACTCAACGTTACAAGTAGTTGTTTCGAACGCATACGACATGTCGCAAACGGGCGTTTACTCTTTCTTTGCATTGGTTTCCGAGGCATCTGATGCTAATCCTACGAACGACTCTCTTCTGAATGCTTCTATAATATTTACTGTAGGAAGCATAGCTAACAACTATGCTGAAGTATGTGCAGGCTCTTCTTTCGAGTTAAAGATGGACGGTATAGTTGGCCCTGTTCAATGGCAAAGTTTTGACGGAACAAACTGGGTGGATGAAACCGGAGCAGGAAATGATTCGGTTGCTTATACTGTAACTCCTGTGGGAACGCAATACTACAGGGCATTGGTTTGCGGAAGTTATCCTTCAGGCACTGATACTTTAGTAGCAGTAACTGTGAATGCTCCGGTAGCTATTAACGACACCATTTGCGGGCCAGGAAATGCGGTGTTAACTGCCACAGGCCAGGGAACACAAAACTGGTATTCGGTAGCCACTGGCGGAAACGTACTGGCAAGTGGTGACACACTTACTGTTGCTGTTTCGGGCGATACAACATTCTATGTTGAATCTAACCTTCAGTTAGCAGGTGGTGGTGCTTCATTAAAGATTACTGAAATTTTTGTGGATGACCCCGATGCTATGGAAATTCAAAACCTATCCAATCAAACCATTAACACAGCCGGATGGGTGGTAGCAATTTCTAACAACTATTCTAACATCAACACTGTTAACCCTATTTTATGGCAGTTGCCAGCTACTATTTCTCCGGGCCAGGCTTTAATACGTCAGGACGGAAGTTCTCTTCCTAACTATTGGGGTAACAACATGCTTTGGAACCCTGCAAATGGTTCAACAAGAGGTTGGGCTATGATAGTAGATAATTTAGGCAATGTGGTTGACTTTGTTATTTGGGATAACTGGCCGGCTAACGCGTTGGCAACCTTTGCCCCTGTGGTAAACGGCTTTACCATTAACTTGGGCAACGAATGGCAAGGCGCTTATCACTCAACTACAGGTATAGGTACACAGTCATTAAGCAGAATTGGCATTACAGACAACAACGATGTGAGCGATTTTGTAATTCAGCCGGCTACTATCGGCAGCACCAATCCCGGGTTGAACCCATTGCTTAGCGGAGGTAGTTGTATAAGTACTCGTGTTCCGGTAACGGTTAAAGTAAACCCTCTGCCGGTAGTTAACTTGGGAGCCGATGTTACCCAGTGTGGTGGAAGCGTAACCTTAGATGCCGCAAATGTAGGTAATGCCTATGAGTGGAGTAATTCTGAAACAACACAAACAATTTCTGTTTCAGCAAGCGGAAGCTATCAGGTTACTGTAACCGATGGAAACGGATGCGAGGGCAGTGATAACATTAGTGTTACTATCGCTTCTTTCCCTGTAGTAAACCTGGGTGCTGATGTTGTTGAATGCGGTAGCGCAACTTTAGATGCCGGCAATGCAGGAGGCACTTTTGCATGGAGCAACGGAGCAAACACACAAACCACTTCGGTAGCAACATCAAATGATTATTCAGTAACGGTTACAAACACAGCAGGTTGCTCTACTGCCGACACGTTAAATGCCACCATTAACCCTATTCCTGTAGTTGATTTGGGGAATGATGTAACACAATGTGGAGGAACGATAACGCTGGATGCAGCTAATGCAGGAAGTTCCTTTGCATGGAGCAACTCTGAAATAAGCGGAAGCATTACAGTTTCTTCTTCAGCCAACTACAGTGTAACCGTTACCTCAACTGCCAATTGTTCTGCTACCGATGATGTTGACGTAACTATCAATGCGGTTCCTGTGGTGGATTTGGGTAATGATACTGCACAGTGTGGCGGCACCGTTACGTTAGATGCCGGTAATGCCGGAGCATCGTTTAACTGGAGTTCGGGCGATAACACACAAACTGTAGTGGCAGGTTCAAGCAATACCTATTCGGTTACAGTAACCGATGCCAACAATTGCACCGGAACCGATACTGCGGTAGTTACTATTTCTTCTTTCCCTGTGGTGAACCTTGGTGCCGATACCACACAATGCGGTGGAAGCATATTGTTAGATGCCGCCAATGCAGGAAGCACTTTTGCATGGAGCAACGGGCCATCTTCGCAAACGAATAATGTTACTGCTTCGGGAACATACTCAGTAGTAGTTACTAATGCCGCCAACTGTTCATCGACCGATACGGTAGAAGTAACTATTAATACTTTACCTACGGTTACATTCTCCTTAACCGATGATACCCTTTGTATTGGCGAAGCCGCTGTAAACCTTTCCGGTTTACCGGCCGGTGGTGCTTTCTCCGGCACCGGAGTGAGTGGCAGTACATTTACACCATCGGTTGCGGGGGCAGGAGTGCATGTAATTACCTATAACTATACCGATAACAACGGATGCGCTAACTCAGCTTCCGACA
>CAZLXD010000065.1:4179-14260 GCA_964563185.1 uncultured Chitinophaga sp.
CCGACAACATGGTAGTTAATCTGTGTGTAGGCGTTGAAGAAGTTGCCGGAAGTATTTCGGTGAACGTTTATCCGAATCCTTCAACCGGTAATTTCTACCTTGATTTGGGTTCGCTTAACAGCCGCATGGTTAACTTAAGAGTATACTCTGCTAACGGAGCCTTGATAGCAGCGGAAAGCTTTGTGGCTGACAGTGCTGTGCACGAACTAAACCTGAGCAACCATGCACAAGGAATTTACGTGGTTAAAATTACTTCCGATAATATGACTGCTACCAAGCGTATTATTATTGAGTAACCAAACAACTTTTTGCTAAAAAAGCCGCCCGGTAGGGCGGCTTTTTTGTTTATTAACGAATACAATTCTTTGTGTAATTATCTTCACCTTTTGTAAGAAAAGCGAATGAGACGTTTAAGAGAAAAATTAGCCGGACTTTTGTTGTGTGTGGTAAGCGTATGCCAGGCACAGCAACTACAACCCGATGCCGAAGGAAGCTTGGTGAAATGGATGACTTTGCAGGAAGCAATGGCAAAAGTGAAGGTGCAACCTAAGCCGGTCATTATGGATTTTTATACCGACTGGTGCGGATGGTGTAAAAAAATGATGCAAACCACTTATGCTAATCCTGCACTGGCGCAATACATCAACACCAATTTTTATCCGGTAAAGTTTAATGCCGAAGGAAAAGATACGGTGGAATATCTGGGCGAAAAGTATGCACCATTGGGTACCGCCCCGCGTTCCACACATGCGCTGGCAGCAAAGCTCCTCGGCAACAAACTCATGTATCCCACCACTCTGTTTCTGAACAACTACGACAAAGCCAAGAACGAGTTTACCTTCAGCATGTTGGCAAACGGATACCTGGACAACGTAAAACTGGAACCTATCCTCATTTTCATGTTAGAGAATGCTTTTCGCAATTCCAGCTACGATGACTTCAGTGCAGAATTTCAGAAGGCGTTTTTCGATTCTACCACCGAAACAAAATTGAAAAGCCTGAAATGGAAAATACCGACAGAAGTTTTTAATAATGCCACCACCTCGAAAAAGAAAACGCTCGTGTTTATTCAAACCCCTTGGTGCAATGCCTGTAAAGTAATGGGCCGCACTTCGTTTACCGATACCCTTACCCGTAAGTTGATGGAAGAGAAGTTTGATATAGTGGACTTTAACCCGGAGGTAACGGACAGTATCTTTTTTAAAGGGCAAATGTTTGTGAATGCCCGTACACAACATGCCCCCTTTCATCAACTGGCCTTGGCACTTACACGCAACAACTTTGTGTTACCCACTTTGGTGGTAATGGATGAGAATATGAATGTAATGGATGCTGTGCCTTATTATCTGAACCCGAAGGTGCTGAGCGACATTGCCACCTACTACGGCAACGATTTGTATAAAACAAAAAAGTGGCCCGATTTTATGGAAGAGCGCAACAAGAACCGCCAATAAGCGTTTGGTAAATCGTTTTATGTTTGAATCATGAAATACAGTGCTACGCTTCTTACCATTCTCTTTTCTCTTGCTTTTTTGTTTGCCGATGCGCAAACGGGCAATTCTTACAGTAAGCGCGATTCGGTTCAGTTAGCCAAGTTGAATTCGAGCGGTAACCTGATGATTGCCGGTGGAGTAGGGTTGTGTGCTGCGGGCGGTTATTTGCTTTATCAGGGTATTTCTGTTTACCGTACACGCGATAACAGTGGCACCCCTTCAGCTTTGGCGCGTAATGAACAAAACAAAAAACAAGGCACTGTTTACTTAGTGGCGGCAGGTGTGGGAATTGCCGGAGGAGTGGTGCTTACGGCCTTTGGCGCACGGAATAAAGTTGATTTTAAGCGCAGAAAAAAAGCTATGGAAGCCAGCCTGGAATTTTTTCCGAAAGGGCAGGTGGGTTTAGCCCTCAATTTCTAACGGATTTTACGTTTGTCGAAATCGTCTTCAGCCTATTTCTTCTTTTGGTGCTTTTATTACTTTTGGCACGCCTCGAAGAAGGCATTCTTTTTAAACCCTTCAAATTTACCCTATGTCAGAAAAAGCTACTCTGGTTCTTGATGGAAAAAATTATGAGTTACCTGTTATTACAGGAACAGAAAATGAAAAAGCGATTGACATCAGTAAGTTGCGCGCTCAAACAGGCTATGTAACCTTTGATGAGGGCTATAAAAATACCGGCTGCACAGTAAGTAACATTACTTACCTCGATGGCGAGCAGGGTGTACTCCGCTATCGTGGTTACAGCATTGAGGATTTAGCAGAGAAGGCTTCTTTTACTGAAGTGTGCTACTTGTTGCTTTATGGCGAACTGCCTACTGCCACTCAACTGAAAGATTTTGAATACCAGCTTACTCAACACACCTTGGTTCACGAAAACCTGATGAAGGTTTTTGAAGTGTTTCCTACAGGTTCGCACCCTATGGGGCAGTTAATGACACTCATTTCGGGGCTTTCTTCTTTTTACCCTGAGTCGCTGAACCCAAACAAGAGTCCCGAGCAGTTAAACCTTACCATCATCCGCTTGTTGGCTAAAATGCCTACCATCTGCGCTATGATTCAAAAGAAAGGCAAAGGGCACCCTATCCTTTATCCGCAGAACAAGTTCGACTATGTTTCTAATTTCCTTTACATGACTTTCGGTAATGTAACGGAAGACTACAAACCGGACCCTGTGGTGGTGGATGCCATGAATAAGTTGCTGATACTGCATGCGGACCATGAGCAGAACTGTTCTACATCAACGGTTCGTATAGTTGGTTCATCTCACGCCAACCTTTACGCTTCCATTTCGGCCGGGGTGGCTGCACTTTGGGGTCCCCGCCATGGTGGTGCTAACCAGGAAGTGCTGGAAATGCTGGAGCACATACGCGATATTGACAAAGGCGATGTAAAAAAGGTGGTTGCTGAAGCCAAAGACAAGAAGCGCCTGTTGTTCGGTTTCGGGCACCGCGTTTACAAAAACTTTGATCCGCGTGCTAAGATTATTAAAGTAGCCTGCGACAATGTGTTGGCTAAGTTGGGGGTAAACGACCCGTTGCTGAACATTGCCAAAGAGTTGGAAGAGGCAGCTTTGCAGGATCCATACTTTGTAGAAAGAAAACTGTATCCGAACGTAGATTTCTACTCCGGATTAATTTACAAAGCACTTGGCTTCCCTACACCTATGTTTACGGTGTTGTTTGCCTTAGGCCGTATGCCCGGATGGATTTCGCAGTGGAAAGAGCTGCGCGGAAAGAACGAAGACATTGGCCGCCCGCGCCAGATATACAACGGAGCCACTTTGCGCCCCTATGTAAACCTGAAGGACAGAAAATAATCTATTATACTTTTATTGAAGCCGCATGTGTTCCATGCGGCTTTTTTATTTTAGTAGCCAACTCGGTAAAAAATCCCAATGAGAATATTTCTACTCTCCGTTTTCAGTATGGCAGCTGTTCTTATTGCCAGCGCCCAGAATAATGTTGGTATAGGCACTTCGGTGCCCGATGGCAGTTCATTGCTCGAATTGCAATCGAACAACAGAGGCTTTCTGGTTCCGCGAATGACGGCCGTGCAGCGAACTGCCATTGCGAATCCTGCCAATGCACTTTTAGTGTTCGATACCGACTCGGGTTGTTTTTTCTATTACACTTCGGCCCAATGGATTTCGCTTTGTAAGCTATCGGGGCCGGTGGGGCCTACCGGTGCACAGGGATTGCAAGGGGCAACAGGACAAACAGGAGCCACGGGCGATACCGGCCCGCAAGGCATTCCCGGAGTGACAGGTGCTACGGGTGCGCAGGGAATACCGGGGGTTACGGGCAACACAGGGCCAACAGGCGCACAGGGAATACCCGGAGTAACGGGCCCCACCGGTGCCACCGGCCCTTTAGGCCCTGCCGGGGGTGACTTAACGGGCACATACCCGAACCCTACAGTAGTTGGTTTGCAAACTTATCCGGTAAGCAACACGGCACCGGCCCTCAACGATATTCTTTACTGGAACGGTACCTCGTGGATACCCAACAACGGCAACTCTCTTTTCTGGAAACTGAATGGCAACAGCGGCACCAACCCTTCCGTAAATTTTATTGGTACGACTGATGCGCAAAACCTGTTCTTCAGAACAAACAATACCAACCACCTTTTGCTAACTACCAGCGGTAACCTGCGCATTGGAGTAATGGGATACCCCAACCAATGCGGGGGCACTACACAAGCTGAAGATGTTCGCGTAAAACTTTCCACTATGAGCGGGTTTGCTTCGTTTGGCAATTTCAATAATGACCCTGTGGTAAATAATGCCCCGCCAAGCACCACCTGGGCAGGCGGTGTAGGCTCGCTTACTATAGGCATGAACCGCGCAGCCGGAACCAGCAACGTTGATTTTTGGAACAACACTGACCCTAACAATGCTGCCGCTGCCCTCAACATTACTGACCGTGGTTTCAGCTTTCGCAACTTTCATAACAATGGCGGAGCCTGTGCTGAGAATTTGGTGGCCACATTAAATGGCAGGGGCACTCTTACGCTTAACAACTATGGTGGCGGTGGCGGACAAGTGAATGCCTATGCCTTCAACAGCATTTCCGATAAGCGGATAAAGCAAAACACACTGCCGGTTACCGAAAATCTGTTGCAAAAGGTACTCCGCCTGCAACCTGTTACCTATAACTTTCGCGATATTTCGTACACCCCCGGAACTTCGCTGGAAATATCAGACGTGGTTTTTGATAAGAAGGAAATAGGGCTTTTAGCACAAGAGGTATATACCCTGTTTCCGGAAACAGTCAACAAACCTGCTGACGAAAGCAAAGAACTTTGGGCCATTGATTACAGCAAACTAACAGTGGTGTTAATTAAAGCCATGCAGGAGCAGCAGCAACAAATAGAGTTACTGAAAACACAATTGCAACAGATAACGGGCGGGCGGTAATTCTTCTATATTAGCAGAACGAACACTTTACCGCTATGAGAAGGATATACCTTACACTATTGGCAGTTACTGCCACCTTTGTTTCTCTTCAACTTACTGCACAAAACAACGTGGGCATAGGTATTGCCAACCCCGACCCGAATGCACTGTTGCACTTAGAGTCGAACAGTAAAGGGGTATTAGTACCTAAGTTAGATGCAGCCGAGCGTGCCGCTTTAGGCGCAGGCCTTAATGCCAGCAATAATGGTTTGCTGGTTTACGGCCCCGATACTAACCAGTTTTGGTACTGGGACGGCACGCAGTGGATTCCTTTTCCGGTTCCACCTATACCCGGGCCTACAGGTCCAACCGGCCCCACGGGGCCAACCGGCCCGCAGGGCATAGTGGGGCCTACCGGTGCCACGGGCGATACCGGCCCGCAGGGCATACAAGGTATACAGGGCAACACAGGGCCAACGGGAGTTACCGGCCCTACCGGCACCGGCAGCGATAACACCGCGCATGCTTTTAACCCCAACGGTTCGGTATTGGTAACCGATGGCAGCGGCACACTTACCACTACCGGGCAAGCCTGGCTGGTGGGTGGAAATACCGCACCTGCTTCGAATAACTTAGGGCAAACAGGTAATGCCCCGCTGGTGTTTGTAACCAACAATACCGACCGCATGAGCATACAGCCCAACGGAGATATTTTTGTGGCAGGTTCCAAGCCTATCCGTATTGTGCGCTATTTCTGTAATGGTTGCGATAACCCTAACCGCAACACGGGTGTAAGCACTACAGATTGGGTGGCGGTGATTGCCGGATTTTACCCAACCAGCGATGATGATGCAGAAAGCACCCGCGCCCGCATGTACGAAAGCGGGGGCACCTGGTGGTTTAAGGGTGATACCGAAGGCCCCAGTGGCGAGGATTGGAGCGTGGATATAATGTTTATGAAACGCCAGTTGGTAGATGACCAGCGCCCTGCTTCATCGAACGGGGGAGGAACCGGGTTTTAGGTTTCCTTATTTAGAAACACATAAGAGTTCAAATAAAGAAAGCCCGCATAGCGCGGGCTTTCTTTGTTAGCGGAAGAATCTCAGTTCTTTGATCCCATCATCAAAATTTCGTTGGCGATAATTTCGGTTACATAGCGTTTGTTGCCGTCCTTATCGGTGTAGCTTTTGTTGGTGAGTTTTCCTTCAATGGCTACCTCACTTCCCTTTTGCAAATACTTTTCGGCTATGCCTGCCAGCTTGCCCCACACTACAATATTGTGCCAGTAGGTTTCGGTTACCTTTTCCCCTTTCTCGTTTTTGTAGGTTTCGTTGGTAGCCATACTGAATTTTGCCAGCTTTTTGTTGTCGGCAATGGTTTTTACTTCGGGCGCATTGCCCAGGTTGCCCATAAGGCGAACGCTGTTTTTTAAGTTGCTCATAACTTTTGTTTTTAAACCTCTGTGCGCTTATCGGTAAACACAAAGGCAGTTAACGAATAATGAGGCAAAGGTGTGGCGGGGCAAAAACCGGAGCCGTATTTTAAGCACTTCTTGTCGGAAGTAATCGTTTGTAGCCGATTACAAACGGATTTTATATCTTGCTTTTAAACTCTTTTTATGGCTGAAACAAAGACCTGCCTTAGTTGCGGAGCTACCCTAAAAGGGAGAGCCGATAAAAAGTTTTGTGACGACCAGTGCCGCAATGCTTACAACAATACGCTGAACAGCGATGCCAACAATTATGTGCGCAACGTAAATAACATACTGCGCAAAAACCGAAGGATACTGGAGGAACTGAATACCGAACCGGGCGGCATAACCGGTGTGCCTAAGGCCAAACTGGTGCAAAAAGGTTTTATGTTCGATTACCTGACGCACATACTGCAAACCAAAGCCGGCAAAACCTACCACTTTTGCTACGAACACGGCTACCAGTTAAGCGATGGCGATTGGGTGAAACTGGTAATAAGGAATGAGGAGAAGAGGGAGGGGTGAGACAGTAGCAATGGCTTGCCTCTCAAATTAGTCAATATCTTTTATCAGCACAGGGTTGCGTTTACCATGAAAAATTTCAAGCACTTCAATCTTGTCTTTCTGTATGCGGTAAACAATCTTAAAAGTGTTATGCACTATTATCTGCCGTATGTTTTCCACCGGCTTTTTAATATTAAAACAACCAGGATAGTTTTGGGCTTGCGGGCAATCAGTTCGAAGGCTTCTTCTAATGATTCAATTACTTTAACAGTTCGTGCGGCAGTATGTTGCAAAAGATAGTAGTCGGTAATTTCTTCTAAAGAGGTTTGCGCTCGTTGGGTGAGCACTACTTTAAGCATACTACTTTGCCTTCATGCGTTTAAGTAATCCGGCTTTTACTTCTTTCCACGGCTTCACATTGCCGCTGTCGGCATCGGCAATTCCTTCTTCAATTCTTTTACGCGTTTGTGCAACGGAAAGCGAAGGCCTGAAATTATTCACCTCCACACCTTTAAATCGTTTCAGCAGTTCTTCTATTAAAGCTGCATCCTTTTCCGATGATATATCTAACACTAACTGAACCATAACTTATTTTTTATGAAGATAGTGAATCGCTGCATACTTTCCCCATGGGTGTTACTGTGCCCTATACCCTAAACCGGAGCAAGAATACAGCCGCGGCTGTGTGCAGGGTTTTTGACTTGGTTTTTTGTTTTAGTTGTTTTTTTGGCACGAGCGAGACGCTCGCTATTTGGGGGAAATTGGGTGGAGAAAGATTTTTATTTTAGAGTAAAATAATGGGGATGGATTTACAGAACTATAAAGACCTGAGTACCTCCGAAAAAGTATTGTTGGTGGAAGAAATTTGGGACAGCATTGCAGAAGACAGCATTGCACTTGCCAAACAACAAAAAGAACTATTAGACAACCGACTGCATACTTACAAGAATACTACTAAGCGAACCACATGGGACACCATTAAGAAAAATGTGCGTGCCAAAAAAGCAAAATGATTTACCGCTTAAATTTTCTCCCGCAGGTAGAACACGATGTGCAGGAGGCTTTTGATTGGTATGAATTGCAACTGCCCGGATTAGGAGAAGATTTTTTGCTGTCAGCCGATGCCGCTATTAATGCCATCGCCCGCAACCCTTTGTTAAACGCCATAGAGTATAAAGGCGTTAGAAAAGCAAAAACAAAGCGATTCCCTTTCGGTGTGTTTTACGTTTTAGAAAAGAATACCATTACAGTAATTGCAGTTATACATTTAGCCCGCCACCCCAAAACATGGAAAGGCAGAGCAATAAGAAAGCGGAAATAAAGCATTGCAGCCTGAGGCAAATAAGCCATGCGCTGTATAAGGTGGGCTTTAGTGGGGTAGTATTGCCGGTTTTGTTTTAGGTTTTGGTTGTTTAACCGGCACGAGCGGGAGGCTCTTGCCATTTGGGAACAGAATTAGAACATGATTATCATTGAAGATGAAAAATTACTACGGTTCTTTAAATGATTTGGAGATTTCTGCCGTTTCTTCAAAAGCGGACATTGCAACCTTAAGACCCACTACGCCCGAAGCCATAAAAAGAAACCTTCAGTTAGATGAATTGAATGAAAATCTATTCCCTCTTTTAGTTACCGGTGTCAGTGCGTGGCCGTTCTTGACCTTAGCTTTTGATTGTGAAACAAAAACGAGAAAGCTGGATGTGATTAAGGTTACCAAAAAACTGCAAAAGAAGCCGGGAATTAGTAGGATAGGTCCGGGTACTCTTGGAACAGTTTACTACTATAAAAGCATGAGTGATAAAATTGAAGCAGCCAGTAAGACCGAGAAGAAATGTAAACTACTATACAAGTTTTTGCGAACAAAGCGCTTTACAGGAGATCCAAAATATTTCATTAGAAATGAACAAGTATGGAAGAAGCTATTCAAGCAAGCTAACGGCAAACAAGCAATAGCTTTTATTAGTGCTTATAACGATTACAGCAAAAGCAATGATTTTAAACAGAAAGCGTATGAAAATCCAGAAGTTGGAGTTTATGGCGTTGTCACACAACTACTAAAGGAATCACCTAAGTGTTATGATGAATGGCTTTGGAGAGGTGCATTTAGTTATGCTTTCCTTAGGTGTTTATACGGTGTTTATTTTGATGGGAGTACGAGAGTTGCATCTTATTATACAGTTAAATGGAGTAAACAACTTTTGAAAATTTTGAACAAACATCCCGACAATCTACCCCCTACGGTTCAACTGCCGCAGTACAAGCAACTGCTTAAGTCTATTAAAAGCGACAACAAAGAACCACCACTTGCTAACGAAGCGAAAAAAGCCAAGAAGGAGAATAAACGGATTTTGGCTGGTTTGAGGTTGGGTTTGTTTTATAATTTGTATTACAAACCAACTAGGCGTGCAATAGCCGAAAACTACTCGTAAAAGATGAATGCTCTAAAAACAGAGAACTTTTTTTGTGGATTAGACAAACCCAATACTGAAATATTATGCTTCACTACATTTACCTTGGACGAAGCAGTACTGGTAGCGCTTTTGAAAAAACATGGGATAAATAAGAACCAAAGAATAGTGGTTTTTCATGACGTACTGCGACAAAGAACCCCGGGATATTTGAACGCCCATTTCCCGAATTCTATGGTATATACCGTGGTTTTGAAAGGGGCAGGTAGAAATTGCCCCGTTTTTCATTCGAAACTTTGGATGCGGATTGAAAGGAAGCAGCAGAACTATGTAATAAAGCGGTTAGCTGTAACATCCGCCAACATAAGCCGGTTTCATTTAGCCAATAATGAAGGTTTCAAAACTTTTGAAAGTTTTGTTTTGATAGATGACAGAGAATTAAAATTACCAAGTAACTCTTTTGTGTTTGACAAGTTGAAAACAGAAAACAAAGGACACGAATTTTTACGTGGGCAAAAGCCTGAAACGATTTTTGTAGATATGAGAAATAAGACAGCAGTTACGAACGAAACAAAAACTGTTGCACAGTTAATAAAAAAAATTGGTGAAACACCGGTAATGTTTGCTGCACCTTTTATTAATGGCAAAGTCGTAAAAAAGATGTTTGTTGAAGATATGACTGCGAAAGTGAAAGCGTATAAAGGCACTAATAAAGCCGGAGAGGCGTTACACGCAAAACTAATAGCATTTGAAAACACATGTATGCTTGGCTCTGTGAATTTAACGAGTCAAGCCCTTGGACTTAAGG